>CAZGWV010000059.1:0-21553 GCA_964529555.1 uncultured Rhizobium sp.
TTTTAAGTCTGGTGCGTCTACCAGTTCCGCCACGCCCGCGTGGCGTCTGTTCAGGCCTATCGGGCGTGAAAAGGCAAGCCTGCGGGAGGGTTTTGCCAGAGGGTCGGCGGCGCGGTAGGATAGCGGCATGACTCGCTTTGCCCTCGCCTGTGCTTGCGCGCTCCTGTTCGCCGCTCCCGCGTTTGCGCAGGAGCCGGAGGAGCCAAAGACGCCGCGCGCGGCGCCGCTGCACATGATCAGCGAATTGGCGGAGACCTTGGGCCGGGCTCATTCGGTGCGCACGGCGTGCAATGGCGACCAGGACGGATACTGGCGGAACTACATGCTCACCATGATGTCCTACGAAGCGCCAAGCGGTCCGCGCAGGGCGGCCCTCACGGAAGCCTTCAATCGCGGTTACCGGTCCCAGAGCCGGGATACGCCGAGCTGCAGTGATTCGTCCTCCGCGGCGGAAGCCCGGATTGCAACACGCGGCAAGGAATTGGCCGACGCGATCGCGCGGAGCTACATGGACTGAGCCAGCAGCCTGCTGCCCGGAGCGGCCAAGGGAAAGTTAAGGCTTGAATGGCAAGCCCTAACCTTTGGTCCGGGGATGACGGCCATCGATCAGCCAGCCACCAGTGTGAAGCCCGAACCGGCCGCGAGCGGCGCGCCGCTCGGCAGCGCGTGGCAGGTGATCTCGGCATTCCTGACCGGCCGCCTGAGAAGCAGGTTCTACGCCGACGCCGGAATGCTGGGCGGACAGGTCGATGCGACCTGGCAGGTTGCATGCGGATATCTCTGCCTCGCGGCATTTGTCGGCTGGCTTCTCAGTTCGGTCATGGTGCTGGTTGCGAACCCGGCGCACATGCCCTCGCATGTCATCGCGATCCTGATTGCCGGCGCGTGCTATTTCGGCTTTGCGCAGATGAGAGTCAGACGGAACGTCCAGGGCGTTGTGGACGGGCTTCTGCTCGCTCATCTGCTTGTGGTCGCGGTGCTGGCGTACCGTCATGCCGGAATTATCGCGCCGGTCGCGGCCATCCTGCCGATCATCGCTGGCGTATCCATGATGTTCCAGCGCGGCCGGATGCGTCTGGCCACGCTCGTCCTCGTGGTTGCGGTCACGGTCTTCAGTCTGGTCTGCGCCGTCGGTTCGATCGGAATTCCAACCACCTACTCGTTCGCGGCGAGCACAATCGTAACTTTTGTTATCCTGCTGCTGTCTGCCGTAGCGCTGGGAGGGATGGCGTGGATCGCGAATATGTCGCGCGATTATGCGATCGTGCAGCTTCAGACGGCGAGCGATGTGATTCTCGAAAATGCGGCTCGCAGCAGGGTCGCGCTCGAGGCCGCCCGCGTCGGACTATGGGACGTGTCCAATCTTGCCGCACAGCGCTTCCACGCATCGGAGAGTTTCCAGGCGGTTACAGGCTATACGGGCGAGGAGTTCGACGCGATCTGGCGCGACCTCGGGAGCTTCGTGCATCCCGACGATATCGCGACACTGCGGGATGCCTTCGCCGTGGCGCGCGCACGCATGTCGCGCCTGCGGGTGGATTTCCGGCTCAATACGCGCACGCGCGGCTATCGCTGGTTCTCGGCGCGAGCGCGCTACATAACAAATTCGGACGGTTCGATCCGCATCTCGGGATCGCTGCAGGACATCAATTTCCTCAAAGTGGCCGAGGACGCGCTGCGCCAGGGCCGAGATCAGGCGCGGGCGGCGGACAAGGCGAAATCAGATTTCATCGCGATGATGAGCCACGAGGTTCGCACGCCCCTCAACGCCATCATGGGCGCGGTTGAAGTCCTGAAGCGCGGCGCGCCGGAGCAGGAAGCGACGGAACTGGTCAGTCTGATCGATGACGCCGGGCGCGGCCTGCTCGCCATTGTGAGCGACCTGCTGGACGTGTCGAAGATCGATGCCGGAAAGCTGGAGATTCTGACCGGCCCGACTGACATACAGGCGCTGGTGAACCGCACGGTCGATGTGTGGAGGCCTCAGGCGGTGGACAAGGGTTTGACGCTCGACGTCAACACCAGCGGCACGGACGTGGGCATGCTGATGGTGGATGGCGGCCGCATCCGGCAGATCCTCGGCAATCTTCTTTCCAACGCCATCAAGTTTACGGACGCCGGCGTCATCAGGGTTGTCCTGTCGACGCACGAGCAGGCAGACGGGCGGATCGAGATTGCGCTCAGTGTAATCGATAGCGGATCGGGCGTGCCTGACGCCGTGGCCGAGACCATCTTCGCGCCGTTCGAACAATCTCCGGGCAATGCGAGCAGGGGCGGCACGGGGCTTGGCCTTTTCATCTCGCGCAGGCTGGCGCGCCTGATGGGCGGCGACCTCACGCTGGAACCCGCACGGCGCGATGGAGCCCATTTCCGCATCTCGCTCGCAGCGGACCGCACCGCCGAGAGAGAGCAGATCCACGACCCGGACGCCGACCCGGTCTGGTCGGGACGCCAGGTATTGTGCGTCGACGACAACGAGCAAAATCGGCGGATTGTAGAACTGCTGCTGAGCAAGTTCGGCATGGAGATCACGCTCTGCGCATCCGGCGCCGAAGCGATCGATGTATGTGGCCTGCACGCTTTCGACGTGATCCTGATGGACATCGTGATGCCCGGCATGGATGGGATGGAAACGCTGCGAGGCCTGCGCGCCGACGTCGATGGCCTCAACCGCCAGACGCCGGCGATCGCGCTGACGGCGAAGCTCTCCAACGAGAACGTTGCAAGCTACATCGCGGCAGGCTTTGCGGGCGTAGCCGGCAAGCCGATCAATGTGCGCGAGTTGGTCGAGGCGATTGCGCCCGCTCTCGCGCCGCCAGCGGCACACTAGCCGATCAGGCCACCTTGGAGGCGCGCGAGGCGAGCTTGTAGAGGCCGCGCCGGTCCTGTGTCGCATCGAACGCCTGCGAGATGCCGACGACGGATTCGGCGGCGCCAAGAAGCAGGAACGCGCCGGGGTTCATCGTGCCGGCGATGCGTTCCATCACCTCGGTCTTGGTGGGGCCGTCGAAATAGATCAGCACGTTGCGGCAGAATACGACATCGAAGCGGCCGAGATTGTAGTTCGACTCCATCAGGTTGAGCTTGCGGAAGCTCACCATCTGGCGCAGGCGTTCGGAGATACGCCAGTGATCGTCCTGCTGTGTGAAGTAGTGCATCAGCATTTGCACCGGCAGACCACGTTGCACCTCAAACTGCGTGAACAGGCCCTGACGTGCGCGGTCGAGGCATCGGTCTGAAATATCAGTGGCGACGATCTCCACCGGAACGCCGCCCGTCAGCGCAGGGTTCTGGTCGAGCATCATCGCGATCGAATAGGGCTCCTGCCCTGTCGCGCAGGCAGCGCACCAGATGCGGATGCGGCTACCGCGCCTCGCCTGCGACAGGACCGGAAGGATCGCATCCTTCAGGTGATCGAACGGCGTCTTGTCGCGGAAGAAGAAAGTCTCGTTCGTGGTCATCACATCCACGACCTGCGTAATCAGGCGCTCTTCCCGACGCGAGCGCACGACGTGGATCAGATCGTCGATGGACGGCAGACCTTCCTTGCGGGCAAGCGGCGCCAGCCGGCTTTCCAGCAGGTACATCTTGTCGCCCGTGAGCACGATGCCGGCGCGCTTGCGCAGCAGTTGGGCGACGAAATCGAAATCCTGGCTGTTCAAGCAGCTTCTCCATTCATCAGGCGCACCGCCATCTGACCCAGATCGCGAAGCGGGAGCACGGCCTCCGCATGACCTGCCTGCGCCACGGCGCCCGGCATGCCCCAGACAACGCTGGACGCTTCATCCTGCACGATCACGCGGCCGCCGCC
Organism: uncultured Rhizobium sp.; assembly: GCA_964529555.1. Classification (GTDB taxonomy): domain Bacteria; phylum Pseudomonadota; class Alphaproteobacteria; order Caulobacterales; family Hyphomonadaceae; genus UBA7672. Next base: position 3,812 of record CAZGWV010000059.1, read on the forward strand.
GGCGACGACCTGCCCCGCCCCGGCGCGACCATCATGGCCCATCCCCGTGAGCACGACGCCGAGCACGCGGCCGCCGAATGCGCTCGCGGCGGTCTCAAACAGCGGGTCCGCAGCAGGACGGCATGAATTCACGGGGGCATCGCGGTCGAGGCGGATGACCGGGCCTGCGGCGCCGCTGGCGATGCGCATATGCTGGTCGCCCGGCGCGACGAGAACTGCGCCAGCGGCGATGGTTTCGCCGTCGATGGCTTCGCGGCAGGGTTTGCCGATGGCCTGTTCGAGTTTTTCAGCCAGCAGCGGCGTGAACGCCGCCGGCATGTGCTGCACGATCAGGACAGGCTGCGAGATGCGGCGCGCGATGGGCGCCAGCAGAACCGGAAGCGCGGCAGGCCCGCCGGTGGAGGACGCAACCACAAGCGCGGCAGGACGTTTGGCGATGATCGGCGGCGGGCGCAGGCGATAGTCCGTGCGCGCGCGACCGGCGCCCGACGCGCGGTCGCCAAGGGCGACGATCTTGTTGAGCAGTTCGGCGCGGTAGGAATCGACGCCGCCGATCTGGCTGGTCTGAGGCTTGGCGATGTAGTCGGCGGCGCCCAGCGCCAGTGCCTTCACCGTCTGCACTGCGCCCGCCGACGTCAAGGTCGAGGCCATCACGATGCGGGCTTCGGGAGCCAGCTTGCGAAGCTGCGGCAGGGCGGTGAGCCCGTCCATGTTCGGCATCTCGATGTCGAGGATGATCACATCGGGCTTGCTGTTGGCGGCCTCGGCGACAGCCTGAACGCCGTCAGCGCAGACCTTCACCAGCTCGATGCGGCCGTCTTCCTCGATCCAGCGCCGCATAAACCCGCGTATGATTGCGCTGTCATCGACGAGCATGGCCCGGACGCGGCGGCTGGATGCGGGTTGGCGGGCGGCGGCGGTCACAGCATGCTTTTCAGACGAGGCCGACTTCCGAGAACTTGGATTCGATGATCTCGGAGTCGAACGGCTTCATAATGTATTCATTGGCGCCAGAGCGCATCGCCTCGGCGATGTGGCTCATGTCGTTCTCGGTGGTGCAGAACACGACGACAGGACGATCCCCGCCCGGCTCACGGCGCAGGGCGCGCAGAAAGTCGATGCCGTTCATCACGGGCATGTTCCAGTCGAGCAGGACCGCATCGGGCATCGCCTTGCGGCAGGTGTCCAGCGCCTGCTGACCGTCAGCGGCCTCGTCGGCCTCGAAGCGCAGGTCCTCGACGATGCGGCGCGCAACTTTGCGGACTACGCGGCTATCGTCCACGATCAGGCAGCGTTTCATGCTCGTCTCCACCTAGGCCGCAGCAGATTCTTCAGCGCCCGCGCCCGCCAGCATCCGGTCAATATCCATTATGACCAGAAGCCGGTCCTCGAGGCGGCAGACTCCCCGCGATACCCAGGACCATGTCGCGTCAAGGTTAACGGGGTTTTGCTCCAGGGCGTTTTCGTCGATCCGAACGACCTCCCCGATCTCATCGATTATGAGCCCGAAACTCTCTCCGCCGCGCTCTACGCCAATGGCCAGCTTCTGCTTTACGGTTGTTTTTTCTTCGGTTTTCAGCCCAAGGCGGGACCGGGCGTCAATGGCGGTTACGATGCGTCCACGAAGGTTAAGGACGCCGGCGATTTCGGCCCCGGAAAGGGGCACGGGCGTCATGCCGGTGGGACGGAAGACATCGTGAATTTCCGAAACGCTGACCCCGAAGGTCTGCTCACCGATTCGGAAGGTGACGAACTCTGCGGTGCTCATGCGGCTTCTTCCACTTCCAGGGCGGTCTGGCGCACGGCGCGGGCGATGGCGTCGAGCAGCGCGTGGCGGTCGGACTTGGAGACCGCCTCGGTGTCGATCCGGCTGGACAGGGGGACCACGTTGGGACCGGCGACCGAGGCCGCGTGGGGCTCGTCGGTATCGGCCAGCACCACGTCGAACGCCTGACCGGCGGCGAGGGAGGCTCTCGCCTCCTCCGCACTGGCGGCGATCGTGACTTCGTAGCCCGCCGCCGCGACGACAGGCGCGAGCAGGTTGCGGAAGAACGGATGCGACTCGATGAGCAGGACGCGCTTCCTCCCGCGCTGCGTCTCGATCTGGGCTGCCGCAACGGCCCAATCCGGGTCGGCCTTCGCGAGGAAGCAACCAAGGTCGATGATCTCGGTCGAAGCGCCCTTCAGGACGGCCGTGCCCAGAACGCCAGGCGAGGCATCGTTGATCTGGATATCGAGTACGTCCTCGACAATGTCGAGGATGCGATCGACCGCAAGACCGATGACGCTTTCGCCCTGGCTGAATACCAGGATGGGCTGGCGGCCCGTACGCTTGATCTCGCCGCCCGCAGACGCAAGCGGCATCAGCCTGCCGCGATACTGGACCACGAGGCCGCGCGCGGTCTGTTCGAACTTCGAGGCGTCGAGATCTTCAAGGCGCGTGACCAGCGCCAGAGGACATGCACGCGGCTGCTCGCTGCCAGCCGAGAACAGCAGCATGCTGGTGCGCGCAGCAGCCGTCGCGACAGCACCGGCTGCCGCCGACATCATCGCCTGCTCTTCCAGCAGACGATCCAACGAGCGGTCCGCGCTTGCGACCGATTTCGAGATTCCGCTCGGATCCAGGATCATGATGACCGCCCCGTCGCCGAGGATCGTCGCGCCGGAGTATTCGCACATCGAACCGAGACGCTTGGCCAGCGGCTTCACCACGATCTCTTCGGTGTCGAACACTTCGTCGACGATCAAGCCGAAGCGGGTTTCGCCGACCTGCATCACGACGATGCTGGCGAGCTGGCTTTCGTGGACGGGCTCAACGATCAGGTTCAGCACTTCCGCCAGCGAAACCAGCGGAAGCAGTCTGTCGCGCAGCCTGAGCACGCGGGAGGAGTTGATCACTTCGATCTTGTGCTCGCACCGCCTGCCCGCGCGCACGAGCTCCAGCACCGACAGCTGCGGCAGCGCAAAGCGCTGTTCGCCGACGCCGACGATCAGCGCGGAGACGATGGCGAGCGTGAGCGGAATCTTGATGACGAAAGTCGTCCCCGCGCCCTGCCGCGACTTCAGATCGATCGCGCCGCCGATCAGTTCGACATTGGTTTTCACCACATCCATGCCGACGCCGCGGCCCGAAATGCTGGTGACTTTCTCGGCGGTGGAGAACCCCGGCGCGAAGATCAGGCGATTGACCTGCGCATCCGTCATCGTCATGGCCTCGACACTGTCGATGACGCCTTTCTCGATGGCCTTGCGGCGAATGCGCTCCGTGTTGAGGCCGGCGCCGTCATCGCTCAGTTCGACGATGATATGGCCGCCTTCGTGATAGGCGCGCAGGCGGATCGTGCCGTTCTCTGATTTCCCCGATGCCGCGCGATCTGCGGGGCGCTCCACGCCGTGATCGCAGGAGTTGCGGATCATGTGCGTCAGCGGGTCCTTGATGAGTTCGAGCACCTGCCGGTCGAGTTCGGTGCTCTCGCCCTCCATGACAAGATCGATTTTCTTGCCGAGATCCTGGCCTGCATCGCGCACGATGCGGGGAAGCTTCTTCCACGCCGAGCCGATGGGCTGCATCCGTGTCTTCATCACGGCGTCCTGCAACTCCGCAGTGATGCCGGACAGGCGCTGCAGCGGCGCCTTGAACTCGCTGTCGTTGGACGTGCGCAGCATCTGCATCAGCTGATTGCGGGTCAGCACCAGCTCGGAAACCATCGTCATCAGGCCCTCAAGCACGCCCACATTCACGCGGATCGTGTTGGCGCCGATACTGCCTTTCTTTTCCTCGTCCTGATCGCTGACGGATGCAGGGGCCGGCTTTGCCTCGCGCGACTCCGGCCCTTCGGCAGACATGAAGGCAGCTTCGAGATCGGCGAGCGAGACTTCGCCCGGACGCAGGAAGCGGCCCTGATCGGCATCCCATTTCCCCTGCCCTTCGGCTGGCTCCGGCTTAGGAGCAACAGCAACAACAGGCTCGGGCTTGAGCTGGATCGGCGCTGTGGCAGTCGCGCCGCCTTCGGCTGCACGCTCAAGCTCTGCAATCAGGTCGCGATCATCGCCCGGCGGCTCGACCTGCGCATCGGCAAGGTGGGCCAGCAGCGACTTGATGCGATCGATGGAGGTCAACACCAGCGACACGGACGATGTCGTCACGGGCAGCGCGCCGTCGCGGAATTTGCCAAGCAAGGTCTCGCCGGCGTGGGCGATGGATTCGAGCCGTGGCAGGCCGATGAACCCGCACGTTCCCTTGATGGTGTGAACCAGCCGGAAGATGTTGTTCAGCGTGGCCTTGTCGCTGGGATCGCTCTCGAAGCGCACCAGTTCCACGTCGATGACGTCGAGGCTTTCGGCTGTCTCGGTCAGGAATTCACTCAGCAGGTCGTCCATGGCGCATTTCCCGCGGCACGCATAATATGTGCTTTAGGCAAATAAATGCGCTCGGAGTTAAGGAAGTGCTGAAGGAGCGGCGTTTAGCGTTGAGCGTCGGCCGTCAGGCTGGCGCGAGCGGGCCGATTGCGCTGAGGCCGGCCGCCTGCGGGACGGTGCGCGTCTCAAGCGAGAAGCCAGCTTCCTGGGCCAGCACGCTGGTGAAATAAGGCTGCACCGCACCGCCACCCCAGCCGCCGCCGGGTTCCTTGCCCGAGAGGGCGTCGAGCACCTCTTCCTTCAGTTTCGAGAACTGCCCCAGCGCCTCGACGTCGAGGACGAGCCTGTCGCCAAGCTCCCTTGCCGTGACACGGCATTTTCCGCGCGCCGCAGGCTCGATCATGATCAGCGTCATATTCATCAGCAGCCGCATCTGGCGATTGGTGATCCGCTGCGTCTCGACCGCCCAGACCAGTTCGGTGCGCGAATTGGTGGCGAACAGTTTGACGAACAGATCCTTCGCCTCACTGACGCTGCAGAGCGTTTCGTTGATGCTGACGATCTGGCTGCCCAGCGCAAAGCGGGTGAAGCGCAGCTTGGCTTCCAGCGTGGCGAGGCCCGTGCGCAGGGCTTTCTCGCCCTCCACCTTCATCGTCGGACCCATGCTGTCGTCGAACAGCAATTCCATGCTTTGCAACATCGACGTGAGCGGCGAGGCGACATCGTGACAGATGCGCGACGCCACATAGGACGCAAGCCTGGACGATTCCATCATGGCAACAGCTCTCCAGCCCCTTACCCGGACCCCAATGCGAATCGGAAACTAGCTGATTTGGAGTCAGCCCCCCAAGCAGGGATTTAGGCCCCATCCGAGTCCTGTTCATTCCCGATCTGTTCGTCATGCCCCGATCGCGCGCTGTAGAACGACAAGGCAAATAATCCCACAGCAAGCAGCACGGTCGCCGTGGCGCCGATCGCGAAGGCAATCACGAGGTGAGGGTTGCGGAATTCCGGCCCGAACCAGCCGGTGGCGGCGCTGAGCGTCATCAGCGCGACCGGGACCAGCACGAGGGCGAGTGTCAGAATGATCTTGCGGAGCATGGCCCGCCCAGTGTGAGCCCGTCCGGCCCAAACGACAACCGCCCCGGAGGTCATCCGGGGCGGCGCGTATTTCATGTTGCAGGGAAACCGTTACGGCTTCTTCGTCCACGGGTCGGACGGGCCAGGCTTCAGCATCTCACCGGAACCGGCGCGGGCGAACAGTTTCTCGCCCATGCCGATGCCGACGTCCGCAAGGGTCACGCCGGTCTTGTCGGCGATGTCCTTGTACTGTGCGAGGCGGCCATTGTTGATCCGGTCGATCTGGCGCTGCAGGTCCGGCGTCACGCGCGAGGACTGCACGATCCCGATATAGCCATCGAACTGCTCGCCAATGACGCCCATGGCCTTGGCCTGATCGATCAGCGGATCGGCCGCGGCAGTCATCAGGGCGCTCGCCGCGAAGATGGCGGTGAACCAGACAACGATTTTTTTCAGCATGCTCATGGCAGGCTCCTTCTTCCCGTCTCAGAACAGATCAGGATTGGCGGCGATCGCGTCTTCAAGATCCTTGTCGATCTTGTAGCGGATCTCCTGATCGATTTTCACGTTCAGATTGATCGTGATCGGCTTGTCAGCCGCGAGCTGGATTGTCGGCGTGCATGCCACGACGCTCATTGCGGCCGCCATCGCGGCGGCGGCGACCAGCGCTGGCCGTCCCATCTCCAGTCGTTTCAGCGAATGCGGCATTCCAAACTCCGTAACCTCGTTCGCCTGTGAAACCGTTTCGGTTCCCGATCGGCGAGCCTTGCCCGTGACGACGCCTGCGTCAATCACTTGTTCCGTAACGCCCGTTCACTGGGGCTGCCCCGCACCATTCCCGGAGCCACGGCCCGTGACAGTTCGAATATCCGAGCCCAGCGTCAGCGAGTTCAGCAATTTCGCCAGTTCGCTGTCGATACTGACATTCAACTGGAACGCCTGGCCGTTCATCACGGCCGGGTTGCGTCCAAGCATGTCGAGCGTCAGTTTCATCTCGCCCGCCAGGTTGCCATCCAGACCGATCTTCAGAACCTCAAACCTGAAATCCTTCAACGTATCCATCACAATCGCAGTTGCCTGATCCGACTGCGCCACTGCATCGGTTGTCGCTCCCCCGTATTGAATGACGCCGGGTCCGGTCGATGCAAGGACAGCATTGTCGATCTCGGCTGAACCGGCGCTGAACGCCACGGGAAAGTCTCCCCCCACCCTTCCCTGCAATTTCAGATCGGGAATCTCGAACTGCTTCACGAAAGCGGCGAGGTCCCAGTCCACGGCCTGGGCGATGACGATGTTCCTGGCCGTACTCGCAAACACGAAGTCCGTTGGCTTCACCCGGATGAAGCCGCCGACGAACGGCCATTCGGCGCGCTCAAGGTGGATCGCTTCGGAGCCGATCAGCTGGAAATCGATCACGCCCTTCTCGATGGGCAGGCCAAGCGTGATCTTGTCGATCGTGATCCGCTGGCCGGGCGCCGACTTCAATTTGAGCAGGTCCGACACTTCGATGCGACCGGAGACTCCCTCGAAGGCCCCTGCTGACGCAAGCACGAAGCCCACCTTTCTCAGGTCAAGCGACGCGCTGGCTCTCAGCGTATCGTTTCCCCAACTGGCTTCACCGGCAATGTCGACGCGCCCGGTAACGGCGGCCGGACCGAGCAGCAGCGGCGACAGATCGGAAGGCTGGAAGCTTCGCCGCGCGAAGATCAGCGGCGTGCGGTCGAAACTCAACGAGCCGGCATTGTCCGCAAGACTGTGACGCCCGGTGATGTGCGCGATCTGGATGCCGGACTCCTTCAGGGTAACCGTACCCTCGAAGTCGACGATGCTCGACGCCAGCTTCGCGCCGCCAACGAATTTCGCATCCTCATAGCGTTTCTGTCCGCCGGTCAGCGCATCGGCGATGCCGGTCGTGACATCCGTCAGGGAACCGGAAACCTTGTCGCCCCGTCCCGCGAGATCGAACTTGCCTGTCAGGTCAGACAGCACTGTCATGCTGGAGCGAACAACACCGCCAGCCATCGCGCCATTGACGCTCCAGCCGTCACTCAGGCCAAGCTTGCCCTTGATGGAGTCGATGGCAACGTTGAGCGCCTCTTCGCCAAGCTTCAGCTCCACCGTGTTGGGTTGCATGGCAAAGTCCGCCGAGAGGCCGTCAGCTGCGCGCCAGTCGATGTCCACCGCACCGAAGCTCGCAGTCCCAGCAAAGCCATCTCCCGCGATGGGAAGCGCGAATGCACGGAACTGTCCGCGCCCGGCAAGGCCCTTGCCGGAGGTCGCAGCCAGGTTTCCATCGGGCACATAGCGCACGCTCGTCGCGCCAAAGCGCGTATCGCCGTATCTGACTTCAGCCCAGGACACTGTGGCGCCGCTCGGCGCGCTCGCGGCGATGGCATCGGCCGTCCATGTCGCACTGACTTGCGAGTTGGCCTTTACACCCTTCCAGAAGCCGCCGCCGACAGCGCCATCCAGTTGCACGGCCATCGCCCCCGAAGCGCTGCCTGCAGGCCCCTCGCTGTTGAGCGCCAGCGCTGAAAGCTCGATGGCAATGGAGTCCGAGGCCACCTTCCACGGCGGCATCGACAGCGCCCCTTCGAGCGCGAGCTTCTTGCCCACGCCTTCAGCCCGATCAACGATGAGCTTGATGGTGGGCGCACCGCCGCCCGAGATGGCAACCGTTCCCGCGCCGCGCCATAGGCCGCCTTCGGCTGTGGAAATGGTCATAATGTCGGAAGCGCCAGCTGCCGGTGTGAAGCGAGCCACAAGGCCACTCGCGGATTTCAGTTCGATGCGGTCGCTCCAAGCCAGTGTGATCGCGTCGGATGCCGTCGCCGACCACGGCGCGGTCACGTCGAACGATCGGGCGGCGCGGTCGAGGGCGTTGCTGGCGGCTGCCGCGAACGCCGGCAATACGGACTCGATCGAACCGGACACCGCATCGATCACGACAGCTCTCTGAGGCTCGGTGAGCGCAACGGAGCGCGCGTGTGCAGTTCCCGTGATGGACCCCAGAACGCCGTTGGCGACATTGATTGTGCCCGCCGCTTCGAGCCGGCCCGCAATTGCCTGCGCCGTGCTGATGTCGTCCGCGGAAAAGGACAGCTCTCCGCCCGATCCTCCGGTTGTCTGTGGCTTCACGCTCGCAGACAACGCCGCAGCCTTCCACGCGACGCCGGGGGCCGAACCGTCTGCCGTGCTTGCGTCGAGCTCGAACGTGCGGACCTGCGAGAGCCATTGGCCGAGATTGAACACGTCGCCGCCGATCGCTGCGCCCTCGATCTCGCCGTTCGCCGTTGCGTTGCGCAGTTGCGCGCCGCCTGCTTCGAGTACGCCAAGACTTGCGGAACCCGCGCCCTTGAGCACGCCGGCATCCTGCTCGACCGTTGCGCTGATTTTTACATCGGAGAGACTCGCGGCCGCTGCCTCGAAGCGTGACAGGTCCACATCGACCGCCGCCGAGATTCGTTCACCGGCCAGCACCGCGCGTATATGGGCGCCGGCCAGACTGATCGTTGCGCCATCTACACCAAGAGACGCAGCCGGAGCGTTCGCTTCGACAACGATCTCGTCGCCCGACGATGTAACCGTCCCGTTCGCGATCACCTCACCCGACAGCGTCTGTCCGATGATCTTGATGTTCTTGAAGTCCAGCCCCGGCTGCGGCCCCGGCGGCGCGTCGCCAGGCTTCGTAAATGTCGTGACTGCCGTATCGAGGTCGCCAAGCAAGGGGCCGCGCCCGGTAAGATCGAGGCGCACCACGACATCGCTTCCGGCCACACTTGTGGGCCGGGGCGAGAAAGGACCATCCCACGCCAGATTCACGACAATTTCGCGGACCGTCAGCGCCTTGGCTTCCGCCGCAGGCGCGCGCGCTTCGACGTTGGTTAAGGTGATACCGCCGAAATCGAGCCGGGATACACTCAGCTGGCAGGTTAACCTCTGCCCCTCGCACACGCTGCGGGCGACCGCTTCCGCGATCGGCTGGCGCACGAGCCAGAGCAGCACCGCGAAAAGCCCCAATGCGGCCAGAACAAGGCCGACTATGCGGCGTTTCGAAGCTCTTTTCTTCGGGATTTCAAGTTTTTCTTCAGTCATGTCGGGGCAAAATATGCATTCGTCCTTGTAGAATAGCACCTGAACGTTTTTATTTGCTGTCCCGGACTGCTGAATGCTGCGGACTTTGTGGCGGAGTAAGCGGCGTAAATGACAATTGTTCCAGCCGGCGGCGGCTGGCACGCTCGGAGCACCCATGAAGAACGCTTGGTTTGAGTGGGGGGTGGGTGCGGCTGCTGCTGTGCTCGTGGGGACTGGTCTGGTCTATGCGGGCGTAAGCACGCGAACTGTCGAGGCGGCGCCGGCCAATGGCGAACCTGATCCACGCGAACTGATCGCATCCTACACCAGCGCCGTCGATGCCGGCGGACCATCCAGCGAAATGAAGCGCGTCTCCGTACTGCGCAACGAAACTCTCTCCTCCGTTCTCGATCGTCTTGGCGCGCCTCGCGCCGAAGCCAACAGCGCGGTCCATGCCGCAAGTCAGCTGCTCGATCTTCGCGGCATGCGGCCCGGCGATGATGTAACCGCCTGGCTCGAAACCGAGGAAGATGGCGATGTGCGCCTCGTCGGCATTTCGCTGCGCCCGGAAGCGGATCGCCAGATCCTGGTGTCGCGCGCCGTTGACGGGTCGTGGTCCTCGCACGAACTGATGGCGAAGCTGACGCCCGGCATCAACTACGTTGCAGCCGACGTCGATCAGTCGATCTATCAGACCGCCACAGCGCTCGGCGCGGGCGACCAGCAGGTTGTCGATTTCGCCGACATCTTCGGCTATGACATCGACTTCCAGCGCGAGGTTCACACCGGCGACCGTTTCGGCATGCTCTACGAAACATTCGAAGACGAGCGCGGCACGCCCGTCAAATCGGGCGTCGTGCTGATGGCCGAGATGGACGGCGCGAGCCTGACCAAAACCTTCTATCGCTATACGCCGTCCGACGATGGCGTGGTCGATTATTTCGACACGACCGGCAAGAGCGCCAAGCGCTTCCTGATGAAGACGCCGATCAACGGCGCGCGTCTTTCGTCAGGCTTCGGCAATCGCCGTCACCCGATCCTCGGCTACACCAAGTTGCACAAGGGCACGGACTTCGCGGCCCCCACCGGCACGCCGATCTACGCGGCGGGCAATGGCAAGATCGTCAGCTACGGTCCGTTCTCAACCTATGGCAACTACGCCAAGATCGAGCACGCCAACGGCTATACGACCGCTTACGCGCACATGAGCCGTTACGCCAAAGGGCTCAAGCGCGGCAGCTATGTGAAGCAAGGCCAGATCATCGGCTATGTCGGCTCGACCGGCGCATCCACTGGCCCGCACCTTCACTACGAGGTCTATGTCAACAACAAACCCGTCAACGCGATGACGCTGAAACTCCCGACCGGCCGCACGCTTGAGGGCGAGCAGCTGGCGGCGTTCATGGCCGAGCGCGCGCGGATCGAGGCGCTGCGCGATGGCGAACTGGCGCAGCAGCAGCTTGCCGCTGCCGCACCGGCCCAACAGCCGCGCAACACTGCGGGCTATGCTTCGGTCCCGGTTGCAGCCTCTGCGCCCGCCGAAACGCGCGAAACCGCGCCGAACTAGGCGCTTTCCGAGCCGACCGCAGACACGCGCTTGTCCGACCGGCTAAGTTTGCGCTACGCCTCGGCTATCCGCTCTTCCACTGGGGGCATCCATGACGCTCAAGCTCGTTTCAGTCGCCGCACTCGCTCTTGCGATGTCTGCCTGCGCAAGCAACCCGCCACCGCGCGATCTCGGACGCCTGGCCTTCATGGTCGGCTGCTGGACGTCGCCCCTGCCCGCCAAGGCCGGCGAAAACATGAACCTCGAAGTCTGGTCCCCGTCCGAAAACGGGCTGATGTTCGGTTATGCCACCACGGTGAAGGACGGCGCCCTCGTTACGTGGGAACAATCGCGCATCGATCTCAAGAATCCGCGCGCGACCTACACGGCCTCGCCCGAAGGCCAGCGCGCCGTCGTGTTCGTCGAAGCTCCACAGCCGCCGCCAGCCGAAGGCGCGCAGGCGGCCCTGCCCTCGATCACGTTCGAGAATGGCGACCACGACTATCCGCAGCGCATCCGCTACTTCCGCACCGGGACAGGCCTTTCGGCTGCGATCTCGAAGCTCGATGGCTCGCGACCGTTCAGCTATAGCTGGGTTCCCTGCAAGTACTAACCTGCAGGAACTAGAGCGACTTCAGCTTCGCGGCGATCACCTCGGCAACAGCGCGCACGATTGGCTCCATGATCGCAGGCGTGGTGCTGTCTGCGCCATCGATAGGTGTATGGAAATGCGCGTTGCCGCCCCAGAAGCCCGCGCCTGACGGGTATCCCTCTTCCAGTACGAGACGGTACTCGCCCAGCGCCTTGGTCACATCCGCCGGCATGGGCGCTCCGATGACGGGATGGCCGGCGAAGGATCTCTCGATCAGCGGCGTCAGATCGGGCGTCGCCATCAGCGAGCGGATGAGATTGGGTGCGTCCTTCGCGACGAGGCCGCCGGGCGTCTCATCATACGCCCGCGCGCCGAAGCTTGCTCCCAGATGCCACCACAGCGCGGTCTCTGCCGGTTCCGGCGCCTGATTGTCGTGGAAAATGTGCGCCCCGTGGTCGGTCCATTCGTGGCCGCTGGTGGCGACGAAGAGCCAGCGCACCGGCAGGTTCTGCTTGATCGCCCACTCTGCCAGCGCGCGCGACATGGCGATGCCCGGCCCACGCTCGCCGCCGCAGGTGAACCAGCCGCTCTGGGGCGTCGAGACGATCACCCACGGCCCCTCTGCGCCATAGCGCGCGATAGTGTTGCGGCCGACGCGCGTGCCGCCCGGACCCGTGACGGTCAGCGTCACGTCCTGGCCGATATCGGCTATGCCGTCGAGTTGTGGCTTCAGCTTGTCGCCAAGCTGCAGCACCGGAATGCCAAGCGTCATGGCGATCGGCGTATTGATCGCGACGACTTCACCCGTAGGCCCCGACATCGCCGCAACGGCGCCGATGGCGCCTGCAGCCGCTGCCTGCTGGAATGCCACGCGATAAGGCCCGCCCAGCGTCAGCCCGCTTGGGTCGCGCGGCATATGCATATACGCAATCTTGCCTTTCACATCGGCAGGCGACGCAGCATTCCAGCGCACGAGCTTGCCCGTGACGCCAGCATCCGGCGTGAAGGACAGCGGAGGCTGCGCAAAGCCATCGAACACCGCGCCGCCCGCAGTCAGGCGCGCGACAGTGGTGTCGGCGTTGGGCGCTTCCACATCGGTTTGCTCGATCTCGTAACCAAGCTGCCGCCAGTGATTGGCGAGCCAGTCCGAGGTTGCGCGGTCGCCCGCGCTGCCCGTGCGATGCGTCCCGAAGCCCACATAGGCCTCGACATCCGCCATTAGCCGCGCGCCGGAGAACGGATCGTCGCTCGCCGCCGCAACCGCCAGTTTCTCGCCAGCCGGAGCGGCAGGACCGCAACCAGCCAGCGCCAGAGCGCCGGCGCCCGCCATCAGTTCACGCCTGTTCATGCTGAGCTCCATTCGCACGCCTGCTCCTTTGTTGAGGACCCGGCGTGCGAATGCAAGCTTCGCGGCGCTACTTCGCGGCGATTGCCTGTCGCATCTCGATGGCCTTGGCGGCAGGTTTGCCCGTTACTTCGGCCATATGGTCGAACTCACACGCGATCTCGCCGAGCCCCTGCGTTGCAGATCGCACCTCGACGATAAGATCGTGCAACTCGTCCTCCGGCATGAAGGCCCGGATGGAATCCCAGCCGAACCATCCATCGCGCGGCTCGAAGCCGAGTATCTGACCTCGCCGCATCGGCACAATCGCCGTGATACGCGCCATCTGTTCCGTAGGCGTGTGGATCGTGACGGCATGGACCGGCTCGAGCAGCACGGACTCGCACGCCTGCAACGCAGCCGACGCGCCGATCCGCGCCGCAGTACGGAACGCGATCTCCGAACTATCGACCGCGTGATACGATCCATCGAGCAATGTCGCCTCCACATCGACCACGGGGAAGCCGAGCGGCCCCTTCGTGAGCGCGTCACGGACCCCCTCTTCCACCGCTCCGAAATACTGCCTCGGCACGACGCCGCCATGGATTTTCTGATCGAAGACCAGGCCCGCGCCGCGCTGTCCGGGCCGGATTTCCAGCACGACATCGCCGAACTGACCGTGGCCGCCCGATTGCTTCTTGTGCTTGCCGCGTTGCGTGGACGTCTTGCGGATCGTCTCGCGATAAGCGGTTTCCGGGCGCCGCGAGTCGACCGAAACGCCAAACTTCCGCTTCAGACGATCCAGCGCGACGCGCAGGTGCATTTCACCTTGCCCGCCCAACCGGAATTCGCGCGTGACCGCATCCGGCCCGAAAGTCAGCGCGCCATCCTCGTCCACCAGTCGCGCCATGGCGGCCGCGAGTTTCACATCGTCAGCGCGGTTCTGCGTTTCGATTGCGAGCGAATAGGCCGGCGCACGTTTGGGCGGCGAGATCGTCGCGCGGCGGGCGACGCCATCGAACGAGATCAAGTCGCCCCGCATCGCCCGGTCGAGCCGGCCAAGGCACACCACGTCACCCGGCCCGGCCTTGTCGATCTTCGCCTGCGACTCGCCATGAACCGAAAAGATGCCCGCGATCCTCTCCGACGATCCATCGGCGAGCGTGACCTGATCGCCGTCCTTCACTTCGCCCGACAGCACGCGCACCATCGTTTGCCGCCCCGCCTGCCCGGCATGGCGCGTGCGGATGACACTGGCCGACGCGCCATCGGCGCCCAGTCGCGCTTTCGCCGCACTGATCGGAGGTGTTTCGTGGCGCAGCGCCTTCAGCAGCCTGCGCACGCCCGAGCCATTCTCCGCCGAGCCCAGGAACACCGGCACGATCTGCATGCGGCCCAACTCATTCGCCAGATCGGACATTACGCGATCGCGCTCGGGCTCGTGCTCGTTGATCAGCTCTTCCATCAGACGGTCGTCGAAATCGGCCATCTGCTCCAGCATGCGATAGCGCGCTTCCGCCTCGCGCTCGCGCTCATCCGCTGGAATCTCGATCGGCTGCGAAGGCCTGCCGGCGTCATAGGCGTAGGCTCGCTCCAGCGCGAGATCGATGTAACCAAGCGCGCCCGCGCCGTTCCAGATAGGTATTTGCCGTGCGACCAGCGGCTCAAGACTGTAAGGCTGAATCGCGGCGACCAGTTCACGCACGCGGCCGCGCGCCTTGTCGATCTTGTTGATGAAGATGCAGTGCGGCGCCTGAAGTTCGCCCAGCCTTCGCAGGATCGGCTGCAGAAGGCTCGCTCGCGCCGGATCGGGATCGGCGACCACGACCGTCAGATCGACAGCAGGAAGCACCGTGTCCGCTTCCCCGGCGAAGTCCACCGAACCCGGACAATCGAGTACGACGAAACGGTCGCCCATATAGTCGAAGCCGGCCACGTTGAGTTCCGTCGACAGCCCCCGCGCTCGTGCTTCCTCCGTTGCATCGCCAACGGATGTGCCCTGCGCAACCGAACCTCGTCGTGGCAGACGCCCGGATGCGTTCAGCATGGCTTCGAGCAGCGTTGTTTTTCCGGCGCCGCTGGGTCCGCTCAAGGCGACCGCTCGCACGGTCGCCGCCTTTCCTCCGCTCATGACGTTCTCCTTCACACGATGGGGTGAAGGGCCGCGGGCCGGTCCTTGGTGGACGCGGAAGAGTCACGCCGAATAAGAGCCGTACCCACGGCCCGGACTCCGGCATCGTGCGCCCCGAATACAGGCGGATCAATACGCCGGCGTCGTGGTTCCATCGAAAAAGTGATGACCTGTCGTGGCGGCGCCTGACGCATGCGCCCGTTGATAACGCAACGAAGCTCTGAAACCTTCATGCCCAAGCGGCTCGAAGACACCGCACGACGAGGAGGGAACCATGCGCCTGCGCCATCTGGCACTGACCATGATCCTGTGCGGCGCGACATCGCCCGGCGCATTTGCGCAATCGTCACCCGACTACAAGCCTCCGCGCACAAGCTGGGGCGTTCCCGATCTCGGCGGCTTCTGGACGAACACCTCGCTCACGACGATGCAGCGACCTGCAGGCGCCGACAGTCTCGTGCTCGACGAAGCGGCTGCTGATCGCCTGGCGAGGCGCAATGTGTATTCGGCTGCCGCGCGCGAGGAAGAAGGCGCATCGGCCCTGGACGAGGTGTCATCGCAACAATTCCTGTCCGACGGAAACGCCTCGCGCGCCTACAACCGCTTCTGGATGGACCCCGGCCAGAGCTATGCGCAGGTGAAGGGTCAATACCGCTCCTCCTGGATCACCTCGCCGAGCGACGGCCGCATTCCGTATTCCGAGGCGGGTATCCAGGCGAACATGCGCACCGGCGGGTTCGACAATTTCGAGATCCGCCCGCTCGCCGAACGCTGCATTATGAGCTTCACCGGCGGCGCAGGCCCGGTGATGAACAACGGCATGTACAACAACACCTACCAGATCGTGCAGACGCCCGGCGCGGTGATGATCCTGACCGAGATGGTGCATGATGTTCGCGTCATTCCCATCGGCGGCCGGCATGGCCCGAAGGAAATCCCGAGATGGGGCGGCGATTCAGTCGGCTGGTATGAAGGCGACACGCTGGTCGTCGAAACGATCAACTCCCACCCCAGGCAGCGCTCCTACATCTCGACCGCCGGTAAAGTCACCGAGCGCTATACCCGCTGGTCGGAGACCGAGATCTTCTACGAGTTCCGCGTCGAGGACCCCATCCTTTATAAGGAGCCATGGGGCGGAGAGATGGCGCTGCGCGTCTCGACCGAGCCGCTCTACGAGTACGCCTGCCACGAGGGCAACCACGCCCTGCCCGGCATCCTGGCGGGCGCCCGACAACTCGAGCGTGAGGGCCGCCCGCATCCAGAAGAGCTTCCCATATTCGCCGGTGTTGACACATCGGACGGCGAGTAGCCCGCACATCGGTGCGACACAGCCAACCGCTCAGCTCACGTCCGCAGCTAGATTCGGAAACACCTTGCCGACCTTGGCCAACAGGTAATCGCCATACGTCCCTTCAAACGCATGGACATTGGCCCGATCCCACCGCTCGCCGCTGTCGTCTTGCGCGTGGCTGCCCGGCAACGGCTCGATGCGCGCCTCGAAGCCAGGATCGAAGAAGAACGGAAACGAAAGCCGCGAGCGCCCGCTGACATTCAGCACGCGATGCGGCGTCGAGCGATAGGCGCCGCCCGTCAGCCGGTCGAGCATGTCGCCGATATTGCACACCAGCGCGCCGGGAATGGGCGGCGCCGAAATCCATCCGTGCGGCGTCTTCACTTCAAGCCCGCCATTGTCGTCCTGCGCCAGCAGCGTCAGCAGGCCATAGTCCGTATGCTCGCCCACGCCCCAGCCTTCCCCGGCATGTGAAGCGGGATAGTGAAAGATGCGGAACAGCATCGTCGGCCGCGCCGTATACGCATCGCGGAAGTATTGCGCATCAAGCCCAAGGCTGAGAGCGATGCCTTCCATGATCGCATGCGCCGTGCGCTCGGCTCCATGCATGAACCCATCGATGGCGCCTCGCAGTTCGGGAATCGCTGCCGGATAAAGATTGGCGCCATGCAAGGGCAGCCGCGCCGCAACACGCGGATCGTCCAGCCCCAGATTCTCCCCGAGATAGAGCCCTTCCTTGATATCCGGCTCGCCGGACGTCAGTTCGCCGCCGACCGGAAAGAAACCGCGCCACGCCCGCCCGCCGCGCGCCATGGCGATCTTCATCTTCTCCGCCTCAGGCAACGCAAAGAAACGCCGGCTCTCCTTGTCGATCCGAGCCAGCGTCGCCGCCGATATCGCGTGACCCGACGCATAGAAGAACCCCAGCGACCGGCACGCGGCGCCAATCCGCTCCGCCGTCTCGGCCCGCGCCGCAGCATTGTCCTCCAACAGGGGCGAGATATCGATGATGGGTAGCGGCTCGCTCATGGCCCCACTCTGCGGCCAGCCATGCCACTGCTCAAGCAAGCCTCCGGCAGCCCGTCCCTCAAGAAAACCTGGCAGGAAGCTGTTCTTCTGGACGCTCGAAAGGCCCCCGAACCAAACATCGCCCGTTACCCCCCGCCCCCGGCGCGCCATCCAGCCTCATCCCGGAAACCCATATTTTTCAACGATTCACCCGGCGAAAAGCCCTCGCGCCAATGCCCTTGCGCCCGCCCCCGCCCGCATATACAACCCCGCCTCCATACAGGCCGCGCCCGTAGCTCAGCTGGATAGAGCACCAGACTACGAATCTGGGGGTCAG
>CAZGWV010000060.1:0-7742 GCA_964529555.1 uncultured Rhizobium sp.
GCCCTCATGGTGAGCAGTTCGCATGACGCAGTCTTGCGAACGTCCGTCGAACCACGAGGGCGATAAGGGGATTGTTGCGCCCTGCTCTCAAGTCGGACGATGGGCGGCCGGTTCGATTATGAGGTTGCCGATGCCTTCGAAGGACCAGTTGTTGTAGAGGCCGGCGAGGTAGGCGACGTAGAGGGCGAGGAAGACCACGCCCGTGGCGACGCCGACGCGGCGGCGGGCGAAGATGACCAGCGTGACGAGGATGGCGGCGCCGGCCATCGCCCAGTTGCTGAAGGCCGTGAATTCGGGGCTGAGGACGCCGCGCGGGGCGAGGATGGCGACGACGCCGCCGGCGCCGAGAATGTTGAAGATGTTCGAGCCGATGATGTTGCCCATCGCGACTTCGCTCTGCTTGCGCACGGCGGCGGCGACGCAGGCGCCGAGTTCGGGGAGCGAGGAGCCCAGCGCGAGGACGGTGAGGCCGACGATGGTTTCGCTGGCGTTGAGTTCCTGACCGAGCGAGATGCCGCCATCGAGCAGCATGCGCGAGCCGAGCGGCAGGCCGACCAGGCCGATGAGGATCAGCATGATCATGCGCCACCAGGGCTTGTTCATAATCTCCAGCTCTTCCTTGGTGTCTTCCGTGGTGTCCTTGCGGGCGATGTTCCAGGAGACGGCAAGGTAGATGACCAGCGCGACGATGAAGCCGATGCCGACCCACTGCGTCAGGCCGAAGAAGAGCGAGATGCCGATCCATGCCGCCGTGCAGAGCAGCATGAAGAAGGCGGTGATCCGCATGCGCGGCGCGGTGGTGACGATCGGGAAGATCAGGGCGGGGAGCGCCAGCACCAGCAGGATGTTGGCGATGTTGGAGCCGATGATGTTGCCGTGCGCGAGGCCGGCGCTGCCATTGGTGGCGGCCTGAACGGAGATGATGAATTCGGGCAGCGACGTGCCGAAGCCGACGATGACGATGCCGACGAGCAGCGGCGAGACGTTCGCCTTGTAGGCCGCCGAGAGCGCGCCGCGGACGAGGCAGTCAGCCGAATAGAGCAGGATCGCGAAGCCTGCGGCGAGGACAACGATGGCGCCTGTCAGCACGACGATTATCCCCTGCGCTTGGATATCCCGGCGCGTACGGTGGCCCGCGAGCGGGGATCAGTCCAGCCGGTCCCGGCCGAAGAGTTAGTCCAGGCGGCGGTATTCGATCAGGTTGAGCAGGCCGAAGGTCACAACCACGGCGAGAATTGCGTACACTGCAGCCACGACAGTCTCCTTCCGGCGAACACGCGCCTTGAATCTCAAGCACTTGAGTCTCGATCCGGGCTGTCCTAGCGGATTTCCTGCGGGTCCGAAACCCGGAAAGAACGAGGCGCTCCCTGGGCAAGCCGATGCGGAAACGAACCCTGCGCGACCGGGCTTTCCAGGCTTACTGGCGCTTGTCGCGGCCCATGACGCTGGGCGTGCGCGGGGCGGTGGTGGACGGCGGGGGCCGCGTGCTGCTGCTGCGGCATACCTACACGCCGGGCTGGCATATGCCGGGCGGCGGCATCGAGAAGGGCGAGACGGCTCTGGAGGCGATCCGGCGCGAATTGCTGGAGGAAGCGGGGGTGGAGGCGGCGGCCGAGGACCTGAAGCTGGCCTCGGTTCACGCCAATCACGCCTTCTTTCCCAACGATCATGTGCTGCTCTATCGCGTCGATCGCTGGCGGCAGGTTGCGGCCACGCAGCACGGGGAGATCGCTGAAACGGGGTTTTTCGAGCCCGCCGCCCTGCCCGAGGGGACGACGGCCGGGACGCGGCGCAGGCTGGCCGAACTGTTTGGCGGGGCGCCGGTTTCGGGCGACTGGTAGGCGCCCGGACGCCTGCGTTATCCCCGGTTTGAGCGTGGTCTGGCCATTGATTTGCAGTAATGTTTCGTCATCACTGTCGCGCCTGCAGGAGGACGTGATGCGTCGGGGAACATATAAGGTTCTTGGCCTTGCCCTAGCCGGGGCTGCGATGGCGGCCGCGCTGGCCGGTTGCGGCGGACCTGACGCGGCGGGGGCCGGCGCAGGCGTGGCGCCGGGCGCGCTCGAAGGCGATGCGGCGCTGATCGCGGCGGCGCAGGCGGTGAGCGATGCGGTGGGCGGATGCGTGACGGCGGACGGTGCGGCGCTGGAGTCGAAAGTGGTCGGGCTGGAGAACGGCGCGATCGTGATGCTCGGTTGCAGCCAGGGCGCCTATGCGACGACGCACCGGCTGTTTGCGGTACACTCGGGCGCGACGCCGGTGCTGCTGTCGTTCCCGGACTATGACAGCGCGGGCTGGTTCGCGACCGATCAGGTGAGCATGGCGGAGATCGACGCGGGCACCGGCGTGCTGACCACCTTCCGCAAGGGCGCGGGGCATGGCGGCTGCGGCTCGGAAGGCAGTTACGAGTGGGACGGCGTGCGCTTCGCGCTGCAGGAATTGCACTGGCGGGATTGCGCGGCGCCGGCCGCCCCGCCCTTCCCGGTCATCTGGCCGACGCAGCAGGGCGGCTCGACGGATGCGGACACGGCGACGCCCGCGCCCTAGGGGGTGAGTTTGCTCGCGAGGCCTGTGGGCCTGGAGACGGACCCCCACCTGTCCGCCCCCTAAGTACGGGGCGGAACCCTGGGGCCATCACCGGCCTTCACGGTGAGGTAAGCTCGCGCAACATGGTCCCGCCCCGTACTTAGGGGGCGGACAGGTGGGGGTCTGGTTCGGCATTGGGATTGTTAGAGAGCGAGAGGCGCGCTCTACTCGTCGTCCTCGCCATCGTCTTCCGCATCGTCCACGAGTTCGCGCTCGTCCCAGTAGGATTTGACGCCGAGGGTTTCGCGCAGCGCGTTGGGGTGTTCCAGCGCGACGGCGTGGGGCAAGCGGTCGAAGTCGTGCTGGGCGTGCCAGCCGTCATAGGCGAAGTTGGTTGTATCGAGCGGGAGGTATGAGCCGTCGAGATAGACGACGGTGTCGCCGATCTTGAGGTCGGCCAGCGCCTCGGCCATCCATTCCGCGCCGTCAGTGACTTCGTCTTCGCTTGCAGCTTCGCCGCGATTGGTGAAGTCTTCGCGGACGATGCTGGCGTAGGAGCGATCAACGTCCACGACGCGGCCGAAGGTGAAATCCTTGCGGCACTTGATGCAGGTGAGCAGCCAGCCGCAGCTGCACCACGGGCAATCGAGCTGGGCGGGACCGGCGGCGAGCGCGTCGGCGCACTTGCAGTCCGAGATCACGTCGTTGTTGGCCTTGGCGATGTATCTGACCATCGGTCCCTCGGTTCAAACAGAAGGGCGGCCCGGTTGAGCCGCCCTTCTTCGTCTTGTGCGGAGCTGCCGGATCAGACTGCTTCCGGTTCGTTCTTTTCCTTCGCCGTGGGCTTGGGATCGGCGATGAACTTGAACGACAGCTTGTCGGGGTCGTTCTTGTCGATGTCGATCTTGACGCCGCCGCCCTTCTGGAGCGCGCCGAACAGGAGTTCGTCGGCCATCGGCTTCTTGACGTGTTCCTGGATCAGGCGGCCAAGCGGACGCGCGCCGAAGGATTCGTCATAGCCGCGCGTGGCGAGCCATTTGCGGGCCTTCGTGGTGAGCGCGATGGTGACGTTGCGATCCGCCAGCTGGGTTTCCAGCTGCAGGATGAACTTGTCGACCACCATCTCGATGATCTCGGGCGAGAGGCCGGAGAACGGGATGGTTGCGTCCAGGCGGTTGCGGAATTCGGGGGTGAACAGGCGCTTGATCGCCTCTTCGTCCTCGCCTTCGCGCTTGCCGCGGCCGAAGCCGATCGACTCTTTCGCGGCGTCGGATGCGCCAGCATTCGTGGTCATTATGAGGATCACGTTCCTGAAATCGACCTTCTTGCCGTTGGCGTCGGTCAGCGTGCCGTTGTCCATCACCTGCAGGAGGATGTTGAACAGGTCCGGGTGCGCCTTCTCGATCTCGTCGAGCAACAGAACGCAGTGCGGATGCTGGTCGACGCCGTCGGTCAAGAGGCCGCCCTGGTCGAAGCCGACATAGCCCGGCGGCGCGCCGATGAGACGCGACACCGTATGGCGCTCCATATATTCCGACATATCGAAGCGCAGCATCTCGACGCCGAGGATGGAGCCGAGCTGCTTGGCGACTTCCGTCTTGCCGACGCCCGTGGGGCCGGAGAACAGGTAGCAGCCGATGGGCTTGTTCGGCTCGCGCAGGCCCGCGCGGGCGAGCTTGATCGCGGCGGCGAGCGCGGTGATCGCATTGTCCTGCCCGAACACGACGCGCTTGAGATCGGCTTCGAGCGATTTGAGCTGTTCCGCGTCGGACTTCGAGACCTGCTTGGCTGGAATGCGCGCCATCTTGGAGATGACCATCTCGACCTCACGCGGGCCGATCTGCTTGCGGCGCTTGTTCTCGGGCACGAGCCACTGGGCGGCGCCCGCCTCGTCGATCACGTCGATCGCCTTGTCGGGCAGCTTGCGGTCGGTGATGTATTTGGCCGAGAGATCGACCGCGATGCGGATGGCTTCGTTCGTGTATTTGAGGCCGTGGAATTCCTCGAAATAGGGCTTGAGGCCCATGACGATCTTGATCGTGTCGTCGATCGAGGGCTCCACCACATCGATCTTCTGGAAGCGGCGGGCGAGCGCCCGGTCCTTCTCGAAGTGCTGGCGGTACTCCTTGTAGGTCGTCGAGCCCATGCAGCGCAGCGAGCCGGACTGAAGCGCCGGCTTCAGCAGGTTCGAGGCGTCCATCGCGCCGCCGGAGGTGGCGCCGGCGCCGATGACGGTGTGGATCTCGTCGATGAAGAGCACGGCCTTCGGCTGTTCTTCGAGCTCCTTCACAACGGCTTTCAGACGCTCCTCGAAGTCGCCGCGATAGCGGGTGCCGGCGAGCAGCGCGCCCATGTCGAGCGAGTAGATGACCGCATCGGACAGGATGCTGGGCGCTTCGCCGTCCACGATCTTCTTGGCCATGCCTTCGGCGATGGCGGTCTTGCCGACGCCGGGGTCGCCCACGAGCAGCGGATTGTTCTTGCGGCGGCGGCAGAGGACCTGGATCGCGCGCTCGACTTCCTGGTGACGGCCGATGAGCGGGTCGGTCTTCCCTTCGCGGGCCTTCTGGTTGAGATCGACGCAGTAAGCCGACAGCGCCTCGCCGGCGGGCTTGGCGCCATCGTCTTCCTTCTCGGCCGCGCCTTCGACGGGCTTGGACTTCGACATGCCCGGCCTCTTGGCGACGCCGTGGCTGATGAAGTTGACGGCGTCATAGCGCGTCATGTCCTGCTCCTGCAGGAAGTAGGCGGCATGGCTTTCGCGCTCGGCGAAGATCGAGACGAGCACGTTGGCGCCGGTGACTTCGTCCCTGGACGAGGATTCGACGTGCAGCACTGCGCGCTGGACGACGCGCTGGAAGGCGGCGGTCGGGTGAACGGCCGAGCCGTCCTCCACCACGAACGAGGCGCAGTCATTGTCGAGATAGTTCGTGAGGTCGCGGCGCAGTTTTTCGAGATCGACCTTGCAGGCCGACATCACCTCGGCCGCATCCTCATCCTCGGTCAGCGCGAGAAGCAGATGTTCGAGGGTCGCGTATTCATGCTTCCGCTCCTGCGCCAGGGTCATGGCGCGTTCGAGAGCACGTTCGAGGCTGGGTGTGAGGGAGGGCATTTAGGGGTTCTCTAGTCCTCGCGTTCCTTGGTGCATTGCAGAGGGTGCTGGTGCTGTTGGGCAAGGTCCATCACCTGCGTGACTTTCGTTTCGGCGACGTCGAGCGGGAAGACGCCACAGACGCCCACGCCATTGTTATGGACGTGAAGCATGATGCGCGTGGCCTCCTCGCGCGACTTGTTGAAGAAATGCTCGAGCACGAGCACGACGAATTCCATCGGCGTGTAGTCGTCGTTGAGTATCAGCACGCGATACAGCGACGGCTTCTTTGTCTTCGGCCTGGTCCGGGTCTGGGTTCCGACCCCCTTTTCCGGTTGTTGTGGTGGGCGTTTGTCAGCCATGAATCGGGAGCCTGGGCGTTGGACCTGTTTGGAGCCGCAGGCAGGATCGCCTGAGTCGCGGGCGGACCGGATGGGGGTGGTAAACATCCGGTGTTCGTCCCCCATTAGATATTGATCCCTGAGCCAAGTGAAAGGGGCTTCCCGCCTTATCCCCCAAAGCCGCGCTCCGGCGTTGAAAACGCAGCGTCTGCCTTGGTTTGTCCACGGTCTGCGGGCACAGGGTGAATCGCCAGCCGCCGAACGCCGTCCTTGCATGGTTCATGCAGGATTCAGCCTTGAGGACCGACGCTGTGTCCCATCGGAAGGCGGATCGACCCGAAAACGGGCGTCACGGGAGCTAAAGCCACACGTCTGCAGAATTGGGGTGACGGGGATTAAAGATTGGGTAAGTTCGAAGTTGGACCCTCGATCTAGTCTTTGTATGTGTTTCTGAAAGAGGAATCCGTCGCGTATGAAGACGAACTCCCTGACCGCCTGGATCCGCACCGGGCTTCTCGCCCTGGCGGCCCTGGCGTTTTCGTCGGCCCCCGCGTGGGCGGACAAATATGCCTCCATCGTGATCGACATGGAAACCGGCCAGGTGCTGCACGACCGCAGCGCCGACGAGAAGCGGCATCCCGCCTCCCTGACCAAGGTGATGACGCTTTACCTCGTGTTCGACGCGCTGGATCAGGGAAAACTGAAGCTTTCCGACCGCATGACGGTCTCCAAGGCCGCCTCGCAGGCGCAGCCTTCCAAGCTCGGCCTCAAGCCGGGTTCCACCATCAAGGTCGAGGACGCGATCCGCGCGCTGGTCACCAAGTCGGCCAACGATGTCGCCATCGTGATCGCCGAGAAGGTCGGGGGAACCCAGGCCAAGTTCGTCAGCCGGATGAACGCGAAGGCCAAGGAACTCGGGATGCTGAACACGACGTTCCGCAATCCGTCGGGCCTGCCGGACAAGCTGCAGGTCACCACAGCGCGCGACATGGCCCGCCTCGGCGAGGCGGTCTACATGGATCACCGCGACCGCTATAACTATTTCTCGCTTGCGTCGTTCACCTGGAACAACCGTAAGCATATGAATCACAACGAACTTTTGAAGTCGGTTGACGGCGTCGACGGCATCAAGACGGGGTTCACGAACGCCTCGGGCTACAATCTGATGGCTTCCGCCTCGCGCAACGGGCGGCGGGTGATGGCTGTGATGATGGGCGGCACCACCGGCAAATCGCGCGACCGCCATGTGGCCGACCTGATCGAGGCGGCCTTCCTCGAAATCGGGGGCTCTCCGGCCGGCGACGACGATCTCCGGGCGCGGATCGCATTCGGGCCGCGCGGCAATGTCACGGCGGACGATCTGGCCCTGGCGCAGCTGCGCAAGCTGCAGGACCCGGACGCGGCCCTGGTCGTTTCGCGGGACCCGGCGCTGATCGCCCAGTTCGACGATATCGGCTCCACCGAGGAAGACGAGGCGGCCTATGACGGCGTTGCGCAGGGCGACAGCGAGCCGGGATTCGATCCCATCGGCGACCTGATCGGGGCGACGCCCGGCGCGCTCGATGACGACGCGCTGGAACCGGCCTTCGCAGCGCCGGCGCCGGCGTTCCCGGAAGCGGCTGGCATTGTGGTGACCAGCGAGGTTCCGGCAGGCGCCTTGCCGTCGGCGGCGTCGATGGACCAGCTGGCCCTGCCGGTCGGCCAGCCCTGATCCGGCGCTTTTCGCTTTCAGCCCATTTCTTACTTTCGCTTCCAGCGAAGCGGCTTTCCGCCGTCGCGGATGA
>CAZGWV010000060.1:7842-13832 GCA_964529555.1 uncultured Rhizobium sp.
CAGCCCATTTCTTACTTTCGCTTCCAGCGAAGCGGCTTTCCGCCGTCGCGGATGACTTCGCCGCGCGCTTCGGCGTCGAGCTGGACGGTCTTGGTCCACCAGCCGACCGTTGAGCCGAAATCGCTGCCGGCCATCGCCTTCTTCATCAGCGCCATCATTTCGGACTGGGTGACGCCCGGCCCGGTCTTCGGGATCACCTTCAGGAACACCTTGCGGGCCGCCTCGTATTTCGCGGCGTTGCGGGGATAGGTCTTGCCCGGCGCGTTGATGTTGAGGGTCTGAACGATTTCGGCCCTGGGCGCGGCTTTCCTGGCGGACGCCTTTTTCGCGGGTTTCGTCGCCATCCTGCCCTCCGCTTGAACCTGCGGCGAAGGTGACCCCTTGGGGCGGCTGGACGCAAGGGTTCCCGCGGAGCTAGTTAGCCGACATGGCCGCACACCCCGCACCCGACACCGACGCCACGCTGGAGACGCGCAAGGCGCGCGCGCATGACTGGTTCCAGACCTTGCAGGCCGACATCATCGCGCGGTTCGAGGCGCTGGAGGATGCAGCCTCGCCGCCGCTTTATCGGGGCGCGGCCGGACGGTTCGAGAAGACACCGTGGACGCGCGGGGACGGGTCGGAGGATCTGGGCGGCGGCACGATGGCCGTGATGCGCGGACGGCTGTTCGAGAAGGTGGGCGTGCATGTGTCGTGCGTTCACGGGAGCTTCGCGCCGGAGTTCGCCAAGACCATTCCGGGGGCGGACAAGTCCGGCGGGCGGTTCTGGGCGAGCGGCATTTCGCTGATCGCGCACATGGTCAATCCGCGCGTGCCGGCGGTTCACATGAACACGCGGATGCTGGTGACGGGCGACAGCTGGTTCGGCGGCGGGGCGGATTTGACGCCGCTGCTGGCCTATCAGCGCGAGCAGGATTTCCCCGATGCGGCGGCGTTCCACGACGCGATGCGGGCTGCGTGCGGCGGCTTTGCGGGCGCGGACTACGCGGCGATGAAGCAGCATTGCGATGAGTATTTCCACCTGCCCCACCGCGATGAGCCGCGCGGGATCGGCGGCATTTTCTACGACCGCTACAATACCGGCGACTGGGAGACGGATTTCGCGTTCACGCAGTCCGTTGGCCGTCACTTCGCGGACATCTACCCGCAGATCGTCGCGCGGCGCATGGCGGAGAGCTGGTCGCCGGCGGAGCGCGAGGAGCAGCTGATCCGGCGCGGGCGCTATGTGGAGTTCAACCTGCTCTACGATCGCGGCACGACGTTCGGCCTGAAGACCGGCGGCAATGTCGCGAGCATCCTGTCGTCGATGCCGCCCGTGGTGAAGTGGCCGTAGGTTTAGTGAACCAGACCGACCGAGCCGCAGGTCGCCTCGATCACTTTCACGTCGGCTTCGGCGATGTGCAGGCCCAGCGCGACGAGCAGATCGTCCACCGGATCGAACAGCGGTTTCTGCAGGACGGACAGGCCGCCGAGCTGAAGGCCCAAGCCGGAGCGCACGGGTTTGTAGGTCTGGGCGGCGATATCGGCCTGCGTGAAGACGAGCTTCTTCTTTTCCTTGCTGCCCAGCGCGATCGGAATGCGCGGCAGGAGCGAGGCCTTGAGGCCCAGGCTGGCCGCTTCGGTTTTGGCCATCAGCGTCACATCGGCCGTACCGTCGGCATTGCACTTGATATCGTCCACCTCGATCTCTGCGGAGGCCAGGGTCACATCGATCTTGACGGCCGTGAGCGGTGTGAAGCCGAGTGCGCCGACATTCAGTTTGAGCTGGGATGTCTCCACCTCCGCTCCCTCGCGGGCGCGGCTGACGAATGACAGGAGTTGCGGCTTCTCACCGACATCGAGCGAGACATCCGCCACCGACAGCGCGCCGACCTTGGCGGCCACGTTGACGGCGATCTGGCTGTCCTTGTCCGCCAGCGCGGCGGAACCCGCCAGCAATTCCCCGACGCCGAAGCGGAGGCCCTGACCGGACAGAAGCGTGTCGATCGGCAGGCCCGTGACGCTGCCGAGGTCGATCATCCGCGAGAGGATCACCTTGTCCGCGCCCCCGACGGGGGTTGCCTTCTTGAGGATGGTGACGATGGCGCCATCGGGCGTGGTGGCGACGAGCGCATCGACGACATGGCCCACGGAGACAGGCGCTGAAAGCACGTCGTTGAACGTCACGGCCTGGATGTTGGCTTCGGTGTTGAGCGCGCGGAGGAATGGGAGCGCGTCAACCTGCGCGCTGGCGAGGGAGTTGTAGTCCATCACGGTCAGCTTGCCGCTGTATCCCAGCGTTGCGTTGAGCAGGGACTCGCTGATCCCGCCATCGAGGCGGACGAGGCGCGAGCCGACGACGAGGGAGACGCTGGTGCGCCGCGCGGCGCGGGCGCTGGCGTCAATGTGCAGGTTGCCGCCCAGCATGCCGGCGAACATCACGGCCTCGGCGGGAATCTTCGCGTCGATCTCGACGGCGTTGAACGGCGTCACATTCGGGCGGAAGCGGCCTGCGGCGCCAATCGCGGAATCCGGCGTGTAGTTGCCCTGCACCACCGAGACGACCGTGACGGGCTCGCCCATCTGCGCATCGAGCAGCACCTTCACATTGGCGGCGGTGATGTTGCCGGACTGCATGACCATCATCGCGGCCATGTCCACGGCGGACTGGAGTTTGCGCTTGGCCATGTAGAAGGAGACCTGGTTCATCACGATGGCGGTGAGAACCGACATCACCATAGCGCTGAACGCGAAGACGGTGATCGCCGAGCCGCGCCTGTCGGAGAGGAAGGACCGCATCACGAGTCGATCCCGTTACCGTCGGTGATGATGAGGCTGTAGCTCAGCGGCGACGGCGGCAGCGGCAACAGCTTGTCGAGGGCGTAGGCGGGGTGATCCGTAAGATCGTAGGTCAGCGTCACGCGGCTGAGTTGCGAGCCGACGGCGGCGTTGAAGGTGAAGCTGACTTTCTCGGGGTCGAGCAGCGGATAATTGCCGGCGATATCGGCCAGCTTGCCCTCGGCCAGCGATTGCCGCTCGGCGTCGCTGAGGCCGGCGATGGTCGCCCTCGCGGTTTCGGCGGCAACCTGCTGGAGACTGAGCGACGTCGCGAAAATCGAGCCATAGGCCAGGATGGCGGCCACCAGCAGCAGCATGAAAGGGGCTATCAGGGCGAATTCGACCGCTGAAGCACCTTGTTTATTCGAGAAAAATCGGGGCATCGTCCAACCCTTCGATACAGATCGCCTTTCTGGCGGTCCAGATATGTGCTATTAGCAGTCTTAACTTAAGCGTCGGTGAAACCCGGCTGTTCAATTCGCGGAGGGCTGGACGAGCGGCGGATGCGCGCCAACTGGAGTCTGGTCCAGCGTTCACTCAGGTGCGTAGACCGGCCCGACATGCCCAACGCGACCCCGATCCCGGAACCCGCCGGCAAGAGAACGCCCGAGGCGACCTTTCTGGCGCTGGCGCTTATCCTCGCCGCGACCAGCCTCGTGGCCGGGCTGGGCGCGCTGAGTTCCGGCGGCGAGGCCGACCCCTGGTACACGGCGCTGAACAAGGCGCCGGGAAATCCGCCGGGCTTCGTGTTCGGGATCGTCTGGCCGATCCTCTACGCGCTCATGGCAGTCGGCGCCTTCATGGCGTGGCGGGCGGGCGCGCGTCTCGGACTGTTCTTCGTGCAACTCGTGCTGAACTTCACATGGAGCTTCCTGTTCTTCGAATTTCACCAGCCGCTGGCCGCACTCGTGAATCTGCTGGCGCTCTGGGTGCTGGTGTTCACGATGATCCGGCAGTTTCACCGGGCGAGCCCCGTGGCGGCATGGATGCAGGCGCCCTATCTCGCATGGCTGAGCTTTGCGGCTTACCTCAATGCGTGGGTCGTGTTCGCGAACTAGAGCTGCGCGAGCAACTCGTCCTTGCCGAGCGTGAAGTCGCTTTCGATCCAGGCTGTTTCCAGCTTGCGGATCGTTGCGCCGATTTCGGGGCCTTCGGCCGTGCCGCGCGCCAGCAGGTCTGCGCCGGCGACAGGCATGGCTGGCCGCCGCCAGTTGCGCGCAATGGCGATGACGCCGGACCAATCCTCGGCCCCGCTCTTGGTCCATTCCTTCGCCCATTCGAGCGTGGCGCGGTCGATGACGGTCTGCGCGCCGAGGCGATAGACGGCGGCGCGGACTTCGGCGTCGGTGACGGCGGCCCAGAGCGGGGTCTTGTCCTCGGCCGGCCAGTTGAGGCGATTGCGCTCCTCGTTCGACATCTTGAGCCGGTTGGCGACGGCGCGGACTTTCGCCGCATCCTTCCAGAACAGGGCGAGGAAGCGCAGCATGGAATCCGGCGCAGCGCCCTGCTCGCGCTCGAGCCCGACGAGCTTGCCCAGCAGGCTCAGCCCCTTGGCGTCAGGGAAAAGCACGGCAAGGACGCCTGACTGCTCCATCGCATCCAGCGAAGACAGAGGCTGCGGCGCGGCGAGCAGCTTCTTCGTCTCCATCCAGATGCGCTCGGCGGAGATCCCGGCGAGCCCCTCGCGCAGGCGGCCGCAGGCGGCGAGACCATCGGGATCGGGCGCGGCGGTGCCGTACCAGGCCTGGAAGCGGAAGAAGCGGAGAATGCGGAGATAGTCTTCGCGGATACGGGTTTCGGGGTTGCCGACGAACACGATGCGGCGCTGGGCGATATCGTCGAGGCCGCCGCCGGTGGGGTCGTAGATATGGCCGTCGCCATCGGCGTAGAGCGCGTTCATGCGGAAGTCGCGGCGCTCGGCGTCCTCGGCCCAGTCGTGGGTGAAGGAAACGGTGGCGCGGCGGCCGTCTGTCTCGACGTCGCGGCGCAGCGTCGTGATCTCATAGGGCACGCTGTTGGAGACGACGGTGAGCGTGCCGTGTTCGATGCCGGTCGGATGCACGGACATGCCGGCATTGCGGCAAGCCTTCTCGACGAGGTCCGGCGTCAGCTGCGTTGCGATGTCGATATCGGCGACGGGCTGGCCCAGCAGGGCGTTGCGCACGCAGCCGCCGACGAAACGGGCGCAGCCGGGCCGCACCGTTTCAAGCGCGTCGATGACCTTTCGCGCGGCGAGCAGCCAGGGCTGGTTCGCCAGCCGGGCCACGGATCAGTTGCGCCGGTCGCGCGGAGCGACCGGAGTTTCGGCCGGCGGCGGCGCCGGCTGGTTGCTGCCGGGCAGCGTCGCCTCGGTGCATGGGACCTGGCGCGCGGGAACGATCTGGCGGTCCGCCGTGTAGCGGGTCGGCTCGT
Source organism: uncultured Rhizobium sp. (assembly GCA_964529555.1). GTDB lineage: Bacteria > Pseudomonadota > Alphaproteobacteria > Caulobacterales > Hyphomonadaceae > UBA7672. Next base: position 13,072 of record CAZGWV010000060.1, read on the forward strand.
AGCAGATGTCGGTCTGGTGCGGCTCAAGCAGCGGCGGGATAATGAGGCCGAGAACGGCGATGACGGCGCCGATCACCACGAGGCGGGTCAGCGGCCAGCGGTCCTTGACCTGCAGGTCGCGCGAGGCTGCCCGATAGATCAGGAACACCGCGAAGGGCGCGAGGAAGAGCAGGAGTTCGATCAGGATTCTTTGCGTCATTGCCTACGGTCCTATCCGCCATAGAGCCGGTCGTACAAGGCTTTGATCATGCCCGCCGTGGCGCCCCAGATGTAACGGCCGTTGTGCGGCATGGCGTAATAGGCGCGCAAGGCCCCCCGGAACTCGCGTTCGTGGCGGTGATGATTGGCGGCGTCCATCAGGAAGGACAGCGGCGTCTCGAACACGTCGGCCACCTCGCGCGCGTGGGGAACCGGCACGAAATCCGGCGGCAGGATGCCCACGAAAGGCGAGATGGCAAAGCCCGTTCCGGTCAGATAGGCGTCGCCCTGCCCCAGCAGGCGGACGGTGGCGGGGTCCACGCCGACCTCCTCATGGGCCTCGCGCAGGGCGGCCTGCAGCCGGGTTTCGCCAGCCTCGACCCGCCCGCCGGGAAAGGCGACCTGACCGGCATGGGACGCCATCGTTTCGGGCCGCAGGGTCAGCAACACATTGTAGTCATCGCCCCGGTCGATCAGGCCGACGAGCACGGCGGCAGGCCGGATGGCGGGCGGTTCCGGCGCTTTCCAGCCGGGGTTGAGATCGTAATCGGTGCGGAGGGGCG
>CAZGWV010000060.1:13932-21157 GCA_964529555.1 uncultured Rhizobium sp.
TCGTACCAGGCCGGGCGGACCAGCCGCGCTTCCAGGCCGCCGCGGACGCGGACATAGGTGGACGGCTCGCCCGTCTGGCGATCCGTCACGACACGGAGGGGGTGGTCCTCATCGACCGCCACGACATCGCCCACATTGGTTGTGACCAAGATCGCCTGATGCCCGCCCGACTCATGCCGGTCCACGCGGACGCCCGCGAACGGCGCGTCCTCGACTTTAACCACCACTTTTTCGTGAGGGGTCACGAGGTAGTAGCCGTCGGAATCCCGCCTGAGTATCGTGGAAAAGAGGCGGACCAGCTTTTCTCGGGTAAACCGCACTCCGTTCTGCCACCAGGAGCCGTCCCGCCGTATTTCCAGGCCGATGTCCCCACAGTGTACGGGATTCCACAAATGCACGGGGGGAAGCGAACGGGGCTTTTCCAAACCCGCTTCCACCTGCAAGGTTGCAACAAGGTCCGCGAGCGCGATTGCGTTGGGGGCTTCAGCGTTCGACATGGCGGCTCGGCTCCGGGCTGGCCTCAGAGATAGGTAAAAGAGCGACATGAGTGAAGCCGCCATCGCCAATGCCGATATCGTCAAGGACGCTGACGCGGCCGTGCAGGCTCTGGCGCGGGTCCGCGCCGAGATCGGGAAGGTCGTTTTCGGCCAGGAGCGTGTCGTCGAACTGGTCCTGTCCACAATTCTCGCGGGCGGCCACGCCCTGCTGATCGGCGCGCCCGGCCTTGCCAAAACCAAGCTGGTCGAGACGACCGCCAAGGCGCTGGGCCTCGACTGGGGCCGGGTGCAGTTCACGCCGGACCTGATGCCGTCCGACATTCTGGGTTCGGAAATTCTCGACGAGACGGCGACCGGCGGCCGCGCCTTCCGGTTCGTCAAGGGACCGATCTTCACCAGCCTGCTGATGGCCGACGAGATCAACCGCGCTTCGCCGCGCACGCAGTCCGCCCTGCTGCAGGCGATGCAGGAGCGGCATGTGACGGTGGCGGGCGCGAGCCATGACCTGCCCAAGCCGTTCCACGTTCTTGCGACGCAGAACCCGATCGAACAGGAAGGCACCTATCCGCTGCCCGAGGCGCAACTCGATCGCTTCCTCCTGAAAGTCGACGTCGATTATCCAGACCATGAAACCGAGCGCCGCATTCTCGTCGAGACGACGGGCATGGGGGACGAAACGGTTCGCCCGGTGCTCGACGCACAGCAATTGCTGGCGATGCAGGCGCTGGTTCGCCGCATGCCGGTGCCCGAGAAAGTGCTGGAAGCGATCCTGCGCCTCGTGCGCTCGGCGCGGCCGGAACAGACCGATCATCCGCAGGTGAAGAAGCGCGTCGACTGGGGTCCGTCGCCGCGTGCCGGACAGGCGCTCATGCTGGCGGCGCGTTCGCGCGCACTGCTGCGCGGGCGCCTTGCTCCGTCGCTGGATGATATCGAAGCGCTGGCTGAGCCGGCGCTCGGGCACCGTATGGCGCTCGCCTATGACCCCACGGGTCAGGGCGGTTCGCTGTCGGCGCTCATTCAGGAACTCGCCGCCAAGGCTGCCTAGCATCCGCAGCCCTGCTGTTTAGGAACCACCCTGTTGCCACAGGCTCCGCTGAGTCAGTTGAAAGCCGAAGCCGCCGCACTTGCCGGCGATCTCGGGACGTTGACGACGCAGGCGCGCGCCGCCAGCGCCGCTCATCTCGGTTCGGCAGGCCGCCGCAAGTCGGGGATGGGCGAGAACTTCTGGCAGTATCGCCGGCATACGCAGGAAGACGGCGCCGAGCGCATCGACTGGCGCAGGTCCGCGCGTGAGGAACACATGTTCGTCCGCGAGACCGAGCTTGAAACGGCGCGGACATTCCTGTTCTGGGCCGATCCCAGCCCCGGCTTCCACTGGTCGAGCGGGGCAACAATTCCGCTGAAGGCCGATCGTGCTTTGCTGCTCTGCATGGCGCTGGCGGGCGCGCTGTCGCGATCGGGAGAACGGTGCGGGGCGCTGGGCGGCGGACGCGGCCCGGTGTCGGGCGCGCGGGCCGCGGCGCGCGTGGGCGAAGATATTCGCAACTTTTCCGCCAGCATGACCTTTCCGCCGCCGCCGCGCGACCGGGCAGCCGTGGTGGTGTGCAGCGACTTCTATTCGCCGCTCGACCAATGGCGCGCCAATCTGACGCCTGTCGCCGGCAAGTGCCGCGATGGCGTTCTGCTGCAGGTGTGCGATCCCATCGAGGAGGCGTATCCGTTCAATGGCCGCGTGCGCTTCTTCCGGCCGGGACAGGACAGCGAGCGGCTGATCGGCCGCGCCGAATCCATCCGCGAGGGCTATCTCGACAAGTTCACGCAGCGCCGGAAGGACATGACGGAACTGGCTGGTGAGCTTGGCTGGCGGTTTGTCAGCCATGTAACGACCGAGGAAGCACGCATGCCTCTGGGCGCGTTGGCGCATGGCTTCTCGACGAGCGGAGCCCTGGCGTGAGCGTCGGTCCGTTCCTTTTCCTGCAGCCGCTGGCCCTTCTCGGGCTGCTGGCCCTGCCATTGCTGTGGCTGCTGCTGCGCGCGACGCCGCCCGAGCCGAAGCGCTTTGCCCTGCCCTCGCTGGCCTTGCTGGAAGACCTGACACCCGAGGAAGAGACGCCGGCGCGCACGCCCTGGTGGTTGCTGCTGCTGCGGATGATTGCGCTGGCGCTGGCGATTGTCGGCTTTGCGCGGCCGACCTGGGCGCCGAATGCGCAGACGCCGACCGATGGCGGCACGCTGATCGTGGTGGACGATGGCTGGAGCAGCGCGGAGCGCTGGCGCGATATCGTGCGCGTGGCGACGGCTGCGGTGGACGAGACGTCGATGAATGGCGGGTCGATCCATGTGATGTTCACCGCGCCGCGCGAAGTTCACCGCGATCCATCCGAGGCTCTGGACGCCGAGACGGCGCGGCAGTTGCTGCGCAACCAGCGGCCGGCGGCGTGGCTGCCGGATCGGGAAGCGGCGCTGGCGCAGCTCAACGAGACGCAGCTGCGGCCCGGCCGGATCATCTGGGCGACGGACGGCTTCGATCACGACAATGCGGCATCGTTCGCCCGCGCGCTTGCGGGGAAGGCGGCGACCGATGTGCGCGTGACGCGGCCCCGCACGGCGTTCGCCATCACGGCGGCGGACAGTTCGGCTGAAGGCGCGCGCGTGTCGGTGGTTCGCGCGGGAAGCCTGCCGGGCGAGACGGCGGACATCATCGCGGAGACGTCGGAGGGCGCCTCCATCGCATCGACGCGCATTGCGTTCGAGGGAAATTCGAACACGGCCGAGGCGCTGTTCGCCATTCCGGCGGCGGCGCTGAACCGGGTTGCGCGCTTCCGCATTGCGGGCTCGCCATCTGCGGGGGCCGTCTGGCTGTGGGACGACACGGCGCGCCGCCCGCATGTCGGACTGGCCGATACGCGCGACGAGGCGCAGCCGCTGCTGTCCGAACACTATTATGCGCGCAAGGCGCTGCAGCCTTATGCGCAGCTGACCGAGAAGAAGCTGTCCGACCTGCTCGATGCGCCGATCGATTCCATTATCATGGGCGATCGCGGTTCGATCGACGAAGCGACCGCCCAGCGCCTGACCGACTGGATGGAAAAGGGCGGCGTGCTGATCCGCTTTGCCGGGCCGCGACTGGCTGCGCAGGAAGACCCGCTCTCGCCTGTCACGCTGCGGCCCACATCGCGCGCGCTGGGATCGGCGATGTCGTGGGAGACGCCGCAGCGGGTGGCGGAATTCCCGGCCACCTCGCCCTTCGCCGGCATTCCACGCCCGGTCGACGCCGCCGTGCGGCAGCAGGTGCTGGCGCAGCCTTCGGCTGAACTCGACAGCCTGACATGGGCGCGGCTGCAGGATGGCACGCCGCTGGTCACCGCGCGGCGCGTGGGACAGGGACAGCTGATCCTGTTCCACGTCACGGCCGATCCCGACTGGTCGGACCTGCCCTTCACCGGCGCGTTCGTGGAGATGCTGCGCCGGTCTGTGGTGTCGGGAGGTCAACGCACACGCGCGCCCGCGCTGAGCGGCGAAGGCACGCTGGCGCCATCGCGCGTGCTCGACGGGTTTGGCGTGCTGACGCCGCCCGGTTCCAACGCCATCCCGGTCGCCGCCGCAGAGTTTGCGACCACGCGGCCCTCGCCGACGACGCCGCCAGGGCTTTATCTCGGGCCGGGCGGCGAGCGCGCGCTCAATGCGGGGAGCCCTGCGCCGCTGGCGTTCAGCGACTGGCCGCTGGAAGTCACGGTGACCGAGCAGGCCGCGATTGCGGAGCGCACCGGGCTTGGCGGGTGGATGATCGCGCTGGCGCTGGGCATTGTGGCGTTGGACCTTCTTATCGCGCTGGCCTTCGCCGGCAGGCTGCCGAACCTGTTCCGCCGCAAGCATGTTGCCGGGGCGATTGCGGTGTTCCTCGTCGCGGCGATTGCCGTGGCTGGCGCGCCGTCAGCTCAGGCGCAGACTGCGGAGCAACTGGCGCGCGAAGCCGCAGCACATCTGCGGTTTGCCTATGTGAAGACGGGCGACCGGCGCCTCGACGAGACGACGCATGCCGGGCTGTGGGGGCTGTCGTATCAATTGGGACAGCGCACGGCGGTTGAGCCTGACGAGCCGCATGGCGTCGATCTCGCGCGCGACAGCCTCGAACTCTATCCGATGATCTATTATGCGGTGCCGCGCGATGCGAAACCGTTGTCGGCGGCGGCGGTCGCGAAGGTGAACGCCTATCTCCGCGCGGGCGGCGCGTTCGTGGTGGACACGCGCGATGCGACGCCGGGGCGCGATGTCTCGGCGAACCTGCAGCAGTTGCTGGCGGGTATCGACGCGCCGCTGTTGCAGCCTGCGCCGCCGGACCATGTGCTGACCAAGAGCTATTACCTCATCCGCTCCTATCCGGGCCGGCTCAATGGCCGCCTCTGGATCGAGAGCGGCGCTGCAAGCCGCGACAGCCGGCGCGGCGATGGCGTCTCCGGGCTTTTCATCGGCGGATCGGACTGGGCGGGCGCCTGGGCGATCGACAAGCGCACGGGCCGTCCGCTTCTGACCATGGAAGGCGGCGAACGCGCGCGCGAGATGACCTACCGCTTCGGCATCAATCTCGTGATGTACATCCTCACCGGGAACTACAAGGAAGATCAGGTTCACATTCCGGCCCTGCTCGACCGCCTCGGCACCTCGCGCGACAAGGCGGACTAGGCCATGGAAGACGCAGCACGCCTTGGCTTCGATCCTCTCATCCCCTGGGCAGCCCTGTGGGCGCTGGCCGGCGGCGCGGCCGTGCTGTGGGGCGTCTATCTCTATTGCCGCGGCAAGGCGTGGCTGTTCCGCGCGCTGGCGATGACCGTTCTCGCGGTCGCGCTGGCCAATCCGCTGTGGATCGAGGAGCAGCGAGAGCCGCTGAAGGACATCGTCGCGGTTGTGATGGACCGCTCGGAGAGCATGAACTTCCGCGGCCGCACGGAAACGGCGCAGGCGGCCTATGACCAGCTGCGCCGCGCCATCGAGGACGACGAGAACCTCGAACTGCGTGTCGCGGAAACCGATCCGGGCGCCGATGGCACCGACATGTATATCGCGCTGCAATCGGCCATGTCGGATGCGCCGCGCGACAGGATCGCAGGCGTGGTGATGATCACCGACGGGCAGATCCACGACATACCCGAGGAAACGAGGGACTCGCTCCAGTTCGGCCCGATCCACGCGATGATCGTGGGCGGCGAGGACGAAGTGGACCGTAACATCGAGATCCAGCAGGCGCCGTCCTTCTCGATCATCGACCAGCGCGTCGAGATGCGCATCAAGGTCAACGACCCGACGGCCTCGCGCGTGCGTGTGGGCATCACGATCAATGGCGAGGCGCGGCCGGACCAGACCGTTCCCGTGGGCGAGCCGGCGATGATCTCGTTCACGCTGCGCCGGCGCGGCGAGAATCTGGTCGTGCTGTCGGTGGATGGCATTCCCAACGAGCTGACGCTGGCGAACAACCTCGCCTCGGCGCGCATCTCGGGCGTGCAGGACCGGCTGCGCGTGCTGCTGGTAACGGGCGAGCCGCACGCCGGCGCGCGTGTGTGGCGCGACCTGCTGAAGTCGGACCCGGCTGTGGACCTTGTTCACTTCACCATTCTGCGCCCGCCGGAGAAGTCGGAGAACATCCGCACGGACGAGATGGCGCTGATCGCCTTCCCGAAAGCCAAGCTGTTCCGCGAAAAGCTGGACGAGTTCGATCTGGTTATCTTCGACCACGAACTGCGCCCGCAGGTTCTGGAGGAGCAGTATCTCGATCGTGTCGCGCGTTATGTCGAGCGCGGCGGGGCGCTGTTGATCGCGTCGGGGCCGCCCTATCCGGGCGCTTACATTCTCTACAACACGCCGCTTGGCGGCGTTCTGCCGGGGCGGGCGACGGGCGAAACCGTGGATGGGCGTTTCGTTCCGCAGCTGACCGAGCTGGGCAAGCGCCATTCCGTCACCGCCACATTGCCGACCGAGGGCTGGGGCCCGTGGATGCGCTACATGAAGATGGAGCGCGGCCGCTCGGAATCGCTGATGCAGACGCCCGATGGCGCACCGCTCCTGTTGCTCAACCGCGTGGGACAGGGCCGCGTCGCCAGCGTGATGTCGGACCAGATGTGGCTGTGGGCGCGCGGCTATGATGGCGGCGGCCCCTATGCCGAGCTGATCCGCCGCACGGCGCACTGGCTGATGAAGGAGCCGGAGCTGGAGGAAGAGCTGCTGGAGATCACGGCCAGCGCATCGCCCGAACTGAAGGCCACGCTGCAGACGCTGTCGGACAGCCCGGCCAAGCTTTCGGTGGAGGGGCCGGATGGCGTCAAGAGCGAGCATGAATGGGCGCTCGTGTCGCCGGGCCATTACCAGACCAGCCTGCCCGCGCCGCAGCTGGGCCTCTATCGCGCGACGAGCGGCAAGCTGAGCGCGGTGACGCTGCGCGGGCCGACGCATCCGCGCGAGTATCTCGACCTGCGCGCGACGGCGGACAAGGTGCAGCCGCTGGCGGCTGCGACGCTGGGCGGCGTCTATCGCCTCGGCGCGGACGGCACGCCGGACATGCCGCGCCTGCAACGCATTGGCCAGCAGGGGCCGGCGGCAGGCAATGACTGGTTCGGCCTGCGCGAGCGCGGCGCCTACGCCGTGCGCGCGACGGAGTCGACCACGCTGCTGCCAGGCGCTCTCGGCATGCTGCTGGCGTGCGCGTTTATGATGCTGGCGTGGCGGAGAGAGGGGCG
>CAZGWV010000061.1:0-20471 GCA_964529555.1 uncultured Rhizobium sp.
CAGGTGATGCGGTTGCCGGTCCAGTTGTGGAAGTATTCGTGCGCGACGATGCTTTCGATGGCCTCGAAGTCCGCATCGGTCGCCGCGCCGCCATCGGCCAGCACATAGGCGGAATTGAAGATGTTGAGGCCCTTGTTCTCCATCGCGCCGAAATTGAAGTCGCGAACAGCGACGATCTGGAAGATGTCGAGATCGTATTCGCGCCCGAACACGTCCTCGTCCCACGACATGGCGTTCTTGAGCGACAGCATCGCATATTCCGCGCGTGGCGCGTCGCCCTTCTCGACATAGATCGCCAGCTTCACCAGCTTGCCGGATGAAGTCGTGAACGTGTCTTCCAGCACATCGAAGGCGCCGCCGACGAGGGCGAACAGATAAGACGGTTTCGGGTGAGGGTCGGTCCATTCGGCGAAGTGACGGCCGTCGTCGAGATCACCTGAAGTGGTCGGATTGCCGTTGGAGAGCAGGTAGGGATAGCTCGCCTTCTCCGCTTCGATGCGCACATGGAAGGGCGCGAGGACGTCAGGGCGGTCCGGGTAGAAGGTGATGCGGCGGAAGCCCTCGGCTTCGCACTGCGTGCAGAAGCGGCCGCTGGATATGTAGAGGCCGGAAAGTTCGGTGTTGGTTTCGGGCGAGATGCTGGTCTCGATCTCAAGCGTGAAGGTGTCGCCCGGCCAGTCCAGAGTCAGCGATTCCGCGTCGAGGCGATATTCGTCCGTCGAAAGAGCATTGCCGTTCAGCCGGATCGACTTGAGCGTCAACTTCTCGCCATCGAGGACGAGCGGCGCGTCTGCATCGCCCGTCCGCTTGACGGTCAGCTCGGTCAGCACGCGCGTGTCGGTTGGATGCAGCTGGAAGCGCATACGAACCTGCTCGATCCGAAACGGATACGCCCGGTAGTCGGACAGGCGAACGGGAGGCGGATTTTCGGTGCGCATGGCAGGCTGCTCGATCAGGCTTACCGCGGTGGATTTGCGGCAGGCACGATGCGTACAGCGTTCTTTGCCAAGATAAAGAGCGTTCGCCCTGATTCTCGCGGGAAAATGGCCAACCTGGCGGAATGCTATTCCGCTGCGACCTGCAACGCGGTGTCGCCGGGGGTCTCATAGATGCGGCGGAGCAGGGTCGTTGCCTTTTTGGCCAGATCCAGCAATTCCGCCGGCGTGTCCTCGGCGTTCTGGTGGGCGAATTGGGCGAGCGTCTTGGCCACACGCATGAGGTGGGGCGCTGCCTCGATCATGCGGGCCTGGAACTCGATGCGCTGGGGATCGCGGTCGTATTCGGCGCTGGGCACGCGCCAGCCGCCCCAGTTCTTCTCGTCCGTGGTTACGATAGGATAAGTGCCGGGATGGGGGTGGTTCGGAACCTCTTCCGAATCCTTCCAGCGATTGCGGGCGCGGTTGATGCGCCAGTTCTCGATTTCGGCGAGATCGTCGATCGGCCCGCCGGACTTGTCGGCCATCAACTCGCTGGCGCCGAACTCGCGGCCGAGGCCAACGTCGTAGTGAACCTTCAGCGGCTCATCGAGACCTTTAACCCATTGGGGAAGGACGCGCTCGACAACGGCCCAGGTGCCAACGGGTTTGACGAAAACCTTCTGGCTCTTGTGAAATGCAGCTTTCGCCATGGGACGCGATCCTCCCGTAACCAGCTGCATCTCCTAGCAGGTATTGGTTAGACGCCTGTGAATCGGCCCCGTGCAAATTGGAATGGCGGAGCGGGCAGGCCGTTAAGGCCTGCCCGACCACGCCGCGTTAGCGGCAGCCGCCGTCGTAGGGGAAAAGCTGCTCATCGGGCACGCGCCATTTGAGCTCTTCCATGCTGCCCGAGCGGGCGCCTTTAGCGTCCTTGGTGAAGTACTGGTAGGTCATCGATGCGTAGCTGATCTCGATGCTTTCCGTCGGGCGGTCTCCGTTCATCGGGTCCGACGACAGGTTGAAGCTGCGCACCTCCGCGCCCTCGATGATCCAGCGGGATTCAACCGTCTCCGCCGCGCCCGGTCGGACGGGCGAGGTGAAGGTGATCTCGATCCGGCCCAGCGGTGCGCCTTCCACGGCGGCGGCCATCAGCCTGGGCGAAGAACGGTCCGGGGTCTTCGTGATGTAGAGCGGGCTCACCGTGGTCGAGCGCACTTCGTCCTGGAAGCCTTCGGGGTCGGGCATCGTGAAGGACGAAATGCCCATGTTGACGCCCGTGATGGCGATCTGGCCCTCGAAACCGCGCTGCATCGCGTCGCCCGAGGCGGTCGTCGTCTTGAGGAAAATATCAGCGCTCGCAGCCCCGGCGCTGGCAAGCGCGGCGACCGACAGCAGGGTCAAACGGGTAAAGGCGCGGATCATGGTCTTGTCCCTCCAGGCCGCGCGCTGTCCCAGGATCGGGCTGTGCGGCTGCGGCCGACTCGCGGGTTTGTGGTCCCGCTTGAGTGCATGTGTGCGGGCGCGTCGCGGCTGACGTAGGGCGGCCGGCAAGTTTCATTGTGGCGGCGGTGTTCGCACTGTGGCGTACCCGGACCAGCGCTTTGCGAATGCTTAAGCCGGGTTTGCTAGGAAGCGACAAGTTCAAGTGACCTACGGATCCTCATGTCGCCCGCCCAGATGTCACCCGACGTGGCCGGAAACGGGCGGATCGCATGGCTTGCCGGGTGGGGCCTGGCGGCGCTGATCCTCCTTGTGAGCGCGGGTGCAGCTGCGCTGAGCCAGGATTTCGGCGAGCCCGACAACGCCATGCGCCTCGTGCGTATCCGCGACATGCTCGGCGGACAGGGCTGGTTCGACAGCGTCCAGCAGCGGCTTAACCCGCCGGAGGGGACGCTGATGCACTGGGCGCAGTGGATCGACGCGCTGCTGGCCGCCCCCATCGCCCTGCTCGCACCGCTGATCGGGCAGGCCAATGCGGAGATCGCCGTCGCGTTCGCGTGGCCGCTGGGCTTGCTCGGCGCCTTCATGTTCCTGGTCGTGCGCGTTGCCGGCGAGATCGGCGCGCGCGATGGGTTGCGCCGCGAAGCCGAATGGGCGGGGGCCATCCTCGCAGCGCTGGCCTTCCCGGCGACCGAGAAATTCGCGCCGGGATATTTCGACCATCACAATGTCGAACTGGTTCTCGGCATGGCCGCCATACTTGGCTTGATGCACATGCAGGCAAGCTGGCGCGCCGCTGTCGGCGCGGGCGTGGCGCTCGGGCTGGCGATGGCGACCGCCGCTGAGGGTGTGCCGCTTGTCGCCGCCGGGCTGGCGGCTGCCGGCTTGCTGTGGCTGGTCCGCCCTGAAGCGTATGCATCGGGCTTGCGCTGGCTGGGCGTCGGCCTTGCGGCGACCAGCCTGGTGATGTTGCCCGTCCTCGTGCCGCCGTCATCATGGTTGCAGCCGGTCTGCGATGCGATGGGCGCGCCCTTCGCCGCGTTCGGCGCTGTCGGCGGCGGGGTCGCGGTTGCCCTGAGCATGCTGCCCAGCCGTTTGGGCGCGAGCCTCGTCGGGCGTGGCGCCTCGGCCGGCATTCTTGGCGCAGCGGGGATCGCCGCGCTGTATCTGCTGTTTCCCCAATGCGCCGGCGGCGGCTATGCGGCGCTGGGCGAGGGCATGTCCACGCTCTGGATGACGCAGATTTCCGAAGCCCGCTCCCTCTTTTCCCTGGCCGGCAGCGATGCGGCCCTGATGCTTGCCGTCGCGGGCGCGGCGCTGGCCGGGCTGGTCGCGGCGATCTTCTGCCTGCGCCGTCATGCGCAGTGGGGGGAAGGCTGGATTCCGCTGGCGTTCCTGTTCGTCAGCATCGTCATCATGGCCTGGCAGATACGCGGCGCGGCATTCGCCACGGCGTTCGCAGTTCCCTTCGGCGCATGGGCCGTCGCTGTGGCGCGGCGCGACTATCGTGCGCGCGCTTCGGCAATGCGCGCCCTGGCGTTTGCCGGTATTGCGGCGGGTTCGGCCGCCGCCGCCTGGGCCAGCGCCGGCAGTGCGCTGCAATCGAGCATCACGCCACGCGCGGCGATCGCCGATCTTGCCATCCGTGAGGCCGGCTCGAAATCATGCGCGACGCCCGAGGCGCTGCGCACGCTGCGCGCCGTTCCTACGGGGGTCATGCTGAACCAGTTCGTATTCGGCGCCGGCGTTCTGGTCTGGACCGATCACAGCGTACTGGCCGCGCCCTACCATCGCGACGTGGAAGGCACGATGACGGTGATCGCCGCCATGCGCGCGTCAGCCGATCGGGCGCGCGAGATCGCCGTGAAGTCCGCGGCGGACTATGTGCTGGTGTGTCCGGCGACGCCCGAAACTGCCTTCTATGCGCGCAATGCGGCTGAAGGCGTTGCGCCTGAGCAGACGCTTTCGGCCATGCTGGGACGTGGAGAGGCGCCCGGCTGGCTGGAGCCGGTCGATATCGGCGCGTCGCCCCTGCGCGTCTACCGCATCCTCCGCTAGGCTAGTCGCTGCTCGCTGCGGCGCTCACCGGGGTCTTCGCCATTTCCTGCGGGCCACGGCCCCGGAGCTTGATCTGCGGAACGAGCAGGATCGCGACGATCGCCAGCGCCACGATCGCCAGGCTGGCCATGAAGATGTGGCTCATGGCGTCGGAGATCGAGGTCTTGATGAAGCCTTCGGCAAGCGGCATCTCGCCGCCATGCTGGGCCATCATCGCCATGCGCTGCATCTCGCCGATGTCGATCGTGATGCCAAGCTTTTCGGCCAGAGGCGCCAGAGACGACGTCATGTCCCCCAGCAGCAGCGCGCCGAAGATCGACACGCCGATCATGCCGCCGCACTGGCGCAGGAACATGCTGGTCGATGTCGCAACGCCGATCTGTGTGACGGGGGCCGCGCTCTGGGACACCATGTTGAACAGGCTTTGCGACGGCCCGAGGCCGATGCCCAGAATGAACAGCCGCCAGATCACGTCCTGCCCTGTCGCGGTGCTGCCGAGTTGGGACATCAGATAGATGCCGATCAGCTGGATCACGGCGCCGCCGAGCATCATCGACTTGTACTTCCCCGTCCGCGACACGTAGCGGCCCGAAAGCGTGGATGACAGGATCAGCCCCGCCATCAGAGGCAGCAGCAGCAGGCCGCTATTGGTGGCCTGTATGCCAAGCCCGAGCTGCAGGTAGAGCGGCAGATAGACAATCGTTCCCATGAACGCCATCGCGATGATGAAGGAGGCGATGGTCGTGGTCGAGAATGCACGGATGGAGAACAGGCCGAGCGGCAGGATGGGCTCTGCCGCGCGCCATTCGATCAGCAGGAAGACGATGCCGGTGACGAGCGAGAACGCGAACAGGGCAAGCACGTCCTGATGCGCCCAGCCCTTCTCGTTGCCCCAGGTCAGCGCAAGCATCAGCGCCCCGATGGACAGCACGACGAATATGCCGCCCGCCCAGTCGATCTTGCCGCCTCCCGTGTGTCCGAGGTTCGGCATCTTGAACCAGATCATCGCCAGCGCGACCATCGATGTCGGCAGGTTCACATAGAAACACCAGCGCCAGCCCGCGATGTGCAGCCCGCCAATGTCGATCGATCCGTGGTCGGTGAAGTAGCCGCCGACGATGGGGCCGATGACGCTGGCAAGGCCGAAGACCGCGCCGAACATGCCGGCATATTTGCCGCGCTCGCGGGGCGGGAACAGGTCGGCAATCGTTGCAAACGCCGTGGTGAACAGCGCGCCGCCGCCAATGCCCTGGATGCCGCGGAAGACGATCAACTGCATCATGCCGTCGCCGAGCAGCGGCAGGTCGCCGAACTCCCCGGCTAGCCCGCACAGCGCCGACCCCGCAACGAAGACCACAATACCGATCAGCAGGATCAGCTTGCGGCCATAGAGGTCGCCCAGCTTGCCCCAGATGGGCACCATCACGGTGGAGGCGAGCAGGTAGCTCGTGGTGACCCAGGCGTACAGCTCAAGACCGTTGAGTTCGCCGATGATGGTCGGCATCGCCGTCGAAACGATGGTCTGGTCCAGCGCGCTCAGCAGGAACACGATGATCAGGGCCCAGAAGGTCAGGCGCTTTTCGTCAGGCGTCGCTTCACGACGGCCACCGGGCTGAGCCGGGATCGAGGCGGGCATTTCCATCTTTTTCGAATCCAGGCGTTTCCGGGCAGGCGGTCCGATTCGCTCGAAACTCGCCAGTTTCCATATTGATTACACGGACCCGTGAATAAGCGCCAGTGGGCTCTATTGTCGCCCCGTCAAAGGGTTTTTCCGCCCGGCCCCGCTCGCGAAAGCTATCAACGCGCTGTCCGGGTGGCTAATCTTCGGCAATGTCGAGAAAGGGCGGACCATGATGGCGAGCTTCAGGCGGGTGGCGAACCTGCTGATTGCGCCTGCCGCCGAGTGGACCGTGATCGACCGCGAGGAAGTCGCCCCGGCCCGGCTGGCTCTGACCTATGTAGCGCCGCTGGCGCTGATCCCCGCGGCGGCGATCGTTGTGGCGCTGGCCGTGGTGGGCGTGCAGGTCGGTGGGCAGCTTCATCGCGCGCCGTTGCCGGGCGCCTTCCTGTCCGCGGCGTTGTTCTTCGTTCTGACGATAGGCGCGGTCTTCGTGTTCGCCTGGATCGTGGACTGGCTGTCGCCGCGCTTCGATGGCGTCAGGAGCTATCGCCAGGCTTTCAAGCTTTCCGCCTACGCGATTACCGCCGCGATGGTGGCGGGTATTCTCGCTGTGGCTCCGGCGCTCCAGATATTCGCGCTCGTTTGCGCGGCCTACAGTCTCTACCTGCTGTTCGTCGGCGCACCGAGGCTGATGCACCCGCCGGACAAGTCCGCCGTCAACTTCTCCATCGTTACAACGCTGGCCGGCACTCTTCTTGCGCAGGCCGTCGGTCTTGCCGCGATGCTGGCGGCGGCGGCCTCGGGCAATCTCTTCCCCGGCGTGCCGCGCCTTTCCCTGTTCGACGCAAGCGAAACCGCGCCTGTCAGCGAGCGCGGGGCAATGTCTGCCGGCAGGCTTGGGGCTGGCGCGCCCGGAATCGTGCAGGGCGATGACCTGCGCGGAGCTGCGCCGGAAACCCTCGCCGGATTGAACCGCGTCTCGGTGGGGTTCGAGCGACAGGGACTTCCCGGCCAGCGCACCATCAGGCTGGAAGCCGAGTATCGCGGCGGGGCGAAACACCTGTCGCTGCAGATCGTCTATTCGCCGTCCATCGCGCAGGTGATCGGCTTTGGCGGGCCGGCGACATCCGAATACGAACGCGAAACCGCAGATGGATATTCGCGGCGCGTGCGAGTCGATGGCGCGATCGTCTCATCGGAGTGGGATGCGTCCTCGAAGACGGGCTCCTATGCGCGTCTCGCCGAAGACAGGCTTTACGTCAGGGTTTCCGGCGGCGGAGGGATTTCAGCCGAAGAAATGAAAGCCGCCGTGGAACTCTTCGGGCGCGAAACGCTGGCGCAATTCGCCGCCGAGAGTTAGGCAGGCTTATGACCACAGCCATCGTTCGCCCCGCCAACCGGAACGACCTCGACAGGCTCGAGGGCATGATCGCCCGCGTCGATCCCGGCATGCTGACCATGCCATCCTCTCGCGAGGCGATGGCCGCGCGCATCGAGCGGTCACTGGAAGCTTTCGCGCGCGGCTCGCTGCCGCCGCAGAACGAGTGCTATTTCCTTGTGATGGAGGAAGACGGCGAACTGCTCGGCACCGCCAGCATCTTCACCAATCTCGGCGTCGAGCGCCCTTTCTATTCCTACCGCATCTCGCGCGACGCGAAGGTCTCGCCCGAGCTGAATGTGAAGGTCGAACTCGACCTGCTGTTCCTCGTGAACGACTATCACGGCGATTCAGAGCTTGGCACGCTGTTCATCGAGCGCAAGGCGCGCGGCGGGGGCCGTGGCCGGCTTCTGTCTTTTGCGCGGCTCATGTTGATCGCCGCCGATCCTGTCCGCTTCGGGCCCAAGGCAATGGCCGAAATCCGTGGCTTCACCGACCCGGACGGACGGTCTCCCTTCTGGGACGCGGTCGGCTCCAAATTCTTCCGCATGGAGTATCGCCATGCGGATTCGCTGAGTGCGCGCGACCATCGCTTCATCGCGGACCTGATGCCGCGCTATCCGATCTACACATCGCTCTTGCCGGACGAAGCGCGCCGCGTCATTGCCCGCCCGCATCCTGATGCAGAGCCCGCCTATGCGATGCTGATGGCGCAGGGCTTCCGCTACAATGATGTGGTGGACATCTTCGATGCGGGCCCCACGGTCGAAGCATTCATCGATCACATCGACACGGTCCGTGAGACTGTGCGCATGCCCGCGTCCGAATTCCTGAAAGGCCCGCGCCCTTCAGCCGGCCTTGCCGCCAATCCCGACCTTGGGCGCTTCGCCGTCACGCAGTTTGTCGATGCGGATGATCCCGCCGCAATCCTCGCGCGCATCGGCGTGGCGACCACGGAGGAAGTTGCGGTCTATCGTCTGAAAGCGTCGCGCCCATGACCCTGCCAGCATTCACCGGCGAGTGTTTCATCAACGGCCGCTGGCTGCGCGGCGGCGGGCAGGTGTTCGGCTCTATCTCTCCCGCTGACGGCGTAGAGGTGTGGCGTGGCAACGAAGCGAGCGCTGCCGATGTAGAAGCCGCCGTCGCGGCGGCTCGCGCGGCGTTGCCCGCATGGCGCCGACGCCCGATCGACGAGCGTATCGCCGTCGTACGCGCCTTCGCGAAGCTTGTCGATGCCCGCAAGTCCGACATGGCCGCTGTCATCTCGCGCGCTACCGGCAAGCCGCTGTGGGACGCTGCGACGGAGGCTGCCGCCATGGTCGGCAAGGCCGAGCTGTCGGTGAAAGCCTATAACGAGCGCACG
The DNA here is from genome assembly GCA_964529555.1 of uncultured Rhizobium sp. Classification (GTDB taxonomy): domain Bacteria; phylum Pseudomonadota; class Alphaproteobacteria; order Caulobacterales; family Hyphomonadaceae; genus UBA7672. The sequence continues at coordinate 8,778 of CAZGWV010000061.1, forward strand.
TCCACCAAAGAGGCCCCCGCCGGCGCCTTCACCGCGCGCATCAGCCATCATCCGCACGGCGTGATGGCGGTGCTTGGCCCGTTCAACTTCCCCGGACATCTCCCCAATGGTCACATCATGCCGGCGCTGATCGCGGGCAATACCGCGATCTTCAAGCCGTCCGAACAGACGCCTGAGGTGGCTGAATTCACGCTACGCTTGTGGGAAGAAGCGGGGATTCCTGCTGGCGTCATCAATCTTGTGCAGGGCGCGCGAGCGCCTGCAGAGCAGCTGGTGGCGCATGACGGCGTCGATGGCGTGCTGTTCACCGGCGGCGTGCCTGCGGGCAGGGCGATCCACCGCGCACTCGCCGGCAAGCTGGAGAAGATGGTCGCGCTCGAACTCGGCGGTAACAATCCGCTTGTCGTGTGGGATGCGGCCGACCTCGAATCCACGGCCAAGCTCATCATCAAGTCCGCCTACATCACCTCCGGCCAACGCTGCACCTGCGCGCGTCGTCTGATCGTGAAACAGGGCGCGGAAGTCGATGCCATCATCGACGCGCTCGCCTCCACGATCGACCGCATCGTCGTCGGCAAGCCGGATGCAGATCCCCAACCCTTCATCGGCCCCCTGATTTCGGCGCATGCCGCGCAACAGGTTCTCGCAACCCAAGCCGATTGGCTCGGCAATGGCGGCATCGCCATCCGCGAGGCAAAGCAACTCGCTATCGGCCCCGCTTACGTCTCCCCCGGCCTCATCGACGTGACGGCTCTGCCTGAGCGCCGTGACGAGGAAACCTTCGGCCCGCTGCTGCAGATCATCCGCGTCGCCGATTTCGACGCTGCGCTGGACGAGGCCAACAACACGAAGTTTGGCCTCGCCGCCGGCCTCATCTCCGACAGCGCCGATCTCTTCCAGCGTTTCGAATCCGAAGTGCGCGCCGGCGTTCTCAACTGGAACCGGCAGACCACGGGGGCCTCGGGCGCGGCGCCATTCGGCGGCGTCGGCCAGTCGGGCAATCATCGCCCCGCCGGTTACTTCGCAGCCGACTATTCAGCCTGGCCGATGGCAAGCCTCATCGCTCCGGGCGCTGTCAAGGATGACGAGGCCATTGTCGGGCTCAGGCCATGAGCGCGGTCGAAGTCAATTTCGACGGCCTTGTCGGTCCAACGCACAATTATGGCGGACTCGCGCAGGGCAATCTCGCCGCGGCAGCCAATGAGGGGCAGGTCTCCAATCCGCGCGAGGCGGCGCTGCAGGGCCTCTCGAAAATGCGTTGGATGGTGCAGCAGGGGCTGGTGCAAGGATGCCTGCCGCCGCACGAGCGCCCGCATGCGCCATCGCTCCGCAAGATGGGGTTCTCGGGAACGGACGCGCAGGTCGTCGCAACGGCGGCGCGCGCCAATCCGGCGCTTCTCGCCAACGTCTCGTCCGCATCGGCGATGTGGACCGCCAACGCCGCCACCGTTTCTCCCTCGGCGGACACAGGCGATAGCCGCGTTCACCTGACGCCCGCCAATCTCTCTTCCCACTTTCATCGCTCGCTCGAAGTCGAAACCACCACGCGAGTCCTGCGCGCGGTCTTTGCGGACTCATCGAAATTCGCCGTGCATGACGCCGTGCCGTTTCATTCCTTCGGAGACGAAGGCGCCGCAAACCACTGTCGCCTCGCCGCTGCGCATGGCGAGCGGGGTGTCGAAGTGTTCGTCTATGGCCGGTCCGCCTTCGCCAGGAGCGCCGGTGGCGGTTTCGTGGCGCGGCAAGCCCTGGAAGCCAGCCACATCGTGGCGACGCAGCACCAGCTATGGACCGGCGGCGGCGCCGTGCTGGCGCAGCAGGCGAAGCGCGCAATCGACGCCGGCGCTTTCCACAACGATGTCGTCGCCGTCTCGAATGGCCCCGTGCTGATGTATCACGGCGGCGCGTTCGAGCAGCGCGATGCTTTCCTTGAAGCGCTGAAGCGCGCGTGCGCCGCGAAGGGTTTCGATCCCGTCCTGCTGGAGGCGCCGGAGTCCGAACTTACCCTGCCAGAAGCGGTGAAGTCGTATCTCTTCAACTCGCAGATCATTTCCCGGCCGGCTGGCGGCATGGCGCTCATCCTGCCGCGCGAAGCAGAGGAAACGCCACGCGCGAAAGCATTCGTGGATCGCGTGCTGGCGACCAACGGACCCATCCGCGCGGCGCACTATCTCGATCTGCGCCAGTCCATGCGCAATGGCGGCGGCCCCGCCTGCCTGCGCCTGCGCGTTGTGCTGACGCCCGCCGAACTGGCCGCAATCGGAGGACGCTGCATCGTCGATGAGGCGAAGATCGCCGCGCTCGAAACCGTCGTCGGTCGTCATTATCGCGACAGGTTGGCCCCTGCCGATCTTGCCGATCCGGCGCTGCTGGACGAAAGCCGCGCCGCGCTGGACGAGATCGGGCAAGTTCTCAATCTGGGAGCCGTGCATGACTTCCAGCGGCTGTGATCGCGCGCCCGTTGTCGAGACAGCGCGCCTGCGCTCGCGGGCGCTGCTCGACCCGGACAACGCACCCTCGATCAAGCTCGCGCTGAAGTTCGGCTTCACGCAGCGTGCGCGAACGATCTGCAAGGACAGTCCCATGATCCAGTACGAGTTCAGGAGGCCCGCATGAGTTCCGGCAAAGGCGTCATCCTGGCGCTCGATCAGGGCACGACATCCAGCCGCGCAATGGCGATCGGGCTCGACGGGCGCGTGGTCGCTTCCGCGCAGGAGGAGTTCCCGCAGATATTCCCGCATTCGGGTTGGGTGGAGCACGATCCCGAAGCGATCTGGCGCACGCAGCGCCGCACGGCGGAGCAGACGGTCGAGCGTCTCGGCGCGCACAGGATCGCCGCCATCGGCGTCACCAATCAGCGCGAAACCGTCGTGGTGTGGAACCGCAAGACGGGTGAGGCGATCCACAACGCCATCGTCTGGCAGGACCGCCGCACAGCCTCGCGCACGCAGGAGTTGGCGGCGCAAGGCCACGAGGCGATGGTCTCGGAACGCACCGGCCTCGTGCTCGATCCCTATTTCTCCGCCTCCAAGATCAGCTGGATCCTGGATCAGGTTCCCGGCGCGCGCGACCGGGCCAAACGCGGCGAACTGGCTGCGGGCACGATCGACTGCTTCCTGATCTGGCGACTCACAGGCGGCCGGGTCCACGCGACAGACGCCACCAACGCCTCGCGCACGGCGCTCTACGACATTGTCAAAGGCCGCTGGGACGAAGATCTCTGCGCGATCTTCAACGTGCCCCTGAACCTGCTGCCCGAAGTGAAGGACAGTGCGGCCGATTTCGGCGTCACTGACCTTTTCGGCCAACCGCTTCCCATACGCGGCGTGGCGGGCGATCAGCAGGCCGCGCTCGTCGGACAAGCTGGCTTCAATGCGGGCGACGTCAAATCGACCTATGGCACCGGCGCCTTCCTCGTCCTCAACACGGGGGCCGAACTCAAACGCTCCACCTCGCGCCTGCTGGGCACGATCGCCTATCGCGTCGCGGGCAAGACAACCTACGCGCTCGAAGGCTCGATCCTCTCCGCAGGCTCCACCATCCAGTGGCTGCGCGACGAGCTGAAGATCATCCGCGACGGCGCCCATGCGGGCGAACTCGCCGCGCGCATCGACGACACATCCGGCGTCCACCTCGTCCCCGCCTTCACCGGCCTCGGCGCGCCGCATTGGGATTCAGATGCGCGCGGCGCCATCCTCGGCCTGCAGCGCGGCTCCACCATCGCCCACATCGCCCGCGCCGCCCTCGAAAGCGCAGCCTTCCAGACCGCCGAACTCCTCGAAGCCATGGCGAAAGACGGCGTCGCCCCCCAGACCCTGCGCGTCGATGGCGGCATGTCCCGCAATGACTGGCTGCTGCAATTCATGGCCGACATTCTCGCCATCGAAGTCGTGCGCCCGCAGAATGTCGAGACCACCGTATTCGGCGCCGCCATCCTCGCGGCAGTCGGCGCCGGCGAGTTCGTCTCCCTCGACGAAGCCGCCGCCCTCTGGCAGCTGGACCGCAAGTTCGCGCCCCGAATGCCGGCAGACGCGCGCGCCGCGCGCATCGCGGCGTGGAAGCAGGCAGTGGCGCGCGTGAAGACGGAGCGGTGAGCACGCCCTTCCATCCTTCGAGGCGATCGCTACGATGATCTGGCGCTGTTCAGACGGCGTGCCCGCGATCCCTCAGGATGAGGGCTACATATCAACCGGCCCCAGATAGCCCTCATCCTGAGGGATTGCCGAAGGCAATCGTCTCGAAGGATGGAAGGGCGTGCTCACAGGCCTATCGTGAACCCGTTGACTACCGCCCCTGCCAGTACGACTTATCCGCCATGACCCAGCATATCGAACTCGTCGAAGTGTCCCCGCGGGACGGGCTGCAGAACGAACCGGGGGTTTTGCCCACGGCGGACAAGGTCGAACTGATCACCCGCGCCCTCGTCAGCGGCGTCAGGCGCATCGAGGTGGCCAGCTTCGTTCACCCCGGCCGCGTGCCGCAGATGGCCGATGCCGAGGCCGTACTCGCCGCCCTGCCGAAGCGCGATCCCAGGGACGTGACCTATATCGGCCTCGTGCTGAACAAGCGCGGCGCTCTCCGCGCCCTCGAAACGCAGGTCCACGAACTCGGCGCAGTCATCTCGGCCAGCGACGGGTTCGGCACACGCAATCAGGGCCGCACCTCGGATGAAACGCTGGAAGACGCCATCGAGATCATCCGCCTCGGCAAAGAGCATGGCCGCTCCGCGCAGGCCACCATCTCCGTCGCCTTCGGCTGTCCGTTCGACGGCGAAATCGCGCCGTCGCGCGTGGCGGACCTCGCGCGCCGCGTCGCCGCCGCCGGCCCGCGCGAGATCGCGATTGCCGACACGATCGGCGTCGGCGTGCCCAATCAGGTGAAAGCCGTGATGGCCGCCGTCAAAGCCGCCGTCCCCGGCATGCCCATCCGCGCCCACTTCCACGATACGCGCAACACTGCCGTCGCCAATGCGTGGGCCGCCGTCGAAGCGGGCGCATCCGTAATCGACGCCTCCATCGGCGGCATAGGCGGCTGCCCGTTTGCGCCGAACGCCACCGGCAATGTGGCGAGCGAAGACGTGCAATACATGCTCGAACGATCCGGCGTTGAGACGGGGCTCAATCTCGATGGCCTGATCGAGACGGCCCAATGGCTCGGCAAGAAGATGGGCCGCCAGCTTCCCGGCCTCGTCAGCCGCGCGGGCGGCTTTCCGAAGATCGCATCGTGAGCGGGCCGCTCGCAGGCTTGCGCGTCATCGAAATGGGCTCGCTCATCGCGGGCCCGTTCTGCGGACAGCTTATGGGCGACATGGGCGCGGACGTCATCAAGATCGAACAGCCCGGCGAGGGCGATCCGATGCGCCAATGGGGGCAGGGCGCAAAGCCCGCCTGGTGGCGCACCATCGCGCGCAACAAACGCTCCGTCGCCCTCAATCTGCGCGTTACACAAGGCCAGCAGATCGCCCGCGACCTCATCGCGAAATCCGACATCCTCATCGAGAACTTCCGCCCCGGCACGCTGGAGAAGTGGGGCATGGCCCCCGAAACGCTCCACGTCATCAATCCGAAACTCATCATCGTCCGCGTCTCCGGCTACGGCCAGACCGGCCCCTACGCAGACCGCGCCGGCTTCGGCCTCGTGGGCGAGGCGATGGGCGGCTGGCGCTATCTTGTCGGCGAGCCCGACCGCCCGCCCGCGCGCATGGGCCTCTCCATCGGAGACACGCTCGCCGCCACCTATGGCTGCATGGGCGCGCTCGCCGCGCTGCATCAAGTGAAGCAGACGGGGCGCGGGCAGGTGGTGGATAGCGCGCTCTACGAAGCGGTGCTGCAGGTGACGGAATCGTTGCTGCCCGACTATGGCGCCAGCGGCCATATGCGCACGCGCTCCGGCTCCATCCTGCCTGGCATCGCGCCTTCCAACGCCTATCCCTGCAGCGACGGCGACATTGTCATCGGCGCCAATCAGGACAAGGTGTTCGCCCGCCTCGCCGAAACCATCGGCCATCCCGAATGGGCGGAAGACCCGAAGTGGAAGACGCACCACGCCCGCGGCCAGCGCCAGTCCGAACTCGACGCGCTGATCGCCGGCTGGACGCGCCAGCGCACCGTCTCCGAAGTCGATGCCATCATGGCCGAAGCAGGCGTCCCTGCGGGCCCGATCTATCGCCCCGACGGCATGATCCGCGACCCCCAATTCATCGCCCGCGACGCCATCCACTGGGAAGAGCACGAAACGCTGGGCCGCCTGCCCATGCCCAACGTTTTCCCCAAGCTTTCCGAGACGCCCGGCAGAGTGCGCCGTCCCGCCCCGGATTCGGTCGGCCAGCACACGGCGGAAGTCCTCGCCGAGGTTCTCGGCCTTGATTCCAGGGCTGTGGATAGCCTTCGCAAGGCCGGCGTCGTCTGACATTCGCTGCAATTGGCCCTGCAAATCGCATGGAAGCCGGGCTTTTGCCAAAGGCCGTGGCCGGTCTATGTTGTTTCCGATGAATTCGGAGAGCGGAGACTCCCATGTGCGTGAACCATGACGTCGCCCAACCCAGGATCGTTTCGCTGAAAGGCATGCACCGGCGCGATATCGTGCGCGGCCTGTGGGCCGGCACGCTCGTGATCGGCACGGTGGGCGCCACCGGCTGTTCGTCCATCGCGAAAGCCTTTACGCCCTCCGACGACCAGCTGGTCGAGTTGTCGGCGCAGGCCTGGGCTGAAACGAAAGCCCAGACGCCGATTTCCAAGGATGCGAAAGCCAACGCCCGGATGCAGTCCATCGGCCCGCGCATCGCCGCCGTGGCCAATATTCCGAACGCCCAGTGGGAATTCGTGGTGTTCGACTCGAAGGAAAAGAACGCCTTCGTGCTGCCGGGCGGCAAGGTCGGCTTCTACAAGGGCCTGATCGACTTCTCCGACAATGACGACCAGATCGCCGCCGTGCTTGGCCACGAGGTCGGTCACGTGAAGGCGCGTCACGCCGCCCGCCGCATCGGGCAGGAAACGGCCACCAGCCTGCTGATTCAGGGCGGCGGCGTCCTGCTCGGCTCCACGGTTCAGATGAGCGACGGCATGCTGAATTCCGTGATGGCTGCCGCCGGCGCGGGCGCGCAGGTTGGCATCCTCCTGCCGTTCAGCCGCGATAACGAGTCCGAGGCCGATCTCCTCGGCGCCGATTACATGCACCAGGCGGGCTATGACGTGAAACAGTCGGTGCGCCTGTGGGAGAAGATGGCGGCTGACTCGCAGGGCGGCGGTCAGGAGTGGATGTCCACCCACCCCGATCCCAACCGCCGTGCGCGCGAACTCAAGGCCTACATCGAATCCAAGGGCTACGCGAAATTCTAGAGCCTGTCGCGGGTGCGTGACTGAATGGCCGGGGCCTTGCCCGGCGCTTCACGCACCTGTCTCGGCTCATAGATCGCCCAGTGGCGGCAGCTCATTACGTGCCGCGTGCCCGACAGCATCTGTATGTCCAGCGTCACCATCAGGTGGCCCTTCGTGTCGGCATTGTCCGCAACGATGGCGCGCACCTCCAGGTCTTCGCCATCGCTCAGCAGCGCGTGCATGTTGATCTCGCTTTCGACGTGGATCCACGGGCCCAGCAGCACATTGTCGGCCAGTACATAGTTTGCGCGGCGCAGCAGCCACGCGGCATTGGCGATCCGCCCGTCATCGTAAAGCGCAGCGTCGTCGCGCACGGCCTCGATATGCTGCAGCCCGGCTTCGCGCGTGTATTGCTCGCGCAGCGTGCCAAGTGTTGCGCCAACCGGCAGGCTTTCCATCGACGCCTTCGGCCGTGTCGTCAGCTCCGGCATTGCCGCGGCGCCAAGCAGCCTTGTTGGCGCGGGCGCTCCTTTCTTCCGCGCCGATCCTTCCGCGCAGAGAATCCCGCGCGCCGAGCAGCCGAGTTTCAGCCCGTTGCCATCAGGTTCCGCCGTCACCGTTGTTGGGTCGCCGTCATAAACCGGCTTGTTGAACCGCGCGCGCATATAGCCGCCGCTCAGCCAGTCCCGCCCCCACGCGGCCATCGGCGCGTGCGCCAGATACGCGAATACATCGACGCCCGGCACAAGCCCGCCCGTAAACCCGAACCGGCTCGCCACGGAATCGTCGTGAATCTTGTTCTCGCTGGCCGTGGCCGTGTTGAAGGCGATCAGGGTGCGCGTGCGTGTCATGCGACAAGGCTAGACCACGCCCCGGCGCGGGTCGAGCGGGCCTCGTCCCGAGGCAGTCGACATCTTTATCACGCGCGTTAGTCTCCCACCCGAAGTGAAGGCCGGACTACAGCGGCCGCGCGGCAAGAAGGGCAAAAGCCCAAGAGGGAGCGACGTAGCGTTATGACACCGGACGAACCTCACGATGCTGTCGTTGTCGGCTCTGGCGCGGGCGGCGCCATGGCCGCGTGGATGCTCACAAAGGCCGGCGCCTCGGTGCTGATGCTGGAGGCGGGCCGGGATTATAGCCCCGACGAAGCGCCCATGCTCAACATGGCGATGGACGCGCCCCTGCGCGGCACGAGCACGCCTGACAAGGAGTTCGGCTATTTCGACGCCACCGTCGATGGCGGTTGGAGCATGCCCGGCGAGCCCTACACGATGGCCGAGGGATCGGAGTTCATGTGGTGGCGTTCCCGTATGCTCGGCGGCCGCACCAATCACTGGGCCCGCAACTCCTTCCGCATGGGTCCTTACGACTTCAAGCCGAAGACGCGCGACGGCCTCGGCTATGACTGGCCGGTTTCCTACGAGGACATGGCCCCCTGGTATGACCGTACGGAAAAACTCGTCGGCGTCTACGGTTCGAACGACGGTCTCGAAAACCATCCGAACTCCGGCCCCGGCGTTCTGCAGCCGCCCCCCAAATTCCGCGTGTGGGAGACGTTCCTGAAAGCGGGCGGCGATGCGATCAACATCCCTGTGGTCGCCGCGCGCCGCGCCGTCCTTACCAAGAAGATCGACGAGCGCGACGCCTGCTACTGGGCCTCCGGCTGCGGCCGCGGCTGCTCCATCGGCGCCGCATTCCAGACCACCACATCCCTGATCCCGTGGGCGAAGAGAACCGGCAAGCTCACCATCGCCACCGGCGCGATGGTCCGCAACGTCGTGCTGGATGCATCCGGCAAGGCCAGCGGCGTCATCTACATCGACAAGGCGACGGGGCTTGAAAAGCAGGCAAAGGGCCGTGTCGTCGTGCTCGCCGCCTCCACGGGCGAAACCGCCCGTATCCTCTTCAACTCGCACGTCACCGGCCGCTCCGAGGGTCTTGCCAACTCGAGCGGGCAGGTCGGGCGCAACCTGATGGACACGGTCGGCTCGTCGGTCTCCGCCTACTTCCCGCAACTCGAAGGCCGCCCGCGCTACAATGAAGACGGCGCGATGGGCCTGCATGCCTACATCCCCTTCTGGGACTACAAGCGTATCCAGAGCGGCGAGGTCGATACCCCGCGCGGCTACCACGTCGAAATCGGCGGCTCGTTCGGCGATCCCGGCATGGGCGTGGGCTCGGGCCTCGACGGCTACGGCGCGAGCCTGCGCGCCGACGTCAAACGCCGCTACGGTACGCGCATCGGCTTCACGCAGCGCGGCGAGATGATCCCCAACGCCAACTCGTTCTGCTCGATCGACACCAACACGAAAGACAAGTTCGGCATCCCCGTCCTGAAGTTCAACTTCGCCTGGTCCGACCACGAGCTGAAGCAGGTCAAGCACTTCCAGAACTCCATGAAGGAACTGATCGACAGGCTGGGCGGCACGCTGACCTCCGAGCCTGGTGAGCCCTCAAAAGCCATCTCGAAAGGCGGCGAGATCATCCACGAGGTCGGCACGGCCCGCATGGGCGTCGATGCGAAGGACTCGGTCACCAACCAGTTCGGCAAGACGTGGGACGTCGATAATCTCTACATCACGGACGGTTCGGTCTTTGCCTCCAAGGCGCACAAGAACCCCACCATCACCATCATGGCCCTCGCCATGCGCTCGGCGGACAACATCGCCACGCGCCTGCGCACGGGCGAGCTTTAGGGGAGGCCGACATGACAAAGGACCTCATCACGATCGACCGTCGCGTAACGCTGAAATGGCTGATGGGCGCGATGGCCGCGGGCCAGCTCGCCGCCTGCGGCGATGGCGCGAAGGGCATCAGCTGGCCCGAACTCGAAGCCATCAAGGCCGCCGGCATCGGCACGGACCCCGACCTCGCCAACCCGGTCGTGCCCTGGCCGCTCACCATGACGCAGGCCGAACTCGAGCTGACAGCCGAACTCGTCGATCTCATCCTGCCCGGCGAAGGCGATATCCCGGCGCCGTCGAAAGTCGGCGTGCCCGCCTTCATCGACGAATGGGTCTCGGCGCCCTATCCCGATCAGCACAGGGATCGCGTGCTCATCATCAACGGCCTCAAATGGCTGGACGAGGAATCGAAGGTGCGTAACGGCGTGCCCTTCGTCCGCGCCGAAACCCGCGCGCAGACGGCGATCCTCGATGATATCGCCTTCAAGGACAAGGTGAAGGAAGGCCTCGACAAGCCCGCCGCATTCTTCAGCCGCATGCGTTCCCTCACGCTCGGCGCCTTCTACACCACGCGCGAAGGCTGGGCTGACATCGGCTATATGGGGAACACGCCGGGCAGGGGCGATTATGCCGGCCCTACGCCCGAAGCCGCCGCCCACATCAAGGGCGTGATCGAGGCGATGGGCTTGAAGTACACGCCAGCGTAAGGCGGGGCGGGACCGCCGGGGAGACGCCCGGCGGTCCAGCGCGCCTACTGGATCGGCCGGATCTTGATGTTGCGATACCAGACCTTGTCGCCATGATCCTGCAGCGCGATATGGCCGCGCGCGAACGTGCCGAACAGCGGCCACTGATTGAACTTCGACGCCGCGACCTTCGCCCTCCAGGCGTCGTCGCCATAGCTGCTCTCGGAGACGAGCTTGTCGTTCAGCCAGTGCTCGATCTCCGAGCCGGTGAACCGCACCACCGCCGTGTTCCACTCGCCCACGGGCTTCACCGCGCCGTCGGGCGGCGTCTCGATGTCATAGAGCGCGCCGGCGCGATGCGAGGGGATTTTCCCATCCGCATGACCGTCATTGTCGAGCACCTGCATCTCGGGCCCGGTATTGTAGGTGTTGGCCGCGTCGGGGTCTTCCTTGATCAGATAGATGATGCCGCTGTTGCCGTTCGGCGAGATCTTCCACTCCAGCGACAGTTCGAATGGGCCGAACTCCTCCACCGTCATAATGTCGCCCGCGCCGCCCGCCGTCAGCGTCAGCTCGCCATTCTCCACGGCCCACGCCGCGCCCGGCGCATCCTTCTTGTAGCCCTTCCACCCGGTCAGGTCGGTTCCGTTGAACAGCAGCTTCCAGCCCGCCGCCGTCTCTTCCGCCGTCAGCGCCGCCCCGGAGGCCCCCGCCGGCGTCTCCGCGCCGGGCGGCGGCGGGATCGGCGTATCGATATTCACCGCCGGCTGCGGATCGCACGCCGCCGTCATCATCGTCATCGCCACAAATCCCGCCTTCAGCCGCATGACACTCTCCCTCAGCTGGCCGGCGTCCATGCGCCGGCCCTGGTGCGCGCGCCATCCTCAATGGCATGAGCGGCCCCCGCAAGAGCGATTGCCGAGGTTTCCGGGTTTCCTGATCTTCCGAAGTGGATGGTACCAGCTCCCGGGCTCGAACCGGGGACCTCTAGATCCACAATCTAGCGCT
>CAZGWV010000062.1:0-1833 GCA_964529555.1 uncultured Rhizobium sp.
AAAGCCCGCAGGCCTCATCCTGAGGGATCGCAAGCACGCCGCCTCAACGGCGCTGACCCCTCGTAGCGATCGTCTCGAAGGATGCGTTCAACGCCAAGACCCTCGCCACAAGGCCGAGAATGACTCCGTTGATGTCTCACGATCTCTCGAAGGCCTCATCCTGAGCCCGTCGAAGGACGAGGCCGCGCTTCGCGCCGCCAACCAAATCCCAACGACCACCGCCGCCAACGAGTAGCGCCCCTCTCCCCCCTGTGGGGAGAGGGTGGGGTGAGGGGGGGCGGTCGAACGGTAAGCTCTATCGTTCAGCTCGCACGCTGAGCCGCCCCCCACCTCCTACCTCCTCCCCACAAGCAGGAGTGTCCGGGGAAAAGCGACCGCGCTAACCGACTCTTTTGATTCAGGTTTTCGCGGTGAGAACTTCTGGGGCTCTCAACTCTGAGTCGCAAAAACGGAGCGCAACGGCATGCAAAATGCCAACCCGTAAAACACTCCACTGAAATGACTCGCGATTTTCCCCGGACACTCCTGCCCCACAAGGGGGAGGAGCGAGCAACACCGCCAGATTTGTAGGAAACCGCCGGTCCAGATTCGTAGGAGAGAGAAAATTCCTCCCCCACGATTTCAACCCCCTGGCCCCAAAATTTGTAGGATGGAGCCGCGCAGAATCCACCGGGGAAAAACCGCCCGTACACTCATCCCCATGACCCCGGCCAAAGCCGCCACGCTCAACGCCCTTCTCGCCCCGCTCTGGGAAACCCTGCGCGCGTGGACAACCGCCGCGCTCGCCACGCACCGGAACTCCCGCGACTATCTTACCCACGAAGAACTCGTCCCTATCCGCCGCTCCATCGCGCTGATCGAAGGCATGCTCCGCCGCATGGTCCTCGTCGCCGCCACCGCCCTCGCCGTCGACATCACAGCACGCTGGTCCCCGGACCGCCGGGCGCCTGCCCGGCAAACCCGTCAAGACACGCACACCGCAAGCGTACAGGCCGCAACCCTACAGACCGAAAGCACGCAAGACGCGCAAGAGCAGACAGCCGCACCGCCGCCCGCGAAGAAAACCTTCAACATCTTCGCCGGCCTCCCCGCCCGCCGCGCACACGCCGCCGACGAACCGCCGAACGCCCGCCCGTCTGCCGAAGCGCAACGCGCGCAGACAGACCCGGCGCCGCCGAACGACGACGCCAACACCCGCCGCCCCCGCACCAACTACGGCAATGGCGACATCGAACTCACGCCCGAGCAATTCAACGCCTGGGCCGACGCCCAGCCTCCCGTCACCGCAGCCGAGCGCGCCGAAACCCTCCGCCGCCAGGAGCAGGAAGTGATCGATGAACTCGAACGCCACTCGCAGCCCAAGGCCGCCAAAAATCCAACGCGCGAAGCAAGGCCAAAACTCGAACGCAAGACCGTCCCCGAACTCGTCGCGACGCAGGCGATGCTCGCACGCCTCGCCTGGCTCGCCGAATGCGTGGCCAATCCGCAAGAGCTGATCCGCCACGCCGCCATCGCCCTGGCCAGACGCCGCGAGATCGCCTACCGCCTCTCGCTCATGGAAGCGCCAAAGCCCAGCGGCCTCCTCGCCGCCTGCCCCGAACTGTACGGCACGCTGATCCCCTTCCACGCCATATACCAGAAAGCGCTCTGCTACTTCGCGCTCAGCTACACCGAACCCGACACATGCTAGCCCCGCTCCACCGCAAAGCCGTCAACTCGCAGCCCCCTGCGAGAACGCAGCCGCATGCGCTGGCGCCTCTTGCCTCCCTCAGTCGCCACGCGACTGGGGGAGGTGGATCGCGACGTCTTCGTCGCGAGACGGAGGGGGTCTCT
>CAZGWV010000062.1:1933-10065 GCA_964529555.1 uncultured Rhizobium sp.
CGCGACTGGGGGAGGTGGATCGCGACGTCTTCGTCGCGAGACGGAGGGGGTCTCTCGACAAGTGCGCCCGCCTTCGCAGCCCGCGATGACCGCAATGCAATCACCACCTCAACACCGCCTACCCCTTCCGCCGACCCAGCATATCCAGCGGGTCGGGAAAATTCGCGAAGGCGTTCCTCGCCTGCGCCTTGAAGCTCTCGAACTGCATCACATTCTCGATGCGCCGGTCGAGGAAGGCGTCGACAGCCGCCTCGTCATCGCTGCCAAGCCACGCCGTCAAAGTCGCGCCCAGCACGGCCACCAGCGTCATCCGCTTGGTGTACCAGTTATAGTCCGTCGACTTGTCGCCCAGCCCCGCCCAGATCGCGTCAGCCGCCGCCCAGAGATTCTTCGGTCCCGCGACCGCATTGGCCGGCGCGCCAGCCGCCCGCTTCACCGCCGCCTTGTGAGGCTCAAGCGCGCCGAGCCACCCCTTCACCCCCGCGCGCACTTTTTCGCGGACCTTCAGCGCGCCCGCCTCCGGCGCGGCGATGGCCTGCCCCGCCGCCCGCGCGGCCCGCCTGCCGAAAGCCTCCAGCACATCGCCAACGCCGTTGGGGGCGGCCAGAAGCGCCTGCCCCGCGGTCAGCCCGGCCACGCCGGCCGCCTTGTCCAGGGTGGCCCGCGTCCAGCCCGATTCCGGGGCCAGGGCCAGCATGGCGTCGGCCAGACGGTCGAGGAAAAGGTCGCTGGGGGCGTCTTCAGGGTCGCTCATGGGCGTTTTCCGTGGCTTTTGGGCAGTAGGCAGGCCCGATTTCCTATGGTATCGGACCCGCGCTTTCCCGTCATGGGTGTCCTTACCGGACAATCCTGTGGGACGGCGAGAAATCACCCGTCGAGCGGGCCAGCGCATCCTCCAGAGGGAGCGTTTGCGGCCGTTTCGGCGTTTATGCATTCAGAATACGTCCCCGGCGCCGGTCCGGGATACCGATGGAGAGTTTCAGATAGTTCAGATCGTGGTCCGCGATAACAACGTCGATCAGGCGTTGAAAGCGCTCAAGAAAAAGATGCAGCGCGAAGGTCTCTTTCGCGAAATGAAGCGTCGGAACCACTTCGAGAAGCCGTCCGAGCGTAAAGCTCGCGAGAAGGCCGAGGCCGTGCGCCGCGCCCGCAAGCTGGCCCGCAAGCGCGCCCAGCGCGAAGGCCTCCTGCCCAAGACCTAGACGGCCCGACTGACCGGCAAGTCATAACAGGCCGGCTGCGCGAAACGCGCGGCCGGCCTTGTTGCGTTCGCCTCAAAGAAAAAGGGCGCCATCCGGGGATGACGCCCTCGCAATCGACGGCCGTGAAACTCGTTATTCGCAGCCTATCCCATCATTGTCCCGATCGAGGTGCGGGCCATAGCCCGGCTCTCCACGCCGCACGGGAGCAGCGCCAGCGGCACGAGCCGCTGAGCAATTTGCATAGGCGCCAGTAACACCCGTGGCCCTGCGCGCTGCAGGCGGCTCTTCGCGAGGCTTGACCGGCTGCGGCTGAGGGCGATGGCAGTGATAGGCACCCGTCTTGCGGTCGGTGTGACAGCCCTTGGCGTCGAGCCCACCCGGATGGGCAAAGCCCGGCGCCGGCAGAACCAGCACGATGGCAAGACCGAGCCCCAACCCAAACGCGCGCATCAGGTGCCCGTCTCGTCCAGCTCGCCGTCTTCACGGACCTTGAGATCGTATTCGCGCACTTTCCGATAAAGCGTCGAGCGGCCAATCCCCAGGCGACGCGCGACTTCGGACATGTGGCCGGAATAGTGGTCGATGGCGAACTGGATGAGATCGCGCTCGATGGCTTCCAGCGTACGCAGCTCGCCCGTTCCATCCGTGATGTGAACCGGCTGGTCGCCCGTATCGTTGGCCGCTTGCGGCAGCGTGGCAGAATCGACGGCAGGCGCCGTGAGCGCAAGGCCGGAGATCTGCGGGAAGTCCTCCGGCTTCAGCGGCCCGCCATCGGAAAGGACGATGGCGCGGAAGATCGCATTCTCAAGCTGGCGGACATTGCCCGGCCAGTCATACTTCGTCAGCATCCCCAGCGTCTCAGGGGCCGCGCCCGGAACAGCCTTGCCCTCTTCCGCATTGAAACGGCGGACGAAGTGCTCGACCAGGGCCGGCAGGTCTTCACGGCGCTCCTTCAGCGAGGGAACCTCGATGGGGAACACGTTGAGACGGTAATACAGGTCCTCACGGAAGCGGCCTTCCTTCACCTGCATAGCCAGGTCGCGGTTGGTCGCCGAGATGATGCGAACGTCCACCTTGGTCGGACGGCGCGAGCCGACAGCATCGACCTCGCCTTCCTGCAACACGCGCAGCAGCTTGACTTGCATATCCAGCGGCAGCTCACCAACTTCATCGAGGAACAGCGTGCCGCCATCGGCTTCCGCGAACTTGCCGAGCTTCTTCTCATGCGCGCCCGTGAACGCCCCCTTCTCATGCCCGAACAGGATCGACTCGACGAGGTTCTCGGGAATGGCGCCGCAGTTGACCGAGATGAACGGCTTGCCCGCACGCTCGGACGCGCCCTGAATGCAGCGCGCGATAACTTCCTTGCCGACGCCGCTCTCACCGAGGATGAGGATCGGGATCGAAGACGCAGCCGCGCGCTGGCCGAGACGAACGACGCCGCGCATGGACGGCGCGCCGGCGATCATGTCCTCGAAGCCCATGCGGCCTTCGGTTTTCTTGGAGAGGCGCTTCACCTCGCCGCGCAGGTCCGACATCTTGAGCGCATTGCGGATCGAGATGCCGATACGTTCGGACGAGGCCGGCTTCACGAAGAAATCGATGGCCCCGGCGCGCATGGCCTGGACAACCGTATCGATCCCGCCCGTGGCGGTGAGCACGATCACCGGAAGATCAGGCCGGCGCTCCATCAGGCGCTCGAGCGTTTCCATGCCCGACAGGCCCGGCATGACGAGGTCCAGCAGCACGACATCGACGCCATGACGCGGATCGCCCGCCTCCTCCAGAGCGCGCTCGCCATTCTCGACGACACGCGCCCGGAAGCCCTGCTTCTCGGCGGCGGCCTGCATCAAGCGACGTTGGGTAGGGTCGTCATCGACGACCAGAACGGTCTTGGCCATGTCCACACCATCATCAGTAGACGGAAGGCTCTTGGAGCGGCCTCCCTGTTCCGCATCAAACTGGCACGCACGCTTGAAAATGCGTTTAAACGGTTCCGCGCAATTTCACGCAACTCGTGGAAACTGCGGGTTTTTGCACCAAACTGGAGCGGAAATCGCGCATTTGGAGCGCCGCCCCGCTTCACATTAAGTAAACCTGCGGCGGCGCCCGCCCTGCTTCGCCAGCGGTGAATCCACGGGGGATTCACGGGAGTTTTGAACGCTATGGCGTGGCGGCGCACAGCGGGTGCGGGCGTGATGCTTCTTGGAGCATCGACGCTGCTGGCGACGGTGACAGGCGCCGCCGTGATCGGCGTGTCCTGCGTGCGATCGGGCGAACTCGCCGCGCCGTTCGAGCTGCTGGCGGCAGTGGCGGCGAGCGCGCTTGCTAGCGGCGTCCTGCTGATGGTGGGAGGCCGCGCGATCTACGGCCAGTGGAACAAGGCTGCGCCCGTCGCGAATTTCACGGCGTATGTCACGCGCATGGTCGGGCTGACGGTTGCGCTGTGCCTTGGCGCGATGCTCGTGATTCTCATGTTCGCCGGCATCGGGCCGGAGGACATGATCGCCGCCGTCGTGCTGGGCATCGGCGCGCTCCTGGGCGTCTGCCTCGTCTATGTCGGCGCCAACCTGCGCAGCCGCGGCAGGCGCTATCTCGACCCGTAGTCACTCCTCTTCCGCCGGACCGCCGGCAGCGACCGGACGCGGGCGCCAGTTCCCCATCGACAGCGTGCGATCATACATCACCAGCGCGCCGGCCAACCCGACATTGATGCAGAAGCGCGTCGGGATTTTCACGATGAAGGCGCATTTCGCCTGAAGCTCGGGCGACAGATCCCGCGCCTCCCCGCCCATCACATAGGCCGCGCGGATCGGGTGGCGGAAGGTCGGAAGCGCGACGGCGTCATCGGTAAGCTCGACGCCGACCAGCTGGCAGCCGCGCGGGAGCTGCATCTCATCGATCGAATTCCAGAGATACCAGGGCACATGCAGATCCGACTTCGACGTATCCGCATTGTGCATCACGCGGATCTTCGGTGCGGCCGAAACGGTGAAGGTGAACGCCGCGCCAAATGCATGCGCCGTGCGCTGGAGCGCGCCCAGATTCATGGGCTTGGAGAGCGACTCCACCCCGATGCCGAAATATCCGCGCAGCTGTTTCATGGCCGGATGGATGGCGCGCGGAAATGGCCGGAGTCAATCGCGGCGGGAGCAAGCCCGCGCCCATCCTCCGGCAGGTCCAGCACGATGGCGAAGAACCGCGATCCATCGCCACACCGCGCGCGCCGCCTCCTCGCCTTCGGCGAGGAGAGACCAGAAACGGCGACGCCGACCGCTGCTTTCACAGGGCCGGCGCGACACCATGGTGGTCCGCCAGTTCGTCCATCGAGCCTCGGCCTTTCGACCTTCCGCCCTGATCAGGGGCGCGCCCGTACGACGCCATCCGGCGATAAGCTGAGCCTGGAGCGCCTTGGTGTGCGGACCACAGAACTCTGGGAGCAAGTCCCACTTTCCTGTCGTCGCGCAGCTGAAGCCACGCTCGTGTCCGGTCATCCCCTCTCGAGGGCCCGCGCGGTCTTGGATCCCGCCTTGGGCGTGCCGCAGGTCTTGCAGACCATGCATCACTTCCGGTGCTCGTTCGCTCCCCTTCTCCTCAGCGCCCGTCCAATCGGGCTTACCAGCGGGGACATTCAGTTGCTCGACCCGCGACGGTCTCCTCTCTGAACGCAATCAGGATGACAGAAATGCGGGCCACGTAAATTGCGGCGCCCTGTGGAAACTGTTGACGGCGCTGTTGATAAAATGTGCTCGCACATGCGAGAGACCAAACGCATTTGCGAGAACGGAGAGACGAACATGGCGCTCGATCTGGAGACGCGGCAGCAGCTGATCGAGACGGTGCGCCGCTTCGTCGACGAGGTGTGCCGGCCGAACGAGCAGCTGGTGTCGGAGACGAATGCGATACCGGACAGCATCGTGCAGGAGATGCGCGATCTCGGGCTCTTCGGAATTTCGATCTCGGAGGAATATGGCGGGCTCGGCCTCACCATGGAGGAAGAAGCGCTGGTGATCCTCGAAATGGGGCGCACCTCCCCTGCCTTCCGGTCGACGTTCGGCACCAATGTGGGCATTGGCAGCCAGGGCATCGTGATGTTCGGCACGGAGGATCAGAAGCGCGACTGGTTGCCGAAGCTGGCGACGGGCGAGGCGATCGCGAGCTTTGCGCTGACCGAGCCGGATGCTGGATCGGATGCTGGTTCGGCGAAGACGCGCGCGGTGAAGGATGGCAATCACTATGTGCTGAACGGCGCCAAGCGCTTCATCACCAATGCCGACAAGGCGACGATCTTCACGGTGATGGCGCGCACGGATGCGCACACGCCGGGGCCGAAGGGGCTTTCCGCCTTCATCGTCGAGCGCGACACGCCGGGCGTGACCATTGGAAAGTCCGAAAAGAAGATGGGCCAGCAGGGCGCCAATGTCTGCGACGTGATCTTCGAGGATGCGCGCGTGCCGATCACCAACCGGCTGGGCGAGGAAGGCGAAGGCATGAAGGTGGCGATGTCCGTTCTGGATCGCGGGCGCCTGCATATCTCGGCGCTGAGCTGCGGCATTGCCGAGCGGCTGGTCGAGGAGATGACGCGCTATGCCAGCGAGCGGAAACAGTTCGGCAAGCCGATCATCGAGCACCAGCTGGTGATGGGCATGATCGCGGAATCGTTCGCGGAAGCGGCGGCGGCGCGCGCGATGGTGCTGGATGCGGTGAAGAAATACGACAGGCGCGAGAAGACCACGCTGATCGCGGCGGCGACCAAGATGTTCTGCACCGAGATGGTGGGCCGCGTGGCGGATCGCGCCGTGCAGGTGCATGGCGGCGCCGGCTACATCGCGGACTATGCGGTGGAGCGCTTCTATCGCGACGTGCGCATCCTGCGCCTCTATGAGGGCACGACGCAGATCCAGCAGATGGTGATCGGCCGCGAGTTGCAACGCATGGCGAAGGCGGGGGAAATCTAGTTCAAACTTGGAAAAGGTCGGGCCATCCCCCCTGAATACATCCTTCGAGACGATCGCACCGAGAGATCGTCCGTGACGAGACGGTGCGCCCGCGATCCCTCAGGATGAGGCCGGCGGTCCCGAAAACATCTCGCCCCTCACCGCCCTCATCCTGAGGGATCGTCGCAAAGCGACGATCGTCTCGAAGGATGCATTCAGGACGCAAAGGCGGCGGAGCCTGCGTCGCGCGCGCCACGTTCAAGGGTGACAGGCGCCGCCCCGCCCGCTTAGATCGCACGAAGAACAAGTTCGGGGTCTGCATGGACAGTGATGGTGAGATCGCGCGCGCCGCGAAGCTGAAGCCGATTGCGGAGATCGGCGCGAAGCTGGGCGTTCCGGCGGATGCGCTGGTTCCCTACGGGCATACGAAGGCGAAGATCTCGACGGGCTTCCTGAAGTCGCTGGCGGACAAGCCCGAGGGTGATCTCGTGCTGGTGACGGCGATGAACCCGACGCCGGCGGGCGAAGGCAAGACCACGACCACCGTGGGGCTGGGCGATGCGCTGACGCGGATCGGGAAGAAGGTTGTGATCGCGCTGCGCGAGCCCTCGCTGGGGCCGTGCTTCGGACAGAAGGGCGGGGCGACGGGCGGCGGCTATGCGCAGGTCGTGCCGATGGACGACATCAACCTGCATTTCACCGGCGACTTCCACGCCATCACGGCGGCGCACAACCTGCTGGCGGCGATGGTGGACAATCACATCCACTGGGGCAATCCGCTGGGCATCGACACGCGCCGTGTGCGCTGGCGCCGCGCGCTGGATGTGAACGACCGCTCGCTGCGCGGGATCGTGACGGGGCTGGGCGGCGTGCCCAACGGCACGCCGATGGAAGGCGGGTTCGACATCACGGTTGCGTCGGAGGTGATGGCGATCCTGTGTCTGGCGAACGATCTTGCCGACCTCAAGGCGCGGCTGGCGCGGATCATCGTGGCGGAGACGCGCGACCGGAAGCCGATCACGGCGGGCGACATCAAGGCCGATGGCGCGATGGCCGTGCTGCTGAAGGACGCGCTTCTGCCCAACCTGGTGCAGACGATGGAGAACACGCCGGCCATCCTTCACCTTGGGCCGTTTGCGAATATCGCGCATGGCTGCAATTCGGTGACGGCGACGCGGGCGGCGCTGAAGCTGGGCGAAATCACGCTGACCGAGGCCGGGTTCGGCGCGGACCTCGGGGCGCAGAAATTCTTCGACATCAAATGCAGGCTGGCGGGCCTCAAGCCGCGCATGGCCGTGCTGGTCGCGACGATCCGGTCGATGAAGATGAATGGCGGCGTGCCCAAGAGCGAGCTGGGCCGCGAGGATATCGAGGCGCTGCAGCGGGGCGCGGTGAATGTGCAGCGGCATATCGAGAACCTGCAGGGCTATGGCCTGCCGGTGATCGTGGCGCTCAACCATTTCACCAGCGACACGCAGGCGGAGGTGGACACCGTGAAGCGGATCGTCGGCGCGATGGGCGTCGAGGCGATTGTCTGCAAGCATTGGGCGGAAGGCGGCAAGGGCGCGGAAGAACTGGCGCATGCTGTGGCGGCGCAACTTGCAAAAAAGGAAGACAATTTCCATGTTCTCTATGATGACGCCCTGCCCCTGCTTGCGAAGATCGAAACGACGGCGAAGCGCATCTACCGCGCGTCTGGCGTATCGGCGCCGCAGAAGGTGATCGCGCAATTGAAGCGCTGGGAGGAAGCCGGCTTTGGGCGGCTGCCGGTATGCATCGCCAAGACGCAGTATTCCTTCTCGACCGATCCGACACGGCTCGGCGCGCCCGAGGGCCATGTGCTCGATGTGCGCGAGGTGCGGTTGTCGGCGGGCGCGGGGTTCGTCGTGGCGATCTGCGGCGACCTGATGACCATGCCGGGCCTGCCGCGCCAGCCGGCGGCGGAGCTGATGTCGGTGGATACGGACGGGAATATTCATGGGCTGTCTTAGCG
>CAZGWV010000062.1:10165-20057 GCA_964529555.1 uncultured Rhizobium sp.
ATGACGAGGCCATCGACTGGTTCACGCGCTGTCTCGGCTTTGCGCTGATCGACAATGCCGACATGGATGGCGGCAAGCGGTGGGTGGTGGTGCAGCCGCCCGGCGGGACGGGCGCGGCGCTGCTGCTGGCGCGGGCGGTGGGCGATCAGGCCGAGGCGGTCGGCAAGCAGGGCGGCGGGCGCGTCTTCCTGTTTCTCGAAACGGCGGACTTCGATGGCGACTATGCGCGCATGCTGGCCGCCGGCGTGAAGTTCAGCGAGACGCCGCGTAGCGAAGCGTATGGAAAGGTCGCCGTGTTCGAGGACCTGTATGGCAATCGCTGGGACCTGCTGGAATCCCGCGGCGTCTGAAGTCCGGCTGGACTGACCTTGCGGCGCCGCTTGCGCTTGACGCCGTCAACTGCGAAAGATTCGCAACACAAAGAAGACTCAAGGGAGCGAACATGCGGCTGACACGGCGGACACTTCTCGGCACGGTCTGGGCGACGGGCGTCGCCGCCTGCACCGGAGCGCCCGGCATCGTCGCTTCGGGCAACGATCCCGACGCGACCGAAATCGCCGGCCTGATCAAGTCGGGCCGGATGTCCGCCGCCGAAGCCGTGGAAGCCGCCATCGCGCGCGCGCAGGCAGCGCAGCCGAAGATCAACTTCATGGTCGCCGACACGTTCGCCGCCGCGCGGGCGCGAGCCGCGAACCCCGGCACGGGGCCGTTCGCGGGCGTGCCCTACATGATCAAGGACCTCAACGATGTGACGGGCGCCGTCACGCGCCACGGCTCGCGCTCCAGCCGCAACGCCCCGCCCGCGACCGAACAGGACGTCTATGTCAACGCGACGCTCGGCACGGGCCTGATCTGCATCGGCAAATCGGCCTCGCCCGAAGCCGGCTATCTGCCGACGACCGAGCCGCTGGCGTTCGGGCCGACGCGCAATCCCTTCGACCTCAACCGCTCGACCGGCGGCTCGTCCGGCGGCGCGGCGGCGGCTGTGGCGGCGGGCGTCATCCCGATGGCGCACGCGAACGATGGCGGCGGATCCATCCGCTTCCCGGCGGCGAATTGCGGCCTCGTGGGCCTGAAGCCGTCGCGCGGACGCCTGGTGGCGGAAGGCGTGCCGGGGCCGACGGATATCGCGGTGCAGGGCTGCGTCTCGCACACGGTGCGCGACACGGCGAAGCTGCTCTCGCTGACGGAACGCAAGGGCGCGGCGGCGATCCATGCGCCGGTCGGCTATGTCGATGGACCCGTGCGGCGCAAGCTGCGCGTGGGCGTGCTGACGACCGGCTTTGGCGGGCATGAAGCCGACAGGGACGTGGCCGATGCGGTCAACAACGCAGCGAAGATGCTCGAAGGCCTTGGCCATACCGTGACGCAGACGAAATGGCCGACGGCGGCGACGTTCCAGGACGACTTCCTCGCCTTCTGGTCGCTCGGCGCGGCGCAGGACATTGCCAGCGTCACGCAGGCCACCGGACTCAAGGCGGACGAGACGAATTTCGAGCCCTTCTCGCTGCGCATGGCGGCGGACGCCAGCAAGCTTTCGCAGGCCGACATAGGCGGTGTGATCGCGCGGCTGGGCGAGGCGAACGCCGCCTACGAGGCATGGATCGGGAATTTCGACATCGTGCTGTCGCCTGTCTTCGCCTCGCCGCCCTCGCCGCTTGGCTATCTGCGCGGCGATGTGCCGTTCGACACGCTGCGCGAGCGCCTGATCCAGCAGGTTGGCTACACGCTGATCCACAATACCAGCGGCGCGCCGGCCGTCAGCCTGCCGCTGGGCTGGACGTCCTCGGGCGTGCCGATCGGCGTGCAGGTCTCCGGCGCTCTCGGCGCGGACGGGCTGCTGCTCGAAGTGGCTTACCTGTTCGAGGAAGCGATGCCGTGGCGCAGCCATCGCGCCAAATGGGCGTGATCCGCCTGGCGTACCTTGCCCTTGAGGAATCTGTACGCGGGCGCATTGCGCGCTAAGCTCTCACGAGGACATCGCGGGAGGCGCAGCTGAAACGTGTATTTGCCGCAGGCTTTCTGGCGCTCACCTCTGCCTGCGTCTCGGCGCCGGCCGAGATTGGCGTGAAGCCGCCATCGCCGCCCATGGTCAGCGTCTTCGCCGTCGCACACCAGGACGACTGGCAGCTGTTTATGAACCCCGAGGCGTATCACGCCATGAACGAGCCGCAGGAGAAGGCGGTGTTCATCCACGTCACCGCCGGAGATGCCGGCGCGGGCGCGGGCGGGCCTGACCCCGTGCCCTACTATCTCGCGCGGGAGGAAGGCGCGTTACGCGCCGTGCGCTTCATGGCGAACGCCGCCGACCCCGCGGCCGGCAAGGGCGCGAAGATGGAAAGCGCAATCGTGGAGCGCGGCGGGCACAGCGTGCAGCGCTATGCCTATGCGAACGCCGTCGTGTATTTTCTGCGCCTGCCCGACGGAAACATCGTCAACGGAACCGTATACACGCCGCACCCGGAATCGCTGACGCGCCTGCGTTCGGGCGAGGCGGCGACGTCGGGCACGGTGGAGCAGAGCGCGCGTTATGAGGGCTGGGGCGATCTCGTGGCGACGCTCAACGCCATCGTCGAGTCCGAGCGCGTCGCCGGGTCCGGCCTGACGCTGCACATCGCCGAGCTGGATGAGGAGATCAATCCGCGCGACCATCCCGACCATCGCGCGACGGCATTCGCGATGGAGGATGTGGCCAGGCTCCATCCCTGCGCGCCGGTCTACCGGCATATCGAATACTTCACGCGCACGATGCCGGTGAACCTCACCGGCGAGGACTACATGATCGACGTGGGGACATGGGCGGCGACGGCGTCCGGCCTCAGCGACAATCACGCCAAGGCGACGTGGGAGCCCGAGCACAACGCCTGGATCGGGCGCAGCTATTCGCGCGTGCAACCGGCAGCGGCGGGCTGCGGCGAAGGACCGGCCAGCTAGAGCGTGATCGATTTGGGCGGAAATGGTTCATCTTGCCCCGCTCATTCCGACGAAAGTCGGAATCCAGGAACGGCCTGGTAGCTCGAACAGGTTTGAAGCTGCAGGACGGAACAAGCCTCAACGCCAGCCCTGGGTCCCGATTTTATCGGGACTAGCGGGGATGGAGCGATGCATCCACACAAACTGATCGGGCTTTAGAAGCCGGAAATTCGCGCGTTCAGCTTTCGTCGCGAATCGCCTTTGCAATGCGCCTGAACAGCGAAACCGGGTCGAGGCCCAGCGCTTCCGCGATCTGGTAGAACTCGATTACATCGACACGCCGCTCGCCGCGTTCGATGTTGGAGACGAAGGGCTGGGGCTTGTCGAGACGCGCGGCGAGTTCGGCCTGGGTCACGCCCGCTTCCTTGCGCGCGGCCACCAGCGTCTTGAGGAAAACCGCATACGCATCCGTGAAGACGGATTTGGCCATCCCGCGCAACGCCCTTGTGACGGGGCTTGCGTAGACGCAGCCGCAAGATATACGATTTTCTTATATTTTGGGGATGAGACCGAGCCCTCGCAGCGGGACGGGAGACGGAAACGATGCCGGAATCGAAGCAGGAGTTGGAGGTCAACCTCAAGGCCAATCCCGAATTTACCAAAGCCATGTGGGGATTTGGTTCGAGCGGCGGCTCCGAAACGGCGGTTGGATTGCTTTTTGTCGGGATCGGATTGTGGTTTGCTGGTTGGGCTTTGGGGCTGGGTGTGAAGGAGGGTTTAACGGCCCTCGGAAACTCGCTGAAGGACGGTATGGAAATATCAGCTCGCATCGAAAGCAAACGCTGACTGGCTGGAAGCCACATCTGGCTATTTTCCGGAAAATGGCTATATTGGCCGTATGACAACCAAAACGACATCTCGGCGGAAAACGCCTGCGAAACGGCGAACGGGCGCGGCGGCGGCAAAGGCAACGCCAAAAAAAACGGCGCTCGCGCAGGTCACGTCCACCGAATTCGCCAGCCGTTTCGGTCACTGGTCGCTCAAGGCGCAGAGGGAGCCTGTGGGCGTGGTCAACAAGAAGACCGGCGCCACGATCGGCTATTTCCTCTCGGAAGACGATTTCATCCAGTATCTCCGCGTGCGCGACATGCTGCCGAAGGCGCGTCCGATCTGGGAAATGGATGACGAGATGATCGCGGAACTGGAGAAGCCGCTGCCTGCGGACTATCCGGAATAGACGCGGGCGGGGTTAGGGATGCTCGAAGCCGGGGACGTCATTCCCTACTGGTATCTGTGGTGGCGCGAACGCGAGCGCGGTGAGGAATCGGGACGTAAGCTCCGGCCATGCGTCGTGCTGGTTGTGATCCTGCAAAGCGATGGAGAACCGTCCCGGTTCGGCGTCCTGCCGATCACACACTCGCCTCCACGCGAGGACGACGCGGCAGTCGAAATCCCGGCCACAGTCAAACGGCGGCTGGGTCTTGATGATCGGCGCTCGTGGATTGTGTGCGACGAGTTCAACGACTCGGCCTGGCCAGGTGTCGATCTCGGAAGCACGCCGTCGGGCCTTCAGATCTACGGGAAGCTTCCAAGAAACCTGTTTGAGAAAGCAAGATCTCTTGCTCTCAGCCGCATACGCGCCGGCAAGGCGCGCGCTGTGAACCGCGACTGACGCCTATTTCTTCGGATATTCCCGCGCACAGGCGCCGGCGGCGGGCTGCGCCAACTGACTATTCATGCGCCGTTCACGCGCCGCATCCCATCCGAAAAGGGGGAGAATGCCGTGAGGGATGCGGGGCGTGAAGTTTCTGAAGATTGCGCTGTTCGTGCTGGCGGGCCTGCTCGTCGCCGTGCCCGTGGCGGCTTACGTTTATGTCTACGTCCTGCCCAAGGGGCCGGAGTTGACGGCGCCTGCCGCAACGCCTGAAGGCAAGGCCAGCTTCGTGATCCGCGCGCACGATGGCGCACAGCATCGCACGATCCGGGTCTGGACCTACAGGCCGCCTGCCTGGAGCGAAGGCGGCAAGGTGCTGTTCGTCATGCATGGCATGTCGCGCAATGCCGAGCAGTATCTCGACACGTGGATCGAAGCCGCAGACGCAAAATCGATCCTTCTTGTCGCGCCGGAGTTCGATAACACGTTCTACCGGTTCGTCACCAACGACTATCAGGAAGGCAATCTCTTCACGGCGCTTGGCGTCGCCAACCCGCAATCGGAGTGGGCGTATTCGACCATCGAGCGCATTGTCGACCATCTGAACGAAACGAACGCCTGGTCCATCGCGTCCTACGATATGTTCGGCCATTCGGCCGGCGGACAGTTCGTGCAGCGCATGGTGATGCTCGCGCCCGACTCGCGACTGGGAATGGGCATCGCCGCGAATGGCGGCTCCTATACGTTTCCGTCTGAAGACGTGGCTTTCCCTTATGGGCTGAAGGGCGTGGATCCGCAGGTATTCGATCCGGCGAAAGCCTATGGCCGGAAACTCGTCATCCTGCTTGGCGGCAATGACACCGACGCCGCCCAGGGCGTCCTCGACGAAAGCCCGCCCGCCATGCAGCAGGGCCGGCACCGGCTGGAGCGGGGCCGGAACCTGTTCGATGCGGCGCGTTCGGCTGCGTCGGAACAGGGCCTGCCCTTCATGTGGGACGTGCAGACAGTTCCCGACGTCGGACATGAGAACGCGAAGATGTCCGCTGCCGCAGCCGGTCTTCTCTAGCGCCCGATCAATTTGGACGGAAACGGCTCACCTTGTCCCGCTCATGCTGACGAAAGTCAGCATCCAGGAACGGATGCGCAACTCGAACAGGCTTGAAGCGCCGAGCCGGAACAAGCCTCACCGTCAGCCCTGGGTCTTGACTGTCGTCAGGACGAGCGGGGATGGAGCATCGATTCCAATCAAGCTGATCGCGCGCTGGCGGGTCGCCCCTACGTCTTCGCGTGCAGCCGCACGGGCATCGCGACATAGCCCTTCACGAAGGAGCTGGGCACGCGCTCGGGCTCGGCGAGCACCTCGATCCGGTCGTAGCGGGCGAGGATTTCCTCCCACAGGATCTGCAGCTGCAGTTCGGCGAGGCGGTTGCCGACGCAGCGGTGGATGCCGAAGCCGAAGGACAGGTGGCGGCGCACCATCGGGCGCTCGATGTTGAGCACGTCGGGCTTGTTGAACTGCGTCTCGTCGCGGTTGCCCGAGGCGTACCACATCAGCACCTTGTCGCCCTTGCGGATAGTCTGGCCGCCGATCTCATAGTCGTCGAGCGCGGTGCGGCGCATGTGCGCCAGCGGCGTCTGCCAGCGGATGATCTCGGAGACGGCGGACGGCAGCAGCGACGGGTTGGCCTTCAGCTTCTCCCATTGTTCGGGCCATTTGTTCATGGCGTAGACGCCGCCCGTCATCGAGTTGCGGGTCGTGTCGTTGCCGCCGACGATGAGCAGGATGAGGTTGCCCAGATATTCCTGCGGCGTCATGTTCCGCGTGTGCTCGCCATGCGCCAGCATGGAGACGAGATCGCCACGCGGCTCCGCATTCACCCGCTCGTTCCAGAGGCGCGTAAAATAGCCGAGGCATTCGAGCAGCTCGCCGCGCCACTGTTCCTCGCTGGTGACGATCTCGGGATTGTTGCGGCCGGTGGCGACGTCGGACCAGCGCGTCAGCTTGCGGCGGTCCTCGAACGGGAAATCGAACAGCGTGGCGAGCATCATCGTGGTCAGCTCGATCGACACTTTGTCGACCCAGTCGAACGGCTCACCGATGGGCAGTTCGTCGAACAGCGTCTTGGTGCGCGAGCGGATGAGCGACTCGAACGACTTCAGGTTGTCGGGGCCGACGATGGACTGCACGGTCTTGCGCTGCAGGTCGTGCTTGGGCGGGTCCATCGCGATGAACATCGGCAGCTGGAAGTCCTCGTCCTGATCGACGACGGTGATGCCGCCTTCGGACGAGAAGACGCCGTGGCTGGTGTCCACGGTCATAATGTCCTTGTAGGTCGTGATGTTCCAGAAGGGCCCGAACGGGCTGTCCGGCGTGTAGTTGACCGGCGCTTCCTTCCGCATCCGCGCGAAGTAGTCCCAGTAGGCCTCCTGCCGCCACAGTTCGGGATCGGTGATATCGAACGTGGCGAGGTCGATCTCGCTCGCCCTGGGCGGCGTTGCATCCTTCGGCAGGCCGTTCTTGCGGAACGCCTCGGCGCCGGCCTTGGTGGGGGTTGCGGTGGTCGCCGTATCGGCCATGGCGTTACTCCTGACGTCGGACACGCGGTGCATGATCCACGCTTGCCTTGACACAGTCTAGCAGAGGCTTGCATCAGGGGCAGTCCTGTCCTAGCGGCAAGGACAGCGCTATCTCACAGCGGCCCAACCGCGCAGGATATGCAAGCCTTTCAGGCGCCTGCGGATATGCTAGACGTCCTGACCTTCCGTTTCCTCGCCCCCGTTTCCTCGCCGCGCCTTCGACTCCCCCGCCTACGATAGGGACAGCTCGCCTTGGGTCCAGACTCGCAGCCTTCTGAGCGCCGCGCCTTGTCCGTGCTGATACCCTTCTACAACGAGGCCGGGAACATCCAGCCGCTGCTGGACGAGGTGCATGCCGCCCTGGCGGGCGTCGACTACGAGATTGTGTGCGTGAACGACTGCTCGGCGGACGCGACCGCCGGGGAACTGGCCGCCGCCAGACTCGCCAACCCCGACCGCATCAAGGTGCTGACGCACCGCCAGCGGCGCGGGAAATCCGCCGCGCTGTTCACCGGCCTGCGCCATTGCGTGGGCGACTGGGTGCAGCTGCTGGACGGCGACGGGCAGAACGACCCCGCCGACGCCCGCCGCATCTGGGATCTCGTGGCCATCGCCGACGAAAATCCGGCGCTGGGCATTGTCTGCGGCAAGCGGACCAGCCGGAATGACAGCGGGTTCAAATGGCTGCAGTCGCGAATCGCCAATGGCGTGCGCCGCTTCTGCCTGCGCGACGACGCCACCGACACGGGCTGCGGCTTCAAACTGATCCGGCGGCGGGCGTTTCAGGACCTGCCCTATTTCGCGGCGATGCACCGCTTCCTGCCCGCGCTGGTCAAGCGCGCCGGGTGGGACGTGCGCGAAGAGGCTGTCGCTGACCGCCAGAGGCGCCACGGTGTATCCAAATACGGGTTTCTCGGTCGTTTCGGCGCCGGACTTGTGGACCTCTTCGGCATGATGTGGCTTGTGCGCCGGGGTGGATATGGCATCGCCGTGGAATGGGATGATCCGCGCAAGCAGCGCTAGACGTGCTGCCGTCGTCTGGCGCTGGTAGAGTGGAAGAACGCGCGTGAAGCAGCCGATCAGGCAGCCAAAGCAGAGCAAGAAGGCCAAGCGTGCGGCCGCGAAGGCGGCCCAGCGCCGCCGGCAGCCCGAGCGCGAGGTCGGCTCGTCCTTCGAGGCGCTGGTGCGGCTCGACCGGTCGGCGGTGCTGACGGCGA
This sequence comes from uncultured Rhizobium sp., assembly GCA_964529555.1. Lineage (GTDB taxonomy): Bacteria > Pseudomonadota > Alphaproteobacteria > Caulobacterales > Hyphomonadaceae > UBA7672. The sequence goes on from CAZGWV010000062.1 coordinate 18,527, forward strand.
TCCTGGTCTATTGCGTGATCCACTGGATGATCCGCGTCTTCATCGCGCCGGTCTACACGGTGGAGGAAGCCAGCCAGCTGCTGCTCTCGCAATCGTTCCAGCTGGGATACGAAGCGCGCCAGCCGCCGATGCTCGCGTGGCTCTACTGGCTGGCGACGCAGGCGGGCGGAATTTCGCCGCCCATCGTGTTCGCCGTCAAATACGCGCTGATGTTCATCGGGCTGGCGTTCTACTACCTCGCCGCGCGCAACGTGCTGATCCGGCCCGGCGTGTCGGCTGCGGCGCTCGGCGCATGGGCGCTCACCTTCCAGATCGGCTGGGCGGCGCATGAGGACCTGCTGGGCGGCGTCGCGCTCATGGCTGTGCTGGCGATCTGCCTGCACGCGGTCACGCGCATTCTCACCTGGCGGCGGCGGCGCGACTGGGTCTATCTCGGCGTCGCCATCGGCCTCGGCCTGCTGACGCACCACCTGTTCGCGGCCCTGCCGGCGGCGTTGCTGCTCGCCATTGCGCTCTCGCCCTTCTTCCGCGACTCGATGAGCGTTGGCCGCCTGCTGACCGCGCTGCTGGTCGCGCTGGCGATCTTTTCGCCTTACGCCGTGTGGGTCGTCACCCATATCGGATCGATCGGGGATGCGGCGCGCGAATATGCGGCGTCGTGGGAGATCGACTCGGGCTGGCTGGAGCGCGTGGGCAATGCGGCGGCCCAGCTTGGCCGGGCGCTGCTGGAATTCAGCCTGCCGCTGCTGCTGTTCTGGATGATGCTGTTCTGGACGCTGTGGCTGCCGGTGATCTACCCGCTATTCCCGCGCCGCAATACGGATGAGGAGCCGCACGAGCTGGCCTGGCGCCGGCTGTTCGTGCGCGCTGCGCTGTTTTCGGCGCTGTTCTACCTCGTCAGCGTCGTGCTGGGCGTGCAGGCCTACAAGCCGCACTGGATGATGCCGGTGCTGTTCGCGCTGCCGATCTGGCTGTTTGCGCATGTGAAACGCGCGGGCGATTTCCCGGTCGCGATCCGCGCTTTCGGGGCGCTGATGATCGCTTTCATCTGCCTCGTGATCGGCGGGCGCTTCGTCGAGGCGCAGATGGAGATCACCTCCTGCCGCGAGGGCGGGTGCCGTCCCTATGCCCCCATCGCCGAATGGGCGGACGCGCTGAAGGATTCGGGCTTCACCGATGGCGCCATTGTGGGCGCCGACCCGCATCTCACCGGCAATCTGCGCGCCGCCTTCCCGCGTGCGCGGGTTCTGGACGCATCTTCCCCGCCCGAGGCCTATCCGAAGCGGCGCACGCGCACGGCCTGCCTGATCGTCTGGCGCGACACCATCTTCAACGAGAACCGCAACGTCGCGATCATGCCCGAGGAACTTTCGGCCTATCTCGAAGGGCCGCTGAATGTCACGCTGCGTGACAGGGGCGCGCGCGGCGCGATACGGCGCAATCTCGTGGGGGCGGACGACAAGGCCGCGACGCTCTACTTCCAGCTCAACGGGCCGTCGGGCGACTGCGGCTAGCTGCGCCCGGATTGACT
>CAZGWV010000063.1:0-19255 GCA_964529555.1 uncultured Rhizobium sp.
TGAATGCGAAGGCGCCCACATAGAGCGTCTTCTTCACCAGGCTCTGGATGATGTCTGTGTTCTGTCCCCACGCCCAGAACAACGCAGCCAGCGTGACGTCGATCACGATGAGGATAGCGGCAAGCGAGGTCACATCGCCCGAGATCAGGCCGAAGCCTGAGTCGATATAGGTGATGAACGTGTTCAGAAAGCCGTCAATGGCCGAGAAGTCATTCATGGCGATGCTCCATCATCATCCGCGTGCTGCTGGCTGGTCTCAGTTCCACGGCGGCATGTCCGGGTGAGCCGAGCGGGCGCCCGAGAAGAAGTGGGCGTGCTGGGCGCGAGCCTGGGCGAGCACTTCCATCTCTCTCGCGCGCTCCAGCGCTTCGGCGCGTGATTGGGCGACAAGAAGCGCCTGAAGCCGCATGCTCTGTTGGGCTTGCAGGGAGAGAAGCTCGTTGGTCGCCTGTTGGGCAGAGAGGGCGCCGGTCGCATTCTGGCTGGCGTCGGCAAGCGCATTCAGGATGCGTTGGTCGTCGCGCAGCTGCTCCGTGGTCTGCGCCTGAAGCAGGAGCGACGATTGCAGCGCTGAGCGGGCATTGTCGATCTGCTGCGCCGCGAGGCGGGCGCGCGTCGCCACGTCGGTGTTGCGATAGTCCCCTGAATAGAGGGTCTCGAGGGCGGCGCGGGTCTCGTTGACGCGGAGCGCAAGTCCGCGCGCCTCGTTGAGGAGGGCGTCCAACTGGTCCAGCTGGTTCATGAGGTCGGGAGCGAAAGTTCGTCCCAGGCTGGTGAGGTTCCGCGCCTCATTCTCCAGCTGGCGGATCTGGTTGGTGATCTGTGTCACCTGGTTGCGGATCTGCTCCAGCGCCCGCGCCGCGTTGAGCGCGTTCTGGATCAGGTTTGTCGGATCGAAAACGGCCAACTGCGCCTGGACCGGCGCGTAGGACGGGAGGGCTGCCGTCATGGCCGCGAGGGCCATGCGAAGGATGCGAGCGAGGAAACGAGCAGGCGTACGGGATGCCATCAGACAGTCTCCAGAGGTTGAGGGGATGTGGATTGGGAGGGGCCAGAGTCAGGCGCATCCGGAGTGTCGAGTGCGTCCAGAACCCAGCCGAGCTGGCGCGCGCGCAGGAAACGCCGCCAGAATGGCGTGGCGGACTTTTGGCGTTCCAGGGATGTGATCAGGTCGCGCGCCGAAGGATCAGACGCCGTGCAGAAGGCAAGCGCCACGGGCCCGAGCGCAAGTTCGAACAGGCGCCGCCCTTTTGGACTGGCATAGTAGTAGTGCCGCTTGCGCTGGGCCGTGGCGATGAGTTCGATCTCGGTCTCGTTGAGACCAAACCGCTCATAGGCCTGCCGCTGCTGTGGCTCGAAAGCGCGCTCGTTGGGTAGGTAGATGCGAGTGGGGCAGGACTCGATGAGCGCTGGCGCGATTGCGCTCTCCGCGATGTCGGCAAGCGACTGGGTCGCGAAGACGACGGCGACATTCTTCTTGCGCAGCGTCTTCAACCATTCGCGGATGCGCGCGGCGAAGATCGGAGAGTCGAGAAAGAGCCAGGCTTCATCCAGGACGAGCAGGGTGGGCCTGCCGTCGAACCGTTCTTCCAGCCGGTCGAACAGGTGGATCAGGGCGGGAGCGGCCGCCTTTGGCCGCGCCATGATCTCTTCCATTTCGAACAGGACAATGTCGGCAAGCTCAAGCCGGTCCTCGGCGCCGTCAAAGACGCCCCCCATGGCGCCATCCTGCGTATAGGGTTGCAGCGCGGCCTGGACCGCCGCGTTCTGGACGAGCAGGCGCAAGCCGGTGAGGTGACGCTGTTCGCGTGGCGCGGAACGAAGACTTCCCAGCGCCGACCAGACCGGCTCCTTGACCTCCGGCGTATCGGAGAGACCTTCCTGGGCGAGGATGGTCATCACCCAGTTGAGCGCATCGGCGCGGCCCTGCGGGCTGTCGATCCGGGCGAGGGGTTGGAACGCGGCCACGCCGTCGCCGCCGAGATCGATCGCAGCGCCGCCCATGCCGATGAGGGCGGCGCGCGCCGAGCCGCCCTTGTCGAAGACGAAGACCTGCGAGGCCGGGAAGCGCCGCCATTGCAGGGCGAGGAAGGAGAGCAACACCGATTTGCCGGCGCCCGTCGGACCGACGACCATTGTATGCCCGACATCGCCGACATGAAGATCGAGCCGGAACGGCGTTGACCCGTCCGTCCGCGCAACGGCGAGGGCGGGGGCGTCGAGATGCCTGTTGCGGGCGTCTCCCGCCCAGGCCGTCGCGAGCGGCGCGACATGCGACAGGTTGAGGGTCGAGACCATGGGGTGGCGGACATTGGCCCATGCATGTCCGGCGATGCTTGAGAGCCAGGCCTCGACCGCATTGAGGGTCTCTGCGACCGTGACGAAGCCGCGCGAGGCGATGATGCGCTCGGCGGCGCGCAGTTTTTCGTCGGCTTCCCCGGCCGTGGCGCCAAGCACGACCAGCGTCGAGGTCAGGAAGCCAAAGCCGATCTGTTCGGACCCCAGTTCTGCCAGGGCGTCATCGACCTCCTCCGACTTGGCGATCGCGTCGGGATTGGCGAAGGTCGCCGCTTCCTTGGTCAGCATCTCCTTGACCAGCGCGCCCATCGACTTGTGCTTGGAGAACCAGAGGCGGCGCCATTTGACGAGTTCGCGTTCCGACTCATCGCGATCGAGACACAGATACCGCGTCATCCAGCGATAGGTCATCGCGGCTGCGTTGAGGTCGTCGAGCACGCCAGGATGCGTGAAGGGCGGAAATCCCTTGATGGTGAGGACGCGCAGATGCCTCTCGCCAAGCATGGGCGCGACACCTCCGACCAGCGATGCGTCGCACAGGAAGCCGTCGAGAAACGCTGGCCCGGCGGGAGCGCGCACCGGCGTTGCACGCGGAGAGACCTGTCGCTTCAGATAGGACAACGTCTCATCGTCACTGAGCCGATGAAACTCCGCGACAATCCCTTCGAACATGCCGAATGCATGGCCGGCGCTGCGCTCGAAACTCTCCAGCGCCTCGCGGGCGACGCGACGATCGAGCAGGCCCCGCTCGCAGTCACGGCCGGCCTTGCCGCGCACGCGCCGATCAACCGGCATCTGCCGCTTCTGGTCGATGTCGAAGAAGAAGGCGGAGGCCTTCCGGCTGGAATCAGGTTCAGGCGTCCATTGCAGCGTCAGGTGATGGAAGGTCTCGAACTGCGAACCGGCCTGTTCGAAGGACGCTGCGCGCTCGGAATCGATCAGCCGGGAGAGATCGTCTTCAAAGGCGCCGTCTGGATAGTCCGTGATCTCGCGGCGCTCCGCCTCCAGGTAGATCGCCCAGCCGCGCCCGAGCCGGCGGAAGACATTGTTGGCGCGCGCGGTGAAGGAGACGAGTTCTTCCGGCGTCGAGGACCGGACATCTGGTCCCCGGAAGCGGGCTGTCGCCTGGAAGGAGCCGTCCTTGTTGAGGACGACGCCGGGAGCGACCAGCATGGCCCAGGGAAGATAGTCTTCCAGCCGGTTCGGCGTGTGGGCATAGGGTGCAAGGCTGAGCATGAGATCTGTCCGGTGAATTGTGGCGCGGTGTTCGGGTTGGCCTAGTGTTCAAGCCGGTTCGGGATTCGCATTGCGCGTTTCAGGACTTCGACGGCGTCGGGATCGCGGCGGGCGAGAAAGACGCCGAGCACGTGTCCCGCGACGCCCAGGAGAATCCCCGGTACGGTGAGGCCGGCGAAGGCGATGATCGCCGCCAGCGTTCCGTTGAGGATGGCGTAGGACCGCGGCGCGCCGCCCATGAGAATGGGTGCGGTGAGCGCCTGCCGGACCGGGGCCAGGAATCCTGGAGCATCGCGGGGATCGCGCATGTCATGTCTCCTTTATGAAACGAGGGCGCCGCCGCCGCCGACCAGCGGCAGGAAGAAGCTCGCGGCCGCGAATGCGATGGCGAGGCCGAACAGGATCTGCAGCAGCTTCTTGAAGCCCTGTCCGACATCGCCGAACGCCAGCGTCAGGCCGGTTGCGACAATGATCAGGATGGCGACGATCCGGGCGACCGGACCCGTGATCGAATCCATCACCGCGGTCAGCGGCCCCTCCCACGGCATGCCGGCGCCTCCGCCGACGGCGGCATGAGCGGCCCCGCTCATGAGGAAGATGGCGGCGCCGATTGTCGCGCTATGGCCCGCCAGATGGGTGAAGTGGCGCGTCAAGACGCGCAGTGTCCTGTGAAGTTTCATGTCTTGCTCCTGTTGATGGTGGATTGCGCGTCAGCCCCACGCGCTGCGGGCTCTTGCGCGTGGGGCAGGCGTGCCTTCGGCGCGAAGATTTCCGGGATGCGGCGGCCAGCCGGCCCGCCGCGCTCAATGAAGACAATGAGGTCGATGGCTTCCGCGATCAGCGCGCGCGGCGGGGTCTCGCAGACCTCCATGGTCAGCTGTTCAAGCCGCGCCAGGACCGCTTGCGCCGAGTTGGCGTGCAGGGTTGCGATCCCGCCCGGGTGGCCGGTGTTCCAGGCCTTCAGCAGATCAAGCGCTTCCGGGCCGCGTACTTCGCCGACGACAATGCGGTCCGGCCGCAGGCGGAGCGTGGAGCGAACGAGATCGGACAGCGTGGCGGCGCCGGGCAGGGTTCGCAGCGCCACGACATCTTCAGCTGCGCATTGCAATTCGCGCGTGTCTTCGAGGATCACGACGCGCTCATTGAGGCGGGCGATCTCGTGCAAAAGCGCGTTGGCGAGCGTCGTCTTGCCCGATCCTGTCCCGCCGGCAACGATGATGTTGGCGTGTCTGTCGACAGCGGCGCGCAACTCCGCCGCCTGCTCAAGGGTGACGACGCCCGACCCGACATAGTCGTCGAGCGTGAAGACCCGGCCGGCCGGCTTGCGGATCGCGAAGCAAGGTCCGCGCGCCACCGGGGGCAGGACGCCTTCGAAGCGTTCGCCGCGCGGCGGCAACTCTGCGGAAACGATGGGCCTGTCGCGGCTGGCTTCTCCGCCGGTCAGCGTGGCGACCAGGCGGATGACGCGTTCGATTTCCGCCGCCTCAAGACGATGAGGTGTCGCAATCCGGCCCTTGCCAGCCTGCTCCAGCCATAGCCGCCCGTCAGGGTTGGCGATCACCTCGATCGTGTCCGGCGCTTCCAGCATGGCAGCGACAGACGGACCCAGGGCGGTCGCCAGCATGGCGAGGCCGCGGGATGGATCGGGAGAAGAGGAAGGAAGCGCGGTCATTGCGTCGCCTCGCTCAGGGGCGCAGCTTCGCCGGATCCGGTGGGGCTGTTCGCAATGGCCTCGCGCCAGGTCGAGCGGCCCGCGGCAAGCCGCGTCACGATGAGCCCCAGCAGGTTGCGCAACCGCTCGCCGCCCCTTGCGTTCAGCGCTTGGCGCTCGGCTTCGGGAATGTCCGGCGCCACGCTCATCGCAAACCGGGCGCTTTGCGCGCTCAACTCGAAATGGGTTTCCTGGGCGGCTTCCATCCGTCCCAGCCGGCGCGCCAGGTGATCGAGCTTTGCAACCAGCGCGGCGTGCTCGGCCTCGCGCCCGGTGTCAGACATGCGGCGGCAGATGGCGTCCTCGACGATGTCCGACATGCTGCGGTCGGTGATCGCGGCGAGGCGTTTCAGCGCGTCCGCGACGTCGGGCGTAACGTAAGCAGTGATCTTGGTGCGGGCCATGGTCAGCGTCCGGAACTGTTGAAGAGGTCAGCGTCGAGGCCGAACTGGAGGCGCGCCGGGTCGGCCGCAGGATCAGCCGGGGCGGGCTCAGGTGAAGGCGCGGCGGGCGGCGCGGGTGTCACTGCCGGATCAGCCTGCGCCCCCGGACCAAAATCGAATGCCTTCTGGTGTGTGGTGCTCGAGGACCTCCGGCCGGCGCCGCCGCCCGGCGCGCCAGCGCGCCCGGCCACAGGCGCGGTCGCGATCGGTGGAGCGGCGAGCCCGTCCCAGTCCGTGGCAACGCCCTTGCCGGTCAGCGGACGAAGTTCGGGAGCAGGGCGCACGCGCAGGCGGAATGCGGGCTCCTGGAAGTACCGCACCTTGCGCGCCCGGATCGGCGGCGACCCGCCCGTCAGGACGATGGCGTCGGACGGCGGCAGCTGCATCACTTCACCGGGCGTGAGCAGCGGACGCGGCACTTCCTGGCGCGACACCATGGTGTGACCAAGCCAGGGCGACATGCGCGAGCCGGCATAGTTCATCTGCGAGCGGGTCTCGGTGGTGACGCCCAGCATGTCGGAAATGCGCTTGGCCGTGCGTTCGTCATTGCAGGCGAAGGCGACACGCACATGGGCGTTGTCGAGAATGGACGAGTGCTCGCCATAGGCCTGCGCGATCTGGTTGAGCGACTGCGCCACCAGGCAGGCCTTGATGCGGTATCCGCGTATGTAGGCGAGGGCGTGCTCGAAGAAGTCCAACCGTCCAAGCTGCGGGAATTCGTCGAGCATCAGCAGGACGCGCCGGCCCTTGCCATCCTGGTCCGCGGCGATCTCGGTGAGGCGCTTCAGGATCTGGTTGAGGACGAGCCGCAGCAGGGCCTTCAACCGTGAAATCTCTTCTGGCGGTATCACAAGGTAGAGCGAGACAGGCCGCGCGCCCGTAATGATGTCCGCGATGGCGAAGTCGGAGACTTCCGTCGCACGGGCGAGGACTGGATCGCGGTAAAGCGCGAGGTATCCCAGGGCGGTCGAGATCACGCCGGAGCGCTCGGCCTCTGCCATGTCGAGCAATTGGCGGGCGCCGGAGGCGACGACAGGGTGGGGGGCGCCATCCTTGATCGGGCGCAGCAGCATCTCTTCGAGAAGATGGGTGACAGGCCGCCGTGGATCGGCCAGCAATTCACCAAGGCGGGAGAGCGTCTTCTTCTCCTCGACATAGAGCGTCCACAGGATGGCCGCGACCAGGAGTTCGAAGGCGCGCAGCTGCCAGTGGCTTCGCTCACGCAGCGCGCCCTCGGGGTCGACCAGCATGTCGGCAAGCACCTGGGCGTCGCGGACTTCCGCTTCGCCGCGGCGAATCTGGGTCAGGGGATTGTAACGATGCGCGCCCGCTTCCGTCGGCGCAAAGCGATAGGCCGGACCAAAGGTCGATCGCAGGCCGGCCGTGACGGTCCAGTTCTCGCCCTTGAGGTCCAACGCGACATAGGAATGGCGCCAGACAAGACCGGTCGGGAGTGAGACGCCGACGCTCTTGCCGGTATTGGTGGGGGCGACGACAAGAACATGATCATCGCCATCATGGCGCAGCAGGGTGTTGCGCCAGGCGCCGAGAATGACGCCATCACCTTGCGTGAGATTGAGGCGGCGAATGTCGCGCGCCGTGGCCCAGCGCGCACTGCCATAGGTGTCGGAATTCTTGGCTTCGCGCGACCGCCACAGCGAGAAGGCGAATGCCGTGACGACGGCGAGCCCTGCGCCGGCAAGAAAGATGAAGCCGCCGGTCTGGAAGATGTCACGCGCATAGGCGTCGTAATGATACCACCAGATCAGAAACTTCCACGGCGCATAGAGCGGATACCCGAACAGCACGGCGTCGGCGGGACCAAGTTGCGGCTGATGTCCGAGCGCGTCAGCGGTCCACTGCGTTGCCGCCGCCGCGCTTGCGAGGACGGCGCAGAGCACAACGACGATCTGGCCCCAATAGACCCGTCCCGCCCCCATCACGGCGTCTCCCCGGAAAATGGGCCTGACGCGGGCAGGGTGACGAGCGGGTGTGCGACACCCACGATCTGGCTGGCGCTGATGGGGCCCAGATACCGGCTGTCGAACGAACCTCCATGCGAGGTCAGGACGACGACGTCATCAGCGCCGAGCGTTCGACATCCCGTCCATTGAGGCAGGGCGCGTCCGCCGGTTGTCCTGATCTTTGCGGTCGCCACCGCCACGTCGTTGATCGTGATCGACACGCCGCGCCGGCACACAGTATCGCCGCTTGCTGCAGCGAGTTTTTTCAACAGCAGTCGGCCGGCGGGCAGGACGCCGTAGTCAGCAAGTGTCGCCTGCAAGGCGCCGGTCGGGGCAATGACGACGACGTCGCCCCTGACAGGTGTCGTGCGCTCGATGCTGTAGAGCCCGATGGACACGCTCTCGGTGTGGTTCCAGACAAGAACAGGCTGGAGGGGTTGAAGCGAAAGCAGCCCGAATGCGGCGCCTGCGAACGTGAGTGCGAGACAAACGCCGGTGCGGCGCCGACGCGCCGATCCAGCCCGCGGTGTTGCGGTGGCTGGCCTTTGTTTGAGATGGATGGCTCCCGTACCCACGCTCGTCCTCCTTGCGTGAGTGACGAGGCGCAAGACCGTTGCCGGTCGTGCGCAAGCGAGAATTCGGCGCCGTTGAACGGGACAGAATTTTTGGCGGTCTTTCCCGAATTGTATTCGGCGTGTGTCTCACCGGACGTTTTGGAGTGTCTGGTTTTGATCCACGCCGCGCCAGGAATCTGGTACCCGCATCGCAATACTTTGCGCTGGCCCATCGAGACCAAGAGGGTGGTCCGGCTTGAAGGCGACGTTCGCGACGAATCGGCTCCCGTGAGAGCAGGCGCTGTTACGTTGGCTGCTGGCGGTGTTTTCGGCCTGCGCGGCCAAACCAGCGTTCGAGGGTTGCAAGGGGCATCGAGAGTAGATTTAACGAAAAGATCGTGTTACATTAAACCTGTTTAGTGGAAAGCGATGTTGCCATTATGCCGACACCTCATCGACCATCCATGGCTGTCCGCCGCGCCCTCAAGAAGCTCGGGGCGGATATTCGCGACGCGCGGCGGAGGCGAAGTCTGCCCGCAGAAATCGTGGCCGAGAGGGCGTTCACCTCCCGGCCGACGCTTCGCCGTGTCGAAAACGGCGACCACGGGGTCAGCATGGGCGCCTATGCCGCCGTTCTGCAGGCGCTTGGATTGCTGGAGGGGTTGGGCGAGCTCGCCGCGCCAGCGCAGGACGAGGTCGGACTTGCGTCCACTGCCGAAGATCTTCCCCAGCGCGTCAGGTTGCGCCGCCCTCGCGCAGCGGCTCAGCGTGACTCATGAGCGACATCGAAGTCCACATCGAGCTTGAAGGGATACTCAAGCGCGTCGGCACGCTGCGCCGGCAGGCCCGCCGCGGCGGCGAGGCGACGACGTTCGAATATCATGCAGACTGGCTTGCCGATGACGCCGCTTTCCCGTTGGAGCCAGCGCTTCGGCGCGGACGCGGTGTGTTCTCGCCCCCAGATGGCCGTACGCTCTTCGGCTCCATTGGCGACTCAGCTCCTGACACGTGGGGCAAGAGCCTGATGCGGCGCGCGGAGCGCCGGCGCGCCGAACGCGAGGGACGCGCAGTCCGAACCCTGCAGGATGCGGACTACCTTCTGGGTGTCGAGGATATCTCCCGGCTGGGCGCCTTGCGGTTCAGATACGCAGGGGAGAGCACCTTTCAGGCGGCGCGTCAGCAGGGTGTTCCCGGGATGCTGGAACTCGGCCGCCTGCTAGGGGTGACAGAGCGCATCCTGCGCGACGAAGAAACAGACGAAGATCTCCAACTTATCTTCGCGCCAGGGTCTTCGCTCGGCGGGGCTCGACCAAAGGCATCCGTCATCGATCAGCACGGCCGCCTGTCGATCGCCAAATTTCCAAAGGAGACCGACGAATACAGCATCGAACTCTGGGAGGCGATTGCCCTGACGCTTGCGAGGAGGGCAGGCATCGAAACACCGGAATTCGAACTTCTGCGGGTCATGAAAAAACCCATCCTGCTGTCGCGCCGGTTCGACAGGACGCTTTCGACCCGGATTCCCTTCCTGTCCGCCTTGTCAATAATGGGGCTTGTCGATGGCCAGCGTGCGAGCTACCCCGAACTGGTCGACGTGCTCACCGAGCATGGCGCAAACGCCGGATCGGACGCCGCAGAACTCTTCCGCCGCATGGCGTTCAACGTGCTGGTGTCGAATGTCGACGATCACCTTCGCAATCACGGCTTCCTGAGGGTTGGCGGGGCTGGCTGGAAACTGTCTCCTGTGTACGACGTCAACCCAGTGCCTCAAGATGTACGGCAGCGTATTCTCACGACCAACATCAGTCTCGACGACGGCACGTGCGATATCGACCTCGTCGTAAGCGTCGCGGAATTTTTCGGTTTGGCGCATCGGGAGGCCAAGGCAATTGTCAAACAGGTGGCGGAAGCAACGCGTACATGGCGGGACGTAGCAGAGGCGCAAGGCGCGCGGGCGCGCGAGAGCGAGCGTATGCTGACGGCATTCGAGCACCAGGATCTGGCCAAGGCGCTGCGCTTCTAGACGGATGTCACGGGCGGTCGATGCAGCTAGCAAAACAAAAGCGAGCTATTTGACCGCTTCCACCAGGAGACTGAAGCGTGCTTCCGCTTCGCATCCAAGCGCTTCGAGGTTTTCTCGAAAGGTATTCCATGCCGACATGTCGCCGCCGCAGAACCGGATGACATAATCGGATCGACCGGCGATGCGATGCGCCTCGACGATTTCAGGCGCGTCCTCCACAAGACGCGCAAACTGGCGTGTGAGCTCCGGCGTCATCTGGGCAAACCGGATGTCGGCCCATCCTTCGAGACGCGCGCCTCGTCCGGAGCGCGCCACGATCGCACGATAGCCGACAATGTAGCCGTACCGCTCAAGCCGCCGAACCCGTGCGAGGCAGGTGCTGGGCGCGAGGCCGATGCGTTGCGCCAACTCCTTGTTCTTCAGGCGTGCATCCTGCCCCAACAGCGAGAGGATCTCGTGATCCGTCTTGTCGAGGCGAACCCGCGTCCTGGTCATGGACATACCTCAGCCGGTGGTTGCGAAGGTATTGAGGTGGGCGGGGTAGGGCGAAGGCGCGGATGCGCGACTATTAGGATGAGGCGGCCTGACCCCCAACCTGACTGCCGCCTCAATGCCGCAGGACCGTTCGGACGCTCTTCGAGCAGCGGACGGCTTGGTCTTGAGCGCCGCCGCCTGTGAGCGGCGGCGCTCGCCTTTCGCCGTCGGCATGTCTGGAAGTCGTGAGACGCGTGCGAGGTCAATCTTCATCGGCCGCCGCATCCAGAACGCGCACAATTGCATCCGCCGCGTTGGCCCGTGTGCGATGAAGGGAGCCGAGTCGGACCCGCAAGCCGTCAAAGTTGCGATCGATCCACATCGTTTTGAGGCCGAGTACCTCGCTGCTGGCGTCTGGAAAGACCCGGGGCTCGGCCTTGCGCGACCGGAAGAGACGGTCATTCACTGCGCTGACCTGGGCCGTGAGTTCTGGATTGGGCTGAACCGCTGCAATCTTTTGCAGGATGTCGGTGAGGGCGACCGCGTAGTCCAGGTGTGTCGGACCTGAAGTGTCTGGCTCGGGACCAGAACTGGAGGCTTCGGCTGCGCGACGCAGGCACACATCGATCAACAGGCCGCTCAGGTCGTAGAGGTTTTCCAGCCGATCGGCGGAAAGCCGCACGAGCGTATAGCCCTGGTGGGGAGCGAACCGCACCAGACGTTCGGAATGCAATCTCGCGAGCGCTTCGCGGACAGGCGTGGCGCTCATTCGGAGGCGGTCCCCAATCTTGCGGATGTCCAGCGTTGTGGAGCGGAGTTGCCCGCCCAGGATTGCGTCCTTGATGTAGCGGTAGGCGCGCTCGGATGCGGGGATGTCGGTCATTGTCCGCGAACCCCGGCCATGGCGGCAGCGGCGGGCGGCGCGAATTCCGGCCTGCGGAAGTCCTGGCGAACCCTGGTCTGCCATTCACAAAGCCCCCCGTCGCACGAGCGTGACAGGTGCGGTTGCGCAAATCGTCATCATTCTGGCGACGCCGACGTTTCTGACGACGTCTAAAGTCCACGTTGAAGAGGCCTCGCACCGGAGACGATTCGACCTGCCAGGATCCGTTGAGGCTCCGTGTTGTTGGCCGCGCATGAACGGGACGCGATGGCCAAGCAGCACAAGGCAACTCTTGTAGACGCGCTATTGGGTGCAGCGGACCGAACGGTACGCTTGCGAATTGTCGCGGCCATGCTGCTGGGCGTCACCGGCGCGGGAATTGGCGCGCTGACGCCGCTCTCCCTGAAATACCTGGTCGATGGAATCGCGGAAGGGCGATCCTCGGGGGCGACCGCCATTCTCGCGGCAGCCTATCTCGCGGCGCTTCTTGCGGGGCGCCTGGCCGGGCAGGGGCAAGCCTATCTGTTTGCGGTTGGCGAGCAGCGCCTTCAGCAAAGGCTGAGCGCGGGAAATTTCCGGCATATCTTGCGCTTGCCGATGTCGTTTCATCTCGACCGGCGGGCGGGCTGGATCTGGCAGGCGAATGCGACGGCCTTGCATGGCGCGCGGCTTGTCCTGCTCCATCTGACGACGACGCTGCTTCCCGTCGCCGCGCAGATCGGCGTCATGGTGCTGGTCGTGGCGAATGTCACAAGCATCGCCGCCGCCTCGATCATCGCTGCAACCGCCGCGCTCTATGCGCTGATATTTGCACTGGCGGCTCGCTGGCAGGGCAAGCCTGCCGCCGGCGCAGTTGAGGCGGAGGCGTGCGCTGGCGGCGTGTTTGGCGATGCCCTGGCGAGCATCGACGCCGTCAAGAATTTCGGCGCCGAAGAGCGCCTGTGTAGTGAGTATGAGAAGCTGATCGGCGAATCCGCGTCTCACTGGCGGCGGTCCCATCTCCGGCGTGCGGCTGTGGGCGTCCTCGTTGCCCTGGTTTTCGTTGCAAGCTCGGCCGCCATGCTCGCCCTCGTTCTGGCCGGATCATCTGGCGAGCAACGCATGATCGGCAATCTCGTTCTACTGACCGCCTATATGATCCAGATCCTGGCGCCGTTGGAGGCGGCCGGATTCGCTCTGCAGGATCTTGCGCAGGCGACGAAGTATTTCGACGCATGGAAGACAGTTCTGCGCACAACTCCCGAGACTCTTGTCAGCGGGGCGCCCGCATCCCCGGTACGTGTCGCCGCCGGCGCCGCTCCTGCACTGGCCGTCCGCTTCGAAGACGTCACGCTCGCCTACGGTGCCGGCCGTCCTCCGGCGCTGACATCTGTCACGTTCGAGATCGCCGCCGGAGAAATCGTGGCGGTCGTCGGGCCATCGGGCGCGGGAAAGTCCTCGCTGCTCCGCCTGCTCTTGCGCTACCGAGACCCTGATGCCGGCCGTGTCCTGGTCGATGGTGTTGCGACGCAGGATTGGGACCTTGCAGCGCTTCGCCGCAGCATCGCCGTCGTCGGCCAGGACGCCGTGCTGCTCAACACCACGTTGAGGGAAAACCTCCTGTTCGCCCGGCCGAACGCCAGTCCGGATCAACTGGCCAATGTTTTGGACGCGGCTCGTCTCCGGGATGTTGTCAGACGGCTCCCCGATGGTCTCGACTCGTCCGTCGGCGAGAGAGGGCAGGCCCTCTCGGGCGGCGAGAGGCAGCGCGTTGCCATCGCCAGAGCGCTACTCAGGGAGGCGCCAATACTGGCGTGCGACGAGCCGACATCGGCGCTCGACCCGGCGACAGGCAAATGTGTCGCCGACGCAATCCTGTCTGCAGCACAGGGCAGGACCTGTTTTGTCGTCACGCACCGGCTTGAACTGGCCGCGCGCGCACACCGGATTCTCGTCCTTGATCACGGCCGTCTGGTCGAGCAGGGCGCACATGCCGCGCTTGTCGCAGCCGACGGCCGATATGGGCAGTTGTGGCGAAGGCGCGGGGATCCAGCGCCTGCGCTTGCCGGTCAGCCGGACCGACAGGCAGGGGCCTTTGACGGATAATGCAGCAGGAGGCGGTCATAAGGATGCTGGGCGGCGGTCCAGCCCGCGCCGTTGTCGAAAACGGGACATTTTGGGTTGAGTGCCGGGTCGATGATGACCTACGCATGGTCGAGATCGCTGATAGGCTGATCGATGGGGGGAGCATGGCGCAAGATTGTCGGCGTAGTCGTACCGATTTTACTGTGTGCAGGGTCACGCGCGTTGCGCGGACGACTGCCTGAATGCGCAGCAGGTACTGGACCTTTGTCGAGGACGTTGAGGAGGCGCAAACGGTGCGCGCGGTCCGCGAGCACCTTGGCCGAGCCCTGACTTCCCTCGGCGTCGGTTCATTTGCGCTGCTGACCCACGCACCGCCTGCCGACATTGGAAGCCTGGGCGTCTACGCGCACAACTGGCCGGAGCGCGCCATCGACCACCTGTTCGAAGGGGGACACGGGTTTGCCCCGAATCCGCTCTTCGAAGCGGTGGAGCAGGGTGACGGCGTCCTCGACTGGTCCTCTCCGCTGTGGCTATCGACGCTCAGCAAGGATCAGCGGACATGGCTGGCAAAACTCCGGCAACTGATTCGCGGGCACGCGGCGACCAAACTGGTGCGCTCGCCGCTTGTCGGCGCGTCCTGCTCGATCGCGGCGGAAGAGCCGCTCGAGGCTGACCAGATTCGCGTCTGCATGCGGATCGCCAACTACGCCTTCCAGCAGGTGCAGTTCCTCCAGCGGCCCCAGATCAGCGGAGCCGATCGCATCACCACCCGCGAGCATGAAGTGCTCTATCGGGCGGCGGTGTTCGGCGAGCGGCCAAGCATTGTCGCCCGAAAGATCGGGGTCAAAGTCTCGACCGTCAGGACGCTTCGCCAGAAGGCCTATGGACGGCTCGATGCGGAAAGTCCGGAGCAGGCGACATGGCGCATGATCGAGAGCCGCCAACTCTTTCGTGGCGGCCGAAAAGGCAAGCCACGAACCTGGTAGCGGCGTCGGCAGGGCGATGGCGCGATCTCCCCGCCTCCGGCGTCCGCATATTTCGGCAAGCATGGCAGGTAGGGTGAGACCGATCCCGCACGACATATTTACGTCATGCGAATGAGGGCGGGATGAAAAATCTTCAGGTGTCGGGTCGCGAGCGTCGCACCAGTTTCTGGAAAACCGGGCTGTCAGCCAGCGCCGCCGTCCTTCTCGCGGCAAGCCTGCAGCCAGCCTATGCCCAGGAACAGCGATTCAGTTTCGACATTGCGCCCCAGCCTCTGTCGTCAGCCCTGCTCGAACTTGGCCGGCAGGCAAACCTGTCCGTGCTGGCGCCGACATCCCTCGTGAATGGCAGGACCGCGCCTGCCGTAAAGGGCGACTTGAGTGCGAACGACGCCTTCGCGCGTCTATTGGCGGGAAGCGGCCTGCGTGCGGAGTTCGTCAACCCGACGGCCGTTCGCATCGTCGCGCGAGACGACGCGCGGCTTCAGCCGGAGCGGCCAGCGCCAATAGCACGGGAACTGGCCTTGCAGGAGACAGACAGGATCATCGTCACGGGCACGACCATCTCGGGCGTCTATCCCACATCGTCTCCGGTCACGATCTACACCGCAGACGATATTGCGCGCACCGGCGCGACGACGATGGAGCAGTTCATCGCCAAGGTGCCGCAGAATCTCGGGACTTTCTCGCAGTATGCGGCCGGATCGACGGTGGATGCCAGCAATCCCAACGGTGTGACCTCCGCAGACCTTCGCGGCCTTGGCGTTGGCACGACACTCACGCTCCTGAATGGCCGCAGGCTGGCGAACTCGAACAGCGGCCAGAGCGTCGATATCTCCCTCATTCCTGCAAGCGCGATCGAGCGCGTCGAAATCCTGACCGACGGCGCCTCGGCCATCTATGGGTCGGATGCGATCGGCGGCGTCGTCAACTTTGTCCTGAAGAAGGATTTCGAGGGCGCCGAAACGCGAGCTTCCATCGGCGGCGTGACCGATGGCGGCATGAAGCAGGGCGGGTTCAGCCAGAGCCTGGGGGGAAGCTGGGAGGGAGGCTCAGGCCTCATCGCCTACAACTATCACTCAGCCTCCGCGCTGGAGCGCAGCGAGCGGGATTATTCAGCGCCCGCCGGGGAGGGCACGCTCACGCCGAATGACATCCGGCACAATGTCTTCACCACGCTGCAACACGACGTCACGAGCCAGCTGCGGATCGGGCTCGACGCAGGCTATGCGTGGCGCAAGGTGAAGAATAGCTACACCTTGCCGTTTCCGGGCTTCGAGTCCTTCTCCACCTTCAACAGCTATGGGAGCACGACCCAGCAGGCGTTCGGAACCCTGGGCGGCGTCTATGACCTGACCGACGATCTCATGGCGAGCGTGGATGTCTCCTATTCACGGACAGACGTTGAAGGCGAGCGGGCGTCTGTCTACTTCAATCAGGTCCCAACACCTCCGCCGACTTTCTCAGATTTCAGTACGCTGGGATCGTCCCTCGACGCGGTCGCCAAGCTGGAGGGCGTTCTCTTCGATCTTCCGGGAGGGGCGGCCCGCTTTTCTGTCGGCGCCGGCGTGCTGGACGAGACGTTTGAGGGCATCAGCGCGGTTACGAACGCCCAGAGCGCCGGCGAACTCGGGCGCCAGACCCTCTATGGTTTCAGCGAGGTCTTCCTGCCCCTGGCGTCTCCGGAACTCGATATTCCCTTCGTGCGCAAGTTGGAGCTGAGTCTTGCGGCGCGCTACACGGACTACAGGGATACGAGCGAGCCTGGGATCGACCAGGACTTTGGAAGCTCCGTCGATCCGAAAGTCGGTTTGCTCTGGTCCCCCAGCGAGGACCTGAATCTGCGCGGCACATATGGTCGCTCGTTTCGCGCACCGTCCCTGACACAGCTCGACCGCACGTCGGGCGCCCACTATATTTTCGACCTGCCGGTCGACGGGTCGCCTGCCTATGTGATGGCAATCGTCGCCTACCCGGAGCCCGATCTGAAACCAGAGACCGCCGAGACCTATACGCTTGGCTTCGACGTCGAGCCGGCGGCGATGCCGGGCTTCAGGCTCAGCGGCACCTATTACAGTATCGACTACACGGATCGCATCGCCGCCGCCCCCACCGGCGGCCTCAACCCTTTTGACAATACGAGTCTCGTGCCTGACGTCATCTATCGCCCGCCTTCCGCTGCCTTCATCGAGGAAGGCCTGCGGGCGTCGCCCCTTTTTGCCAACCTCAACACGTCCGGGATCGACCTGTCAGATCCCCAGGCTGCGTCCGCCGCGCTGTTCGCGCTTCCGAACCTCTGGATCTATGATGTCCGGTTGCGGAATTTGGCGCTGTCCCGGCAGGACGGCTTCGATGTGTCGGTGAGCCAGTCATTCGCGACCGAATGGGGTGACGTCAGTCTGGCCGCGAACGTGACGCGTATCCTCGACTACAAGCAGCAGTCTTCACCCAGTGCGCCTGCTCGCACCGCAACCGACATTCCGGGCGCGCCGCCAGACTGGCGTGGCCGGTTCTCGGCTGGCTGGAGCAACGGACCCGTGCAGGCGACGCTGGGCGTCAACTATGTCGATGACTATTCCAATCCCTGGGTCACCGGAAACCCTGCCGTCAAAAGCTGGACCACTGTCGATCTCAATATCGGATACGACTTGCGAGCGGATGGCGCCGCCGCTGACGACGGCGTACGACTCTCCCTGAGTGTCCAGAACCTGCTGGACGAGGAACCGCCCTTTCTGGGAGATGGGTCCAACCAGGCCATCCTCGCGCCCATCGGGTTTGACCCCGTGAATGCCAATCCCCTGGGTCGCTTCATCCTGTTCAGCGTTGCCAAGAAATGGTGATGCGCTCCTGCTCAGGTCGCGGACGCAGACGACGGCAAGATGCAGATCCCGCAGGATACGGGATCGGCAGTGCTTTGCTTGCCATGCTGGCGCTGTTTGCGGTGAACGCTTGTGCTGCAGTTGCGCAGCAGACCTTGCCTGCGGCCGTCCCTCAGCCGGTTACGACGCGAGAACTGGTGGAGGTGCGGGAGCTGTCCGCCCTCACACTCTCTCCAGACGGACAGACGGCTCTCGTTCGCGTCGACAGTCGGAGCCTCGCAAACAATACGACGGAGCTGACCTGGCGTCTGATCAGCCTCGCCACTGGTGAGGTCCGCCATCTCGGCGATGCCGGCGAGCCGTTCTGGAATGTGAATGGCGGCCTCGACACGATCGCGCCGCAATGGTCCAGCGATAGCGCCTGGGTCTACTATCGCGGTCTCCGGGACGGCCAGGCGCAGGTCTGGCGAATCAGCGCGGACGGCAAGCACCGCGAGCAGGTCACGAGCTTCGATGCGGATGTTCAGGGCTTCGACCTGGAGCCGAGCGGGACGCTGCATGTTGCGATAGAAGGCGCAACGCGTGCTGAGATTGTTGCGGCCGAGCAGGGGGAGTATGAGCGCGGCGTCCTCGTCGATTCGACCATCATACCGGGCTACCGGGTCGTGCAGAATTTCCCGGTCAATGGTCGCATGGCGACCTATCGCAACCTGCCGTCACTCGATGGCAGTTGGAGGAGGGGAACGCTGCTTGGCGATCGCCCTCTCCGCGTCGTGACACGTCAACAAGACGGCGGCGCCTTTGGGCCTGCATCTGCCGAAGATGCCTCGGGCTTCGCGGACTGGTGGGTTCGCGGAGGATTCGAGCCATTCGATCCGGCAGCTCTTGAGCCGGTGCGCAATCCGACAGGAAACGCAACCGCGAGCCTGGAGGCTGCTGGCGCAAGCGAGAGCGAGGGCGTGCTCCAAACCCGTTCGGGTCGCGTACTGGCCTGGCGGGACGACACCACTGGTCGTCATGGTATCTGTCGCCATGCCGTATGCGTTGAGGCCGACAGAATCGCGCTCGTCGGTTGGACGTCCGATGGGCAAGGTATTGCTTTCCAGGCTGTGAGCTTCGGCACAGAATCCCTGCACATCTGGGACGTGTCCACCGACAGGGAGCGATTGGTCTTTGAATGGCCGGGTGTGCTGGGCGCCCATGTGTCGGGCGTCACCGGGACGTGCAAGCTTGTCCCGGGCGCGCGCAAGCCGGAAGAGGCCATCTGCCTGGCGAGCGCGGCCGACCGGCCGCCGCGCGTGCTGGGTATCGACCTCCAATCTGGAAAGTCGCGCACGCTTTTCGACCCCAACCCCGCCCTGTCGCCGGACCGGCTTGGCGTATCCGAGAAGATCTCGCTGCGGGACCGCTGGGGCGGGACCACCTATGGATATCTGGTGCTTCCGCGTGAATGGCTGGCGCTTCCGGCCGGACAACGCCCGCGCCTGCCGCTCGTTCTCACATCCTACTCTTGCGGTGGCTTCCTGCTCGGGGGTTCGGGCGCCGACGTGCCGGAGCATGTTCTTGCGGGACAGGGTTACGCCGCCATGTGCATCGACATGTCGAGTTGGGCGGTGCGCCAAGCGTCCGGCGTCAATCTCAGCATGGGAGCGACAGGCGTCCAGCAGGGCATGGACTTCTTCGAGGATGCGGCCGGGACACTGAGCGAACGCGGGATTGTGGATTCCGAACGGGTTGTGATTTCAGGTTTCAGCGCCAGCGCGTCCAGCGTCGCTTACACGCTCTACAATTCATCGCTCTTTA
>CAZGWV010000064.1:0-10276 GCA_964529555.1 uncultured Rhizobium sp.
GTGTCGATCCGTTTCAGCATTCACCGGCCTCATCCTGAGGGCGCCCGCAGGGCGCATCTCGAAGGATGTGTTCGGTGCGCGGAGACCGGGTCAGTCGCATGATGCCTTCGGGAGCCGGTGGTTGTCGGCTGAAGCGATCAGTCCGCGAGTTGCGCATCCACTTTCAGCACAAGCGCTTCGAATGTGTCGGCGGCGAGGGCCAGGGTTGAGGTTTCGACGCGGGCGATGGTGTCGTTGGGGGTGTGGATGAGGGCGAGGACGGCGGGGATTGCGGACGGGTCTGGCGCGGAGGTGGGCGGGTTCAGGAGGAAGGCGCGCATTTTTTCGGCTTCGGCTTTGGGCTGGTGGCCGAGGGAGACCACGGGCGCGCCGGCGGCGGAGAAGGCGCGGTCGTCGCTGGGCGGGTATTGGGGGAAGTCGAGGCAGGAGAGTTGGCGCTCGGCACAGACGGCTTTCACGGCGTCCAGCATGAAGGCGGACTGGGCGCCGTTGTTGAGGCCGTACATCAGCGTGTCGCCATTGCCGTTGACGTCTGCGTTGATGACGGCGGCGACGTTGTCGATGCCGTGCGCCTTGATCCATGCCTGCGCGCCGACGAGGCCGAGTTCTTCCTGGTCGAACAGGATGAGGCGGACGGGATGTTTCGTGCGGCCATCGAGGCGGCGCGCGGTCTCGATCATGGCGACGACGGAGGCGGCGTTGTCGACGGCGCCGTCGGCGAGCTTGCCGTCTTTCAGCACGACGGCGTCGTAGTGGGCGGTGATCAGGATTTCTTTCCCGGTGGCCGGGCCGAGGCGGACGACGACGTTGTGGCCGGTCTTGTCGGGCGAGCGGCGACCTTCGAAGCTTTCCACCGTGTAGGCAAGGCCGGCTGCGGTGAGCTGTGTCTTGAGCGTTTCAAGGCGGCCTTCGTGTGCGGGCTGCGCGTAGGCGGCGACGGCGGCGTGCAGTTGCTGCGGCGTCGCCGATGGCGGCGCAGGCGCGATGCCTGGCGCCGCGCAGGCGGAAAGGGCGAGAAACGCTATGCCGATATTCGCCAGTTTCATGGGTTCGTCCTCTCGTTGTCGTCACCCTTATGACGGCATCCGACGCCGGTTGATATCGATTTTCGAAAAAATTCTGCGGCCGGTATCTTGCGATCCGGGCGGAAGAGGGCACGTATTCCCTGATGCGCGCCGCCTTGCTTCTTCCCCGGCGAAATGGGGCGCGATCAAAGGGAGACGACAAGATGGCGGGCAGCCCCACAGCGCTTCAGTATCTCGACAAGGCCGTTGGAAGCCTTCGCAAGCTGGGGCTGTTTCCCGAGAAGGCGGGCGATCCGGCGCCGGTTGTGGCGCTGCTCAACCAGATCACCGAGCTGTCGCCTGACAAGGTGACGACGATCGCGCGCACGCTGGACCAGGCGTCGACGTTCAACGAGGTGGTGCGCGAGCATATCTCGGCGATCAAGGTGGGCGAGCGCTACGAGCAGATCACCACCGCCTTCAACACGATCCGCGACGACGCCAAGAGTCTCGTCGAGCAATATGCCGACGGCAAGATCTCCACGATGGAGCGGCTGGGCAATATGTGGATGAAGATGACGCGCGGCGACATCGCCCAGCGCTTCGACAAGATCAAGGACATCTATGTCGATGTGCAGAAGGACACGCGGACGCAGATCGAGAAGGAATTCCTGATCCTCGAAGCGTACATGGATTTCCGGGGCGCGATGAAGCAGTCGGAAGTGCTGGCGCTCGAAGTGCTGAAGACGGCGGAAGGCAAGCTGGAAGAAGCCAAGGCGAAGATGACGGCGGCGTCGGAGGCGGTGACGGCGTATACGGGCGAGGAGCCGGCTGAGCGGTCGAAGCTGGAGCTGGCGCGTGACGAGGAGTTGCGCCGGCTGCAGGCGGAAGAGAAGCGCTATCAGATTTCGAAAGACCTCTCGGACAACCTGACGGTTGGCTACAACACGTCGGAAGTCATCATGGCGCGGCTGGTGCAGACGACCAACGCGAAGGAGCGCATCTATGCGCAGTCCGTCTCGTTCTTCGGCACGAACGAGGTTGTGCTGACGGCGCTGTCGGCGACGTTCACGGGGATGCACGGCCTGCATGAATCGACCCAGACGCTGGAGTCGATGAAGAAGGGCGTGGACCAGTCGCTGGAAGTGCTGGCCGAAATCGGCGGCAAGGTGCAGGAAGCGGCGCTCAAAGCCGGGTATGGCCCGACGATTTCGGCGGCGGCCGTGAAGAAGCTGGTGGATTCCGTCGTGACGTATCAGGAGCGTTCGATCGGCATCATCGCCGAGATGCGCAAGCTGGCGACGCAGAACTCGGCCGAGATCCGCGATGCGGTCGAGGACGGCAAGAAGCGCCTCGCGCTGCTGGTCGAACAGGGCGCGGCGGCGGCCCTGACGGTCAGGACCTCATGATCGACGTTTGGGCATGAGCGAGACGACAGTTCCGGCGCGCGCGTCCGTGACGGCTTCGGCCGTTGCGGACGAGCCCCGCAAGCTCGATGACGTGATGCTGGCGATGGATGTGGTGGACACGCTGCGCCATCGCACGCGCATCGTGGACATGGAGCTCAACGAGGACGCGCGCGAGGAACAGCTGGTTGCGCGGCTGAAGGAAATCTATGGCGCGCAGGGCATCGAGGTGCCCGAGCGGATTCTCAAGGACGGCGTGAAGGCGCTGGCCGAGCAGCGCTTCGTCTACAAGCCGCCGGCGGACACGTTCTCGGTGAAGCTGGCGAAGGCGTATGTGAGCCGGAAGAAGTGGCTGCCGCAGACGCTGGCGGGGATGGGCGCGCTGGCGGCGATTGTGGTGGGCTTCCAGCTGTTCGTGTTCGGGCCGATGAATGCGGAATGGCAGGGCATGCCGGCCGAGATTTCGCGCGTGCTGAAAGAGGGGCAGGACCTGGCGATCGATCCGGCGGTGGATGCGCAGCTGGGGAGCATCGCGGCGGAGGGGCAGCGCGCGGTGGCCAATGGCGATCGTGGCGCGGCGAAGACGCAGCTGGCGACGCTGAAAGGCATGACGGAGAGGCTGGCGCAGGAGTACGAGATCCGCATCGTCTCGCGGCCGGGCAGGGATACGGGACTGATCCGTGGGTCCGACGAAGCGCCCAACGCGCTGAACTATTATCTCGTGGTCGAGGCGGTGGCGCCGGGCGGGCGTGTGCTGACGGTGCCGATCGAAAGCATCGAGACGGAGAAGACCGAGCGCGTGAACATCTGGGGGCAGCGTGTTTCGGAGGCGACATTCGATCGCGTGCGCGCGGAGAAGCAGAGTTCGGGCGGCGTGATCGCCAATGATGTGCTGGGCTTCAAGCAGCGCGGCGAGCTTGAGCCGCAGTTCGAAACGCCGGTTCCTGGCGGCGCAATCACGGACCTGGGCGGCTGATGGCTGGGTATGACGATCTCATCACGGGCCGCGACGCCCTGCACCGGCTGGATACGCTGACGGCGGGCGCGCGTGCGGCGTTCGACGAGGCGGTGCGCGGGGCCGACGGGCATTCGCGGCGGCGGACGGATTTGGCGCGGCTGCGGGCCGAGGGCTATCGCGAGTTGGCGGCGATGCGGCTGGATGTCATCAAGGCGGGCGCGGACGAGACGCTGAACGTGGCGGAGCGGGCGGCGGCGAAACTGCTGGACGCGCATTCGGCTTTCGTTGCGCGTATCGACGGCGAGGTCGAGGTGGCGGACGATGCGCTGAAAGACGCGGAGGCCAACCGGCGCGCGGGCGAGGCGGGCGTCGATGCGGCGCTGAAGGCCTACGAGACGTTGGTGGCGGACACCGAGGCGGCTGTGCACGCGGACCCGGCCTATCTCGCGCTGAAGGAAGCGTTCGAGGAATCGCGCGCTGTGGCCATCCGCGCCGAGCAGAAGCTGGAGCTGGCGAAGACGGATCGCGTCGAGAAGGGCAAGCCCTACGAGACCGATCCGCTGTTCTCGTATCTGTGGGAGCGCAAGTTCCGGCGGCCTGAATACAAGAAGGGCGGCCTGTCGCGGATGCTGGACGGCTGGGTCGCGCGGCTTTGCAGATATGACGAAGCGTATCTCAACTATGCGCGGCTGACCGAGTTGCCCGATCGCATCGCCGAGCATCTGGCGACGATGCGGCTGGAGGAGGCCGAGGCGCAGGCGGCGATCGAGCGCTTCGAGGCGCAGGCGCTGGAGGCGCGCGGCGCGGGCAAGCTTTCGGCGGAGCTGACGCAGGCGAAGGAGAAGCTGAAGGGGCTCGACTACCTGCTGGCCGAGGCGGAGTCGAAGCACGCGAAGCTGCGCGAACAGCAGGAGAAAGCGGCCAGCGGCGACACGGGCCCGCAGGAGCAGGCGCGCCGCGTGATCGAGGAGGGTCTGGTGAAGGCGAGCTTCCCGGACCTCAAAGTGCTGGCGGCCGAGACCACGACGCTGGACGATGATCGCATCGTCGAGGCGCTGGTGAAGCTGCGCACGGAAGAGCTGCAGATGGAGGTGAATGCGCGCAGCGTCGAGGCCCTGCCGGCGCGGCGGCGCGCGGGGGCGGATGCGCTGGAGCAGGTGCGCCGGCAGTTCAAGGAAGCGGGGCTGGACAGCCCGTATGTGATGATCCTGCGCGGTGCGTTCGAGGCGGCGCTGGAGGCCTATGGCAAGGGGCCTTCGCCGGATGCTCACGGGCTGTGGCGTGCGATCCGCGCGACGGTGAAACAGGCGCCACGGCAGGACGACGATTATTTCGGCGGGCCGCGTCGCGGGCGCAATGTGGGCGTCGGCGAAGTGGTCGCGGGCGTGATCCTCGGCGAAGTCATCAAGGCGGCGACGCGCGGAAGCCGCTGGGGCGGCGGCGGATGGAGCGGTGGCTCTGGTGGTTCGAGCGGAAGCGGCGGGTTCAAGACACGCGGCAGCTTTGGCGGCGGCGGGTTCAAGACCAAGGGGCGGTTCTGACAGTCCGGTTCTTGAGCCGGCGACAGCGCGCCCGTCGAACCAGACCCCCACCTGTCCGCCCCCTAAGAACGGGGCGGAACCCCGTTGCATCACCGTCCTTCAAAGTGAGGCAAGTTCTCGCAACATGGTCCCGCCCCGTTCTTAGGGGGCGGACAGGTGGGGGTCTCTATCGGCGATGGGACTGGCGAGGTCTCAGCCCGGCGGGCGGAGGAAGTCCTTCTTGCCGAGGTGGACGCCGTTGTGGCGGAGGATGTTGTAGGCCGTCGTGGTGTGGAAATAGAGGTTGGGGAAGACCCAGCCCTGCAGATAGGCGGCGCACGTCATCGGGAGTTCCTGGCCGCCGCCGATGGGGATGTTCACGATGGTGTCGGCGCGGGCGTCGATCGCTTCGGATGAGGCGGCCTGCACATAGGCGTTGGAGCGCGCGGCGCGTTCGGCCAGCTGGGCGAAGGTGGTTTCCACGTCGGGGAAGGCGGGAAGCTCCGTGCCGGCGAGGCGGGCCGCGCCGCGGGCGAGGCTGTCGCAGGCGATCTGCACCTGGCGCGTGAGCGGGAACATATCGGGGTAGAGGCGGAAATTGAGGAACACTTCTTCCGGCGCCTTGACGGCGGCGGCGTGGTCCGCGCCTTTCTTCAGGATGCCGCCAAGGGCGCCGAGCGTCTGGGCGCTGGCGGTCTTGATCAGGTTGGAAACTGGCACAGTCATTACATAACCCCGTCTCGGATGTGGCGCTGTCTTAGCTTGCCGGGACGCGGGCTGCACGCGGGAAATTTCGGGGCGGGTTGCTTGGTCCAGCCCGATATATGGCGCGGGGAGCCCGGATATGTTACAGTCTTCCTATGGATCGTATCGCCATCATCAAGGGTGTTCGTGCCGGCCGGCCGGTCATTGCCGGAACGCGCATCACTGTCTCCGAGGTTCTGGAGATGCTCGGGAGCGGTATGTCTGAAGCGGATATCATCGAAGCTTTTCCGGGCCTGTCGCCTGCGGATATCCACGCTGCGCTGGCCTATGCGGCGCGCGAGTTCGATCATCCCGTTGTCGCGGCTGAATGAAGTATCTGGTTGACGCCAACCTGCCGCGTGCGCTGACGAAATGGTTGGCCGCCGATGGTGATGAAGCAGCGTATGTCGATGACCTTCTTGCACCGCCAGCCGATGACGACGACATCTGGGAGCTGGCGGCAGACCGGGGAGCGATCATCGTATCGAAGGATGCGGATTTCGCGACGCGCGCGGCGCGGGATGACAGGGTCAGGGTTGTCTGGATCCGGTGTGGTAACCTCAAGCTCAGCGTGTTCGAGACGTGGATAGCCGCCCGTAGTTCGGCCCTCCGTAGTTTGATCGCGGAGGGTGAGCGCCTGATAGAGCTGCGTTAGCTGTACGGAGCGCTATTCCTTCGCCCGCACCGGGACAGTGACGTTGCAAAGGCCGATGCGGCCGACCGGCTTCGTGTAGAAATCGTCCTTCCGCCAGCGGCGCGAGTTGACCAGCGTGGCGAAGCTCTCGCTGTCGGTCTTCATAATTTCGAGCGGGGTGCGCTGTTCGGGAGGGAGGTCGGCGGCGATCTTGATGTCGGCATAGCGCTGGTATTCCTCCGGCGTCTTGTAGAAGCCGGCGTCGCCCGTGCCGCGCGGGAAGGAGGCCATGATCTCCATTCCCTGCACGACGCGGCCCAGCATGGTGAGCTGGCGGTCGAGATTGCGTGGGGAGTGGCCGATGATGACGTAAAGCTCCGTGCCGCCGCCGGAGTTCTCGTCGCTCTCGCGGCCGACGCCGACCATGCCATAGCAGTGCGCGAGCCAGACGGCGTTCGTGTCGCGCGCGGCGGTCATGCCGTTCACGAAGCCGACTTCGGGCGCGTAGGTGTCCGGGTCGGGCAGAATGTCGAAATTGGCGATGGCGGCGCGAGGGAGCGTGAATTCCGCATCGAGGCGTTCGACGCCCTTGGTGGGCGGGCGCGCGGGATCGGCGGCCTGCCCCCACTGCGTGACGAAATTGTCCTGCACGCGCGTGACGCCGCCATTGGCGAAGAAGCCTTCGCGCGAGAGGGCTTTCACATTGGCGACGTGCCTCGGAGAGAATTCGGGCGCGAGTTCTATGATGACGCGGCCTTTCCCCGGAAAGCCCATGTAGAGCGTGTTCTCGGGATCGAGCGTGCGCCACTCATCGGGCTGCGAAGCGGCGACAATCTCGGCGGGGGATGGCGTGTTGCCCTCGGGCGGGGCGGGGATGGCGGGGCCGGAGGCAGACTGGCAGGCGGCCAGCGCCAGAATCGCAACACATATCGCAAGCCGCATCGGTCGCCCCTCTTTCGGTCAGGCGAAACGATGCGATGGTTCGGGCGCAAGCTCAATGCAAAAGACGCCGCTCTGCGGGAGCGGCGCCTTTCAGACGGTCCGTGCGGGCGGACCTTCCGTAGAAATCATCAGCCGCGATACTCGCCATTGTCCCAGTAGGTGCGGCCCGACTGGCGGTCGATGTAATAGTAACGGCCCGCATTGCGGTCGTAGATGAGGTCGTCACGGTGGGCGACCTGCTTGCCGCCGACATAGCAGCCGCCCTGTTCCTGACAGCCGGTGTAGTAGCCGACAGCCGCGCCGAGCGCGCCGCCGATGAGCGCGCCCGAGAGGTCGTCGTCAGCGATCGCAGCGCCGGCGGCGGCGCCAAGCGCGCCACCGATCGCGGCGTTGCGTTGCGACGGATCCCAGCTGTCCGTCGTGCTGCACGCGGCGAGCGAGAGGCTTGAGACGGCCGCGCAGAAGGCAATTCGGAAAGTGGTCATGTCGTGCTCCTTCTCCTGGCCAGATGTGACCTTGTGGGAGGACAACGATGCGGGGCGGGAGCGGTTCCTGTCACTTTGCGCAGATGACAGCGGAACCATCGCGCAAGTGGCGTAAGCGCCTGCAACGCGAGGGCTAATCGATGCTGACGTGCAGCGTTTCGAGGCCGCGGAACCCCGGCAATCTGCGCCAGTGCGGAGGCGCACCGGGGTCCGCGAGTCTCAGTTCGGGATAGCGCGAGAAGAGTCGCGGGAGCAGGTGACGCGCTTCCATGCGCGCGAGCGGCGCGCCGGGGCAGATGTGGGCGCCGCCGCCGAAGGAGAGATGACGCGCGGCGCGCGGGCGCGAGACGTCGAAGGTGTGGGCCTGGGGGAAGGCCGCTTCGTCGCGGTTGGCTGAGCGGATGAAGACGTTGAGGGCGGCGCCTGCGTTGACGGGGCAGCTGCTGAGGTTTTCCGCGTGCGTGGCGATGCGCCAGGTGAAGTCGACCGGGGCTTCGTAGCGCAGTGCTTCTTCGACGGCGTTGGGCCAGAGCGCGGGATCGGCGTGGAGTTTCGTGAGTTCGGCGGGGTGCGTGAGCAGGAGGCGGACGGCGTTGCCGATCAGGTCGGTGGTGGTGACGTTGCCGGCGATCAGCAGGCCGCGAATATTGTAGGTGATCTCGGTATCGGAGAGCGGGGCGCCGGCGGACTGGAGGCGCGCCATGTCGCCGAAGAGGTCGTCGGGCGGGTTCAGCTTTGCGCCGGCGAAGCGGCCGCGAATGTAGTGGGCAAGGCCGTTGGAGGCGGCGACGAGGGCGGCGACGTCTTCGGGCGTGCGGTTGGGATTGAAAGTCTGGACGATGCCGTCGAGCCATCCCCGGAAAGTCGCCAGCGTGTCGGGCGGGACGCCGAGGATATGGCCGATGCAGGCGACGGGGACGGGCTCGGCGAGTTCCTTCATCAGGTCGAACCGCGCGCGGCCTGCGATGCGGTCGAGCGCTTCGTCCACGATGCGGATGCATTCCGGCTCGAAACGGGCGATGCGGGCGTAGAGCGCCTGCACCAGCGGATTGCGCACGCGGGCATGTTCCTCGCCGTCGAGTTCCAGCATGGAGGCGCGCTGGTCGTCCGGGAAGGCGAGGCCGTCGGGGACGGTGGCGCGGCGGCGGCGGATGGCGATGGCGGCAGGCTCGGCGCGGTCGGGGTTCTTGGCGTGGGAGTTGTCGGCGAAGATGGCGCGGGCGTCGGCCATGCGCGTGACCAGCCATGCGCCGCCGCCGTCGTCGCGATGGAGGGGGCATTGGGCGCGCAGGCCCGCGAGGCGCGGGTAGGGGTCGTCGCGGGCGGCGAGGTTGGCGGCGGTCAGGTCGAGGATGCGGAAGTGCGTTGACGCGCTGTCGGCCAGGGGAATCTCCCGCAACTTCGGGTTGTGTGCACAACTTATGGTTGTGAATGCGGGTGGTCAAGGTGGCGGTCGTGTTGCGGGAGGCGAACAGCGGGGAGCACGGCCTCGTGGTTCGACAGGCTCACCATGAGGCCTTCTCCACCGCCGGTGAGAGAGCGCCTCATCCTGAGCCTGTCGAAGGACGAGGCGCGGGCTTGGGATATGCCAACACGCATCATCCTCGGGACGGGCCCAAGGATGGCGGCGTGGATCAGGTAAAGCTGGCGACGGGCCCTACAGCACGTCCAGCATCTTCGCGACCAGCGGGTGGCGGATGACGTCGGCTTGCTGGAGGCGGCAGACGGCGATGTCGCCTTTCATGCTTTCGATCTTGTCGGCCACCGGCGCGAGGCCGGAGAGTTCGGGCAGGAGATCGGACTGGGCGGGGTCGCCTGTCACGATCATCTTAGAGTTCCAGCCGAGGCGCGTGAGGATCATCTTGAGCTGCACATAGGTGCAGTTCTGCGCTTCATCGACGACGATGAAGGCGTTGTTGAGCGTGCGGCCGCGCATGAAGCCGACCGAGGCGATCTCGATCTGGCCTTCGGCGATCATCGCCTTCACCTGCTTGGCCGACATGCGATCCTGCAGCGCGTCATAGAGCGGCCGCAGATAGGGCGCGAGTTTCTCTTCCATGTCGCCGGGGAGGAAGCCGATATTCTCGCCGGCGTCGACCGCGGGGCGGCAGAGCACGATGCGGCCGACTTTTCCCGCACGCAGGGCTTCGACGGCCTTGGCGATGGCGAGATAGGTCTTGCCCGTGCCGGCGGGGCCGAGGGCGAGGACGAGGTTGGAGGTGTCGATCGCCTCGATCAAGCGCGCCTGGCCTTCGGTTTTCGGCATGACGTTCTTGACATAGGCTTGATCGCGCGCGGGCTCGCGATGCTGGGCCTGATGGTGATGATCCTGCGCGGCATAGGCGCCGCGCTTCTTCTTGCGCGTATAGCGCTCGTCCTCGGCGATGGGGTCCCAGCCTCCCTCTATGACGCTGAGCTGAACGTTTCCGGCATCCCGATCGCGACGGCCCTGGAATTCGGCGCGGACACGGCGGACGGCGGCACGTTTACCCATGGAGGTACTCCTTCGTTCTGGTCGAAAGGGTAGGCGTTCTGGTCGAAAGGGTAGGCGTTCTGGTCGAAAGGGTAGGCGTTTTGCTCGAA
>CAZGWV010000064.1:10376-13309 GCA_964529555.1 uncultured Rhizobium sp.
CGTTCTGGTCGAAAGGGTAGGCGTTCTGGTCGAAAGGGTAGGCGTTTTGCTCGAAAGGGCAGGCGCAGAAACAAAAACGCCGCGAGCCAGTGAGGCGCCGCGGCGGTGTAACCGGGATGTGACGGCGAGCAGCCGTGGTCGCACGATGCGGGGTGGAGAAGGTCGCCTGGGCAGGCGTCCTGCAGCCCGGTAGGCGGATGGTGCAACCGTGTGCGGTCGACTCAATCCCGTTCCCCGTTTCTCGGCGCCGCCCAGCAAGTGGTGCGTCATCCGAATCAGCTTCCCTATCACTAAACTAGTCCCGCATTAACGGAACCATAAAGAGGCAGTTCCGCCACAGAGGCCGGGAATGCAGCATCTGGCGTCTTATGCTGCATTTCTGTGACATGGCGCCCGATAGGGAGTCGTTGCGCGGCGTGAGCGTGCTAGGAAGGCGGCGTGCCGGGGAGAGGAAACGATGGCGATCTACGAACTCGATGGCGTGAAGCCCACGATGGAGGGCGATCACTGGATCGCTGACACGGCCAGTGTGATGGGCAATGTGATCCTGAAGCGGAACGCGAGCGTCTGGTTCAACGCGACGCTGCGCGGCGACAACGATCCGATCACGATTGGAGAGAACACGAACATCCAGGACGGCTCGGTGCTGCACACGGATGTGGGCGTGCCGCTGACCATCGGGAAGAACTGCACGATCGGGCACATGGTGATGCTGCATGGCTGCACGATCGGGGAGAATACGCTGATCGGCATCGGGGCGATCATCCTGAACTGCGCGAAGATCGGGAAGAACTGCCTGATCGGCGCGAACTCGCTGATTACCGAGGGCAAGGAGATTCCCGACGGCTCGATGGTGATGGGCGCGCCGGGCAAGGTGGTGCGCGAACTGGGCGAGCAGCAGATCCAGATGATCACCGGCTCGGCGCATCATTATGTCGAGAACTGGAAGCGCTATGCGCGGGGGCTGAAGAGGATCGGCTAGACGTCGTATTCCCGCCTGAACGCCTCGAACGGGGCGGAGGTGAACAGCACCTGATATGGAAACACGCGGTGGGGCGCGGCCATGTCGATGCGCGGCAGGGCGGCGAGGAACTGGTCGCGCACTGCCGGGCGAACTGCGCCGCGGAAGTCGATGAACTGTCCCCATGTCGACATGCCATGCAGATAGGCCGGACCATTGCGCGGCATGCGCGAGTCCGCGAAGGCGCGCGGAAACAGCCGGCGATAGGCTTCGATATTGTAGAGCCATGAGCCGCCATCGACGCGGCGGGCGCCGCGATATTCGCATGCGAGCCAGCCGAACATCGTCGTCAACTCCTTGCGCCGCTCGGCGATGCGCGAGGAATGCAGGGGGCCGGCATCTGCGCCGGGAACGCGGTTGCCGAAGTGAATGCGCACCATGCCCTCGGCGTTGGGCGGCTCGCAGGCGAAGCAGCCGAACTGTATCCGGCCGGGCAGCAGAACGGCGGCGCCATCGCCCAGTTTCCCGGCGGCCGCATGGATGCGGCCAACGCGCGCTTCGTGAGGCAGCGTGGCGATACCCGCAATCATCTCCGTCCAGAGGGGAGACGTCTCGGCGTGACCGGGAACGCCAAGGCCCATGCGGCGGTGGAGATTGGTGTAGCGCAGGAGCGCCTCTTCCAACGATAGGCCGGAGACTTCGGCCACGCGCTCGGCGAAGCGGACCTGCAGGTCCACATAGTCCGGCGAGAGATAGCCGGATGGCGCTGGGGGCTGGGCCGTCACCGATTCTGCATCCACGTTTGAGCGGGGTCATCCTAGCGCATCCGCGCGCAGCGCCTATATCTGCGGCATGGCAAAGCTATCCGTTCTCGATCTCGCCCCCGTTGTCGAAGGCTCCACGACGCGGGAAGCGTTGCGCAACAGCCTCGATCTGGCGCGGCATGCGGAGAGGCTGGGGTACAATCGCTTCTGGCTGGCCGAGCATCACAACATGCCGGGGATCGCCAGCGCGGCCACCGCCGTGCTGATCGCGCATGTGGCGGCGGGGACATCGACGATCCGGCTGGGGGCGGGCGGGATCATGCTGCCCAACCATGCGCCGCTGATGGTGGCCGAGGCGTTCGGGACGCTGGCGGAATTGCATCCGGGGCGGATCGATCTCGGGCTTGGCCGCGCGCCGGGAACGGATCAGGCGACCATGCGGGCGTTGCGCCGGTATATGGGCGGTGCGGATTCCTTTCCGCAGGACGTGCAGGAATTGCTCGGCTGGTTCGATCCGGTCGCGCCCGGACAGACGGTGCAGGCCGTGCCGGGGACCGGCGCGGATGTGGATGTGTGGATACTCGGCTCGTCGCTGTTCGGCGCGCAGCTGGCGGCGCATCTGGGCCTGCCTTACGCCTTCGCCTCGCACTTTGCGCCGGGCGACATGATGGGCGCGATCCAGATCTATCGCGAGCGGTTCAGGCCGTCGCCACGGCTGCAGGAGCCGTATGTGATGCTGGGGCTCAACGTGATCGCGGCGGAGACGGACGAGGACGCGAAGCTGCAATTCACATCGATCCAGCAGGCGTTCGCGAATCTGCGGCTGGGGCGGCCCGGCAAGATGCCGAAGCCGGACCCAAGCTTCGCGCCCGATCCGATGGTGGCGCAGGGCATTCTTCAGGCGCTCTCCTGCTCGGTCGTCGGCGGGCCGGAAAAGGTGAAGCGCGGGATTGCGGACTTTGTCGCGCAGACGGGCGCGGACGAGCTGATGGTCACGGGCTCGATCTGGGATCACCGGAAGCGGCTGCGCAGTTTCGAGATTGCGGCGGCAAGTATTGGCTGACGATTGGCGAGCCCGCGCTCGTCCTTCGACGGACGCGCACTGCGTGCGCTGCTCAGGATGAGCGCTACTTGGCCAGCGTTAGCATAGCGCTCATGGTGAGCAGGCCCGAAGGGCCGTCCGTCGAACCACGAGCGCGTTCGCTCCG
>CAZGWV010000064.1:13409-18661 GCA_964529555.1 uncultured Rhizobium sp.
CCGGCGCGGAAGGGCTTGTTGGGGTTTTCGGCCCGGAACGGTTTGTCGCCGCGCGGTTTGAAGGATTTGCCGGCGGGTTTGTCGCTTGAGGGGCGGTAGGGCTTGTCACCGCGGGGTTTGAAGTCTTCGCGCTTCCTGAAATTGCCGGGCTTGCGGGCGGCGTTGCGGGCGGGGCGCTCGTCGGCTTCGGGCGACCAGGCGCGCTTCGGGGCCTCGGCGCGAACCTCGGCGGCGACGGCGGCGGCATCCGGCGTGAGTTGCGGAATCCTGCCTTCGGCGCGGGCGGCGTCGCGGCGGGCCTTGCGGTTGAGGCCGCTCGGATGGAGATGCGGCGGCTTGGACGGGCTGGCTGCTGCTTCGCCGGCGCCGAGCGATGCGTAGACCGGATCAGCCGACAGCTTCTCGCGTTCCTTCTCGCGCTGCTGGTGGCGGGCGGCGCGGGCTTCGTCGCGGGGCGGGCGGACGTCCGAGCGCGGTTCGCGGCGGGGACGCTCGCCGTATTCGCGCTTCTCGCGGACGGGACGATCCTCGCGCGGTGCGCGATCGGCGCGCGGGCCGTCGCCGTCGCGGCGGGCGCGCATGGGATGCACGCTGTCGTTCGGGCCGGGCGCGGTGGTGGGTTCGATCTGGATCTTGTCTTCGCGCGTGTCGCTGACGGCGATGGCGAAGGCTTCGGCGGCGTGGCCGACGATCTCGAACTTGGTTTCGTCCGCGAAGATGCGGATCGGGCCGATCTCGGCTTTGGTGATGTGACCGAGGCGGCAGATCAGCGGCAGGATCCATTTCGGATCGGCATTGCGCTGGCGGCCGACATTGAGACGGAACCACGCGCCATCGCCTTCCGATGCGGTGAAGCCGCGTTCGGCGCGGCCGCGCGGGGCGGGGCGTTCGTTGAAGGCGGGCGCGCCGTGCTGCTTCTCGAAGCTCTGCGCGTTGCGCATGCGGCCATCGTCGGACACGTCTTCCGGCTCGGGCAGTTCGGCGCGCAGGAGTCCGATGAGGGCGGCGGCGAGCTGTTCGGCGGGGGTGTCGGCGGCGAGCTGGCGAACGACGTCCTGGTCTTCTTCCGACGCCGTAGCGGCCAGCGCGGGATGATTCAGCAGGCGCTGGCGATCCTGCTCGCGGATTTCCTTCGCGGTGGGCGGGCCGCTCCAGGCGGCTTCGATGTTGGCGGAGGCGAGCACCTGTTCCGTGCGGCGGCGCTTGGTGTGCGTGACGAGAAGGACGGACGTGCCTTTCTTGCCCGCGCGGCCTGTGCGGCCTGAGCGGTGGAGCAGCGTCGCCTTGTTGGTCGGCAGGTCGGCATGGATGACGAGGCCGAGATCGGGCAGGTCGAGGCCGCGCGCGGCGACATCGGTGGCGACGCAGACCTTGGCGTGGCCATCGCGCAGGGCCTGCAGCGCGTCATTGCGTTCGCGCTGGCCCATCTCGCCGGAGAGGCCGACAGCGTGGAAGCCGCGCTCGCGCAGGCTGGAGTGCAGGTGGCGGACGTTCTCGCGCGTGGCGCAGAAGACGAGCGCGCGGCCGGCTTCGAAATAGCGGAGCACGTTGACGACGGCGCGTTCGGTATCGCCGGGCGAGACGCGCATGGCGCGGTAGTCGATGTCGCCGTGCGGCTCGGTCGCGCTCGTGGTGTCGATGCGGACGGCGTCGCGCTGGTAATTCTTCGCCAGCATGGCGATGCCGCGCGCGATGGTGGCCGAGAACAGCAGCGTGCGGCGCGTGTCGGCGGGCGTCGCATCGAGCAGCGTTTCGAGTTCTTCGCGGAAGCCGAGGTCGAGCATCTCGTCGGCTTCGTCGAGCACGGCGACCTGAAGCGCGGAGAGATCGAGAAAGCCGCGCGTGAGGTGATCGCACAGGCGGCCCGGCGTGCCGATGACGATGTGGGCGCCGCGCGCCAGTTGCTGCTGCTCGGCGCGGACGCTCATGCCGCCGACGGAGACGACGATGCGCGCGCCGGTGTCGGCATAGAGCCATTCGAACTCGCGGCTGATCTGCATCGCAAGCTCGCGCGTCGGCGCGATGATGAGGGCGCGGGGGCGGTTGACCGGCTCGAAGCGCTCGTTCTGGCCAAGCAGGGTGGAGGCGAGCGCGAGGCCGAAGGCGACGGTCTTGCCCGACCCGGTCTGGGCCGAGACCAGCATGTCGGCGTTGGGACGCGCGGGGTTCTGGTCGGCTTCGACCACGGCAAGCTGGACGGGCGTGGGCTCGGCAAAGCCACGCGCGGCAAGGGCGCGGTCGAGCGCGGGGTGAACTGCGGGGAAGGGCATGTGACTGGTTTTCGTGTCGTGGGCCGGGGGCGGTTAACGCCCGTGGGGGAGGGCCGTCTAAGGCGCGCTGCATACAGCAATTGTGGATAAATGCCAGCGGCGCATGCACGCCGGGAGCAGGCAGCGTCAAACAACCGCGCCAAAAAGCCGGGCGATCCCTGCCGTTGCGGTCATGGCCATCCCGCAAGGTCTGGCCGTGAGCGGATCCGGGAAGGGATATTGCTGGCTGGCGTTGCCGCCGGAACGGATCTTCGATGTTGCGCTCGAAACGTGGCCGGACGCGGGCCATGTTGGCGGTGATTTCGATGGGTATCGTGAGATCGAACCCGGCTGGTATCTCCACCAGGACTCGACCTGAAGCGAAGACGCCGAAAGAGCCTACTGCACCTCGTCCGAGTCCCACACGCCGCGGACGGCGATGTCGTTCTCGACGCCGATATTGTACCAGGCGAGGCGGTCCTTCGAGGCGTTCACGATGATGAAGTGCTCGTGCGGGCGCGTGGCGAAGGTGAGGGCGCTGCGGATCTGCTGGATGGTCTGCTTCGAGCGCAGCACCCACATGTCGCCCGAGGCGCGGGTCATCTTGCCGGCCTCGCGCAGCACGCGCTCGAAACGTTCGTTGCCGGCCAGCAGGCGCGCGGCGATGAAATAGTTGCAGACCGGAACTTCCGTTTCGCCCGCGTCGAGGCGCGGGTCGCCGAACTTGCGCTTCCTGGGGCCCTTGAAGTCCCAGCGCAGGTTGGGGTGGTGGTCGGCCCGGTGATAGTCCGTATCCGTTCCGCAGGCGATGAACGTGCCGGCCTGAACGCGGCCTTCCTTGAGGAAGTCGATCAGGCGGGTGCGGGGGTAGGGGCCGTATTCCTTGTCCCCGATCTTGATTCGCCACTTCACGCCTTCGAAGGGGGGCGGAGCGAGCTCCTCCCCCTCAAAGTCCGTGTTCTGCACGGCCTGCTTCAATTCGAGCGTGTCGCTCATCGAGCGTGTTCCGCTTACCCCTATTTGCGGTTAGTTGTAGGTGAATCCACCTTGTCCAAAGGTAAACGACGGGCCAGCCCGCGATCGAAAGAGGAAACGTTATGAGCAATTACGAGTTCATCAAAACCGAGGTCGAAGGCCCGCTCTTCATCGTGACGATCAACCGACCCGACCAGCTGAATTGCCTGCATCCGATGGCAAATGCGGAGATGGGCAAGGCTTTCGATGAGTTCGCCGCCAATCCCGACCTGTGGGTCGCCATCGTGACCGGGGCCGGGGAGAAGGCCTTCTCGGCGGGCAATGATCTGAAATTCGCCGCCTCCGGCCAGAAATCGCCCGTGCCGATGCCGGCTTCGGGATTCGGCGGGCTGACCTCGCGATATGACCTCTACAAGCCGGTGATCGCGGCGGTGAACGGATTCGCCATGGGCGGCGGGTTCGAGATCGCGCTGGCGTGCGACATCATCATTGCCGCCGAGAACGCCAAGTTCGCGCTTCCTGAGCCTCGCGTCGGCTTCGCCGCCCTCGCGAGCGGGATGCACCGCCTGCCGCGCGAGGTTCCGCTCAAGAAGGCGATGGGCATGATGCTCACGGGGCGGACGGTTCTGGCCGCCGAGGGCAAGGAGATCGGCTTCGTCACCGAAGTGGTGCCGCAGGGCAAGGCGCTGGAAGAAGCCAAGCGCTGGGCTGGCCTGATCCTCGAATGCTCGCCGATGGCGATCAAGGCGACGAAGGAAACCGTGCTGACCGGCCTCAAGACCGCCGATCTCAAGACGGCGTTCGACCACAAGGTTCCCGGCATCGCCAGGCTGATGGCCTCCGCCGACCACAAGGAAGGCCCCAGGGCCTTCGCCGAGAAGCGCAAGCCGGTGTGGAAGAACGAGCAGTAGCGCGCTTCGCGTAGTGAGTAGGGAATGGGGAATAGGGAATAGGATGGGACTGGCGGAGCAACTACTCCCTATTCCCAACTCCCTACTCCCCGCCCCAGCGGGGGCGAGTGGAGTCTCGCAATGAGTTCGGCGCCTGATTTCCGGCAGCTCGCTTCCGTTCACGGGATCGAGCTGGACAAGGATGAATCGATGCTGCGTGTCAGCGGCGCGGACGCGGAGTATTTCGCGGCCACGGCGCGCGACACGTCCGGCGCATACTGGATGCTGCGCGCGCCGCGTCGCGGCGACGTACAGGTGCTGGGCCGGCAGGAGAAGCTGGCGCTCGACTTCGTGCGCGGCAAGCTTCCTGTCGTGCTGCCGGATTGGCAGGTGCATACCGACAAGCTGATCGCCTATCGCGTCCTGCCCGGCGTTCCTGCCGCCGAGATCGATCCGCTGATGGGCGAACTGATCTGGCGCCTGCCGCAGAAGAACGTGCCCTCCACCTTCGCCGAAAGCCTCGCGGCGGCGATGGTGAAGCTGCACGCGCTCGACATCGGCGCGGCGGAGCAGGCGGGCATTCCCGCCATTCCGGCGAGCGAGCTGCGCCAGCGCATGAAGATGCGGATGGACGAGTGCAACACGCTCGCGCCCGTGCCTGAAAAGCTGTGGGGCCTGTGGCGGAAGTGGATCGATGGCGATGCGTTCTGGCCGGATCGCGTCGTGCCGGTGAATGGCGACATCTATCACCCGCACCTGTTTGTCGACGCGGACTATCGCCTCGTCGGCATCGACGACTGGTCGCAGGTTGAGGTGAACGACGCCGCGCTGGACTTCTCGCTCTACTTCGCGGCGGCGGGCAGGGAAGCGCTGGAAGACCTGATCGCACGCTATGAGAAGGCGGGCGGCGAAACCTGGGCGCGCATGGCCGACCAGGCGGAGATGTACTACTGGGCCAGCCCCGTGCGCTTCGCGAGCTACGCCATGAAGACCGGCGACGTGGCGCACCTGCTCAACGTGAAGGGCATGGTGCATCGTTATGCGGGGATGCTCGAGGACTCGGGCTACGAAGGTTAGCGGCGGGCAAGGCGCTAGGCGCATCCTTCGAGACGATTGGCCCTGCGGGCCAATCCCTCAG
>CAZGWV010000065.1:0-18471 GCA_964529555.1 uncultured Rhizobium sp.
GCTTCGTGCCCGGCATGAAGCCCGGCACGAAGCAGGAGTATGGCGGCCTCATCAAGCATGGCGCCAAGCTGCTGTTCGCCTATGCCGAAGCGACGGTTCCGAAAGTTACGGTCATCACGCGCAAGGCCTATGGCGGCGCCTATGACGTTATGAGTTCGAAGCACCTGCGCGGCGACCTCAACTTTGCCTGGCCCACCGCCGAGATCGCCGTGATGGGCGCGAAGGGCGCCGTCGAGATCATCTTCCGTGCGGAAGCGGCAGGCGATGCTGAGAAGCTGGCTGCGCGGACGAAGGAATATCAGGATCGCTTCGCCAACCCGTATGTGGCCGCCTCGCGTGGCTTCATCGACGACGTGATCATGCCGCATAACACGCGCAAACGGATCGTGCGCGGCCTTCGCACCCTGAAGAACAAGCAGTTGTCGAACCCCGCGAAGAAGCACGACAATATTCCGCTCTAGGTTTGGGCTGCCACAGGTTCGGTGGAACCGGCGGCCGGTCGCAGACGGTTCCGCCCGCGCGTATTTACCGGGTGCAGGAGAGCGGCGAGCCGCTTGTCTCGATCACGAGCTGTTTTTCATTCAGCGTGATGATCTTGCCCCGTTCGGATGTCGGCGCGCTGCGGAATGCGTCTGCTGCTGCATCGAGGCGATCCTTCGTCATCGGAATGCCGCTGTAGTCGCCAGACACGGCCCTGATGCCGATGAACTCGCGCTGGAACATATCCTCGGTCAGCTTCCAGCGTCCGCTCCATTCCATGTTCATCGTCGCCTGCATCGTCGGATTGGTCGCGATGACGGTGGCTCTGGTCTGGTAGTCGCCATTGGGGCGGAAGGTGACGACCTCGCGATAGTCGCTCGTGAGGTCGTTCACCACCGTGGTCATCTCGCAGGTCCACGTCTGGGCGAGCATCGCCTTGCGGTCCGGCGGTCCGCCGCAGCCGGCAAGCGTGCCCGCCGCAAGCCATGCTGCGACAATGTGAGACTGAGTCACGCCTGCCTACTGCGCCGCAGGCATGGATTCGAGCAGGTCGCTGACCTTCTCCGCCAGTTCGGGGTTGGACGACAGCGGCATCATCAGGCCCATGGCCTTCATGCTGAAGCCCAGAAGCTGGGTCCACGATGATCCGAACGCCACCTGGCGGTCGGCGTCGCTCATGGCTTTCAGCGTGGCGGCAGGCCCGGCCATTTCCGCATAGATCGCCGCAAGCTGAGGCCGGGCCGCCTCGACACCGGCGTCGTCCTTGACGCCGCTGATGATCGTGAACGCCTTGTCCATGCCGCCGACATAGGCGGATGCCGCCGGATGAACCGGCCCGCCGGTCATCGAGCCGATCGCCGCGTTCATCGCCGCGCGGTCTTCAGCGGTCATTTCGGGAGCCAGAGCGCCTGCGATCGCGCCGGCCTGCGCCATGGCCGCGCCAAGGGCGTTGGGATCGATCTGTCCGACGGCATTGGGGTCGCCGCCCGCCGCCGCAGCCACGCCCTTCAGCAAATCCTGCAGCGCGGCTGCTGCCTTCTGTTCAGGCGTCGGCTCCGGCTGGCAGGCGCTGATCGCCAGCGCGCCGAGAACGGGAACGATAAGAGCGAATGACTTGAGCATGGGGTCCCTCCCTGGAATGCGGGGGGAGTTTGAGCCTGGCGGGCGGCATCGGCAAGCGTGGACTGCTGTTCTCGCGAAAACCGATAAAACGCAGGAACTTGAGGGGGGAGCGACCGCGTTTCACCTTGCCCTCGGCGGCAGGTCGTTGCAGCTTCCGCCGATAAATCCGGCGCACGCCATGAATGTGCGCCTTCGCCGCGTCCGGGGAGAGACTCTACATGGAATCGACCGCTACGGGCGCCAAGGCGTCCAAGAAGCAGAATGAAGTCCTGGTCATCGGCGCGTCCAGCGTCGGCACCATGTTCGAATGGTACGATTTCTTCCTGTACGGATCGCTGGTCACCTACATCAACATGCACTTCTTCAGCGGCGTGAACGAGACGACGGGGTTCATCCTCGCGCTCGCCACCTTCGCCGCGGGCTTCATTGTCCGCCCTTTTGGCGCGCTTGTGTTCGGCCGCGTCGGCGACATTGTCGGTCGCAAGAACACTTTCCTCGTCACCATGATCATCATGGGCGCGGCGACCTTCGCGGTCGGCCTGCTGCCCGGCTATGAGCAGATAGGCATCGCTGCGCCTATCCTGCTGGTCTTGCTGCGTGTGCTGCAGGGCCTCGCCATCGGCGGCGAATATGGCGGCGCCGCGACCTATGTGGCGGAGCACGCACCCGCCAACCGGCGCGGCTACTACACCAGCTTCATCCAGATCACGGCGACGATCGGCCTGTTCCTCTCGCTGCTGATCATTATGATCATCCGCCAGACGATGGCGCCGGATGAGTTTGCCGCCTGGGGGTGGCGTATCCCGTTCCTCGTCTCGATCCTGCTGCTGGGCGTCTCGGTCTGGATCCGTGTTCAGCTCGCTGAAAGCCCTGTCTTCAAGAAGATGAAAGACGAGCAGAAAACCTCGAAGAAGCCCTGGGCCGAATCCTTCGGCAAATGGGGGAATGCCAAATTCGTGCTGGTCGCCCTGTTCGGCCTCGTCGCAGGTCAGGCGGTGATCTGGTACACGGGGACGTTCTACAGCCTGTTCTTCCTGCAGAACGTCCTGAAGGTCGATGGCTTCGAGGCGAACCTGCTGGTCGCTGTCGCGTTGACCGTTGGCACGCCGTTTTACGTCTTCTTCGGTTGGTTGTCGGACAAGATCGGGCGGCGCTATCTGGCGCTTGGCGGCCTGGCTCTGGCGGTGCTCACTTTCTTCCCGCTGTTCCACATGATGACGAAGGCGGCGAATCCGGCGCTCGATGCGGCGCAGATTTCCTCGCCCATCGTGGTCGTGGCCGACACGACGCAGTGCTCGCTGCAGTTCGACCCGGTCGGCCGCACCAAGTTCGACGAGAAGTCGTGCGACATCGTGAAGGAGCACCTGTCGAAGGCGGGCGTCAGCTATACGACGGAAGCCGCCCCGGCCGGCGCCATCGCAACCGTGTCGGTGGGCGCGCAGACCATTGCCGCGCCCGATCCCTCGCAGGTCACGGGCGCCGAGCGCGCCGCGGCGATCGCGGCCTTCCATTCGGAAGTCTCCGCCGCGCTGAAGGAGGCGGGATATCCTCCCGCCGCCGATACGGCCCAGATCGACAAGTTCACGGTCGTGCTGGTCATCGTGCTCACGCAGATATTCACCGCCATGATCTACGGCCCCATGGCCGCGACGCTGGTGGAGTTGTTCCCCGCGCGTATTCGCTACACGTCCATGTCGCTGCCCTACCATATCGGCAATGGCTGGTTCGGCGGCTTGCTGCCGACGACGGCCTTCATGGTCGTGGCCGCGACCGGCGATATCTATGCCGGCATCTGGTATCCGGTGATCATAGCGGCGGTGACGCTTGTGATCGGCTTCTTCTTCCTGCCGGAAACCTACAAGCGGAACATCCATCACGACGAAGGTGAAGGCGACCGGAAGGGCGAGTATTGAGCAGACTTGGCAAGCTGGTCGCATCGCTTCCGATCCCGCCGCATCTGCGGGATCGGATCGACGCTGCGTTCGATCTCGTCGCGCCTGACCGCCATCTGAGGACGGATGCGCTGCTGGCGCTCGCGCACGAGCACCGGCCGGACGCCGTGCTGATGTCGATGGGAATTCCCATGCAGGCCGAGCACGTCGCGCAATTGCCGGATTCGGTGCGCGTTCTGGCGACGACCAGCGTGGGTTACGACCATATCGACGTCGCTGCTGCAAACGCGCGCGGCATCGTCGTATGCAACACGCCGGACGCGGTGACGGACGCCACAGCCGACGCCCACATGCTGTTGCTGCTCGGCGCCGCGCGCTGCGCGAAGGCGCATGTGCATAATATGGATGGCGGATGGAAGATACGGAACGGGTTCTTCCAGGGGCTTGGCGTCGATGTCACCGGCAAGACAATGGGCATTG
Organism: uncultured Rhizobium sp.; assembly: GCA_964529555.1. Lineage (GTDB taxonomy): Bacteria > Pseudomonadota > Alphaproteobacteria > Caulobacterales > Hyphomonadaceae > UBA7672. The sequence goes on from CAZGWV010000065.1 coordinate 3,975, forward strand.
TCGGCATGGGCCGCATCGGCCGCGCCGTGGCGGAGCGCGCTCGCGGTTTCCGCATGCCGATCCTGTATCACAACCGGAACCGCCTCTCGCCTGATCTGGAATCCGGCGCGCGTTACTTCGCCTTGCTGGAGGACATGCTGCCGCATTGCCAGGTTCTCAGCCTGAACCTTCCGGGCGGGCAGGGCGTGCTGATGACGCGCGAGCGTTTCGCGATGTTGCCCAGGGGCGCGATCTTCGTGAACTCCGCGCGCGGCTCGCTGGTGGACGAAGACGCGCTGATGGATGCGCTGAAGTCGGGGCAGCTCGGCTCTGCCGGTCTCGACGTCTTCCAGAAAGAACCGAACTTCGACACGCGCCTCAATGAGCTGGAGAACACTTTCCTGCTCCCCCACGTTGGCAGCGCCACCATCGAGACGCGCAGCGCGATGGCTGAACTGGCCCTCGATGGGATCGCCGCCGTATTGTCGGGCAGGATGCCCGCGAATGTGGTCAAGGTCTGACTGTCCGCGCAACGTCCGCGCGGCGGAAGAGACTTAGCCCTTCAAGCCCTTGCGCTCGCCGCGGCCGGTCAGCGACTTGAACCAGTTGGCGATGGAGCGGCGGATGTTCCACCAGTAGCGCAACTGGGGCGAGTTCGGCGCGTCGTTCTCGTGGCGCGGCATCTGGACGTCGTTCATCCTCGGCTTGAGGCCGCGAATGAGGTCTTCCTCGATAACCCGGCGCTCGGTCTCGGTCGAAACGCGCATGACATGGCGCTCCGTGGCGCCGAGAATCCACCACGCCTTCCCCCATTTCTCATGGCCGACCAGCCGCCCGCGCAAGTTCGCGGCCTTGCCGACATAGAGCGCCTGCAGGAAGAAGCCGAAGCGGCGGCGGACAAAGACATAGATGCCGCCGGAATCGTTGGGAATGCCGCGCTTGGTCAGCGCGCATCTGAACGTGTAGGTCCGGCCGGATTCGCCCGTCCAGCCATGCCTGCCGAAGAAGATCATCGTTATCGTCCCGCCTGTAACCGGCGGACTCTTCAGGCCGTCGGTTAACGAGGGCTGAAAATCGCGATTCAGGGCGTTCCGGCGCATGCGCCGTCCCGCCTCTCGCCAGCGACGAAGCATCGCCTGTCCTGCGGCTAGATTCGCCTTGACCGACAGCGCCTTATCGTCACTTTGCCGTCACGAAAAGCGGCCTGCCGGGGAAGTTGATGTTCTCGAAAATCCTTATCGCCAACCGTGGTGAGATCGCCTGCCGGGTGATCAAGACGGCGCGGCGCATGGGCATCAAGACCGTGGTCGTCTATTCCGACGCCGATGCAAGCTCGATGGCGGTCGAGATGGCGGATGAAGCCATCCACATCGGCGGCTCGCCGGCGGCGCAGAGCTATCTCGTCCAGGACAAGATCATCGACGCCGTGCGCCAGTCGGGCGCGGAGGCTGTCCATCCGGGCTTCGGCTTTCTGTCGGAGAATGCCGGCTTCGCCAAGCGGCTGCAGGATGAGAAGATCGTCTTCATCGGCCCGAACCCGCACGCCATCGAGGCGATGGGCGACAAGATCACGTCCAAGAAGTTCGCCGGAGAGGCTGGCGTCAATACGGTCCCCGGCCATATGGGCCTCATCGCTGACTCGAAGGAGGCGGTGAAGATCGCGGATGGCATCGGTTATCCGGTGATGATCAAGGCGTCGGCGGGCGGCGGCGGCAAGGGCCTGCGCATCGCGTACAATGCGGCGGAAGCCAGGGAAGGCTTCGATGGCGCGCGCGCTGAAGCGATCGCCTCGTTCGGCGACGATCGTATCTTCATCGAGAAGTTCGTCGATCAGCCGCGCCACATCGAGATTCAGGTGCTGGGCGACAAGCACGGCAACATCGTCTACCTGAACGAGCGCGAATGCTCGATCCAGCGCCGCAACCAGAAAGTCTTCGAAGAGGCGCCGTCGCCCTTCCTCACGCCCGAGACGCGCAAGGCGATGGGCGAGCAGGCTGTCGCCCTGGCGAAGGCAGTGAATTACGATAGCGCTGGCACGGTCGAGTTCATCGTCGACGGTCAGCGCAATTTCTACTTCCTCGAAATGAACACGCGCCTGCAGGTCGAGCATCCGGTGACGGAGCTCATCACGGGGTACGATCTCGTCGAGCAGATGATCCGCGCGGCCGCCGGCGAGAAGCTGGCGATCAAGCAGAAGGACGTGAAGATCGACGGCTGGGCGCTTGAATCGCGCATCTACGCGGAAGACCCCTATCGCGGCTTCCTGCCGAGTATCGGCCGCCTGAAGCGCATGCGCTTCCCTGCCGAGGGCAAGCTGGGCGAGGGCGAGGTCCGCATCGACACGGGCGTGCGCGAGGGCGACGAGATCTCGATGTTCTACGATCCGATGATCGCCAAGCTCATCACGCACGGCAAGGATCGCGAGGCCGCAATCGCCACGCATGTAAAGGCGCTGGAACGCCTCGAAGTGAAAGGCATCCAGGACAACTCGCCCTTCCTTGCCGCCGTGCTGGACCAGAAGCGTTTCCAGTCAGGCAAGATCACGACGGGCTATATCAAGGAAGAATTCCCCGACGGCTTCCACGGCGCCACAGCATCTGAAGACGTCGAGAAGCTTCTGATCGCCGCGGCCACTTACGCCAACGTGCTCGTCCGCACGCGCGCCTCGGGCATTTCGGGCCGCATCGAACCCGCCAAGCCGCAGCGCAAGGACTGGGTGGCGCTCGTCGGCCGCAAGCAGACGCCGCTCAACATCAAATACCAGATGGGCGAGGCCGAGATCGAATTCGCCGGCGAGAAGACAACCCGCTCGCTGTCCACGCAGTGGAAGCCCGGCATGTCGATGATGGAGCTTCTGTTCGACGACCGGACCTACGCGCTTTCGATCACGCCGGCGGAAGAGGGTTTTGTGCTGCGCCGTCTCGGCGTGGAGGCGCATGTGAAGGTCTGCACGCCGCTTCAGGCGCAGCTGCATGCCAACCTGCCGGAGAAGCAGAAACCGGATACGTCCAAGCTCATTATGAGCCCGATGCCGGGCCTTGTCGTCTCCGTCTCCGTGGCGGTTGGCCAGGAAGTGAAGAGCGGCGAGGCGGTTTGCATCGTCGAAGCGATGAAGATGCAGAACATCATCCGCGCCGAAGCCGATGGCGTTGTGAAGACGGTCAGCGCGTCGGCTGGCGCGAGCGTTGCTGCGGATGAAGTGCTGATCGAGCTGGCCTGACGGACCGCCGGGGGGCGCTGTCCGGCACTTGTCGTTCAATCAACCAAACCCTAGTCCCGCTCGATTTCGCGCACCTTGCCGTCGCGCGCCGACAGCTCGACCTCGATCTCGCGGCCATCGGCGTCGCGGCCTTCTATCTTCCACTCGGCATTATCCTCGAGATCGACTTCGCGAACCGTCACGACGCCGTGCGACTTCGCGATCTCGATGGCCTTTGCGTGCGTGATGGTGAAGCCTTGCGATGCCGCGCGATCATCGAGCCGCTGCAGGCGGGCAGGGGACAGATCGTCGTCATCCGCGAAAGCAGGCGCGGCCGCACCCATCAGGCCCCCGACAGCCAACGCAACAAGCAGTGATCTCATGTCGGACTCCGATATTCCCTGTCTCAATATCAAGGTCCGATCTGGTGTCGGTCGCAGACCCCGACAACCGCGCGAGCATTAAGTTTACGTGACGTGAGTCTTTCCCCGGCGCGAGCCGCTTGATACCACCCGGAACCAAGAAAGCATGGGGAGGAAACGCGCGTGAAATCAGCATCATTTCTGACTGCGGCGGGAGCGTTGCTGGCGCTCGGCGCGTGTGCATCTGCTCCGCCGGCAGCAGAACCCGTCGCGCCGATCGCGCCCGTACCGCTCAATCAGGTGATGACTGAAGTGTTCGATGGCAAGGCCCTGCGGGTCATTTTGTGCGGCACGTCCTCGCCGCTGCCCGATCCGGGGCGGGCCAAGGCATGCACGGTCGTGGTGGCCGGCGACAAGGCTTATGTCATCGATACAGGTCCCGAGAGCTGGGAGCAGCTCCAGCGGATGCAATTCCCCGGCGCGCGTATTGCGGGGATTCTCATCACGCACTTCCATTCCGACCACATCGGCGATCTCGGCGAATTTCGGATGCAGACCATGGTGGCGGGCCGCCAGCAGATGCTGCCCGTGCATGGCCCGCGCGGCGTCGGCAATCTCGTGGCTGGGTTCAACCTGGCCTATGAGGAAGATGCGCGGCTGCGTCTCGCTCATCATGGCGACAGCTTCATCAATATCGCCGCATCCCCGCTTGTCGCGCGCGAGTTCGGCAGGGCGTTCGTGGGCAGGCTCGATGCGGAGGAAGTGATCCTGCGCGATGGCGATCTCACCGTCACGGCTTTCGAGGTCGATCACGATCCCATCCGTCCGGCAGTCGGTTACCGTTTCGACTGGAAGGGCAGGTCGGTGGTCATTTCGGGCGACACGGCGCTTTCCGCCAATTTCACGGCGAATGCGGCTGGCGCGGATGTGCTGGTCACGGAATCCCTGGCGCCGAACCTGATCGGCATGGCCCAGCAGCAGATGAAAGCTGCGGGCAACGACCGCGTGGCCAAGATCATGGCGGATATTCCCGACTATCACATCAGCCCGCTTGAGGCGGCGCAGACGGCGAACGAGGCCGGGGTGAAGCTGCTGGTTTACACGCACCACATTCCGTCGGCGCAGGTGAACCTTCCGCCTTACTTCGCTGGCGTCGCCGCCATCCGTCCACAGGACCAATGGGTGATTGGCTGGGACGGCCTGCGCATCGATCTGCCGGCCGGTTCGGATGAGGTGAAGCAGGGCGAACTGCTGCCCAAGCCCTGACCCGCTGGACAATCATGGCGTGCGGCTCCTAATGCGCCCATGCCTATCTATGTCGATGCGGACGCATGCCCGGTGAAGGAAGAGGTCTACAAGGTCGCCCGCCGGATTGGCTGGGATGTGCTTGTGGTTGCAAATTCCTTCATCCGCACGCCGGCTGAGCCGCGCATCCGGTTCGTGCTGGTCGATGCCGGGGCCGATGCGGCTGACGACTGGATCGCAGAACGGGCCTTGCCCGGCGACGTGGTTATCACCAACGACATACCGTTGGCCGCGCGTGCGCTCGAGAAGGGGGCGGAGGCGATTTCGCCGGCAGCCAAGGTTTTCACCACCGATATGATCGGCTCGGCTCTGGCGACTCGTGGCCTGATGGAGCACCTGCGTTCGTTCGGGGAGATCACGTCCGGGCCCAAGCCGTTCTCGCCCAGGGACCGCTCGGCTTTCCTCTCAGCTCTGGACGCGGCTGTTAACCGAGCCCGGCGCAAGGCGGGTTAGCGGCGTTTCGGCGCGGCTGCGGACTGATTCTGCCTACGGAAGGTCCGCTGTCGCCGGACTTTAACGATTCCCGTGAATCCGCCCTCATACGGGGCGCTCGCGAATCGCATTTCGGCTGAAAAGCGAGCCGCCGGAAGCGATTTCCGGCTTCAAAGACGCCCTGTTAGATTGCAAACAGGAAACGTTGTTGCCCTGCGGCCCCTTTCGGTCCGAAAATGCACGGCAAAGGGCGATCCAGCTTCCCGTTTGTATCGCCAACCCAAAAAAAAACGTGTAACCGGGGATCAGAATGCGGGGCGACCGCGTTGTTACTTCGGCGCCGGCCCACGGTCGCCGGGGAATACCTTTGATAAGGGGAACGGTAATGAGAAAAGCACTTTTGTGCGCCACCGCGGCCGCCACCATGGTGTCTGCTGGCGCAACGGCATACGCCCAGGACGGCTGGTACGGTAAGGCGCAAGCCGGTCTGGTCGTCGATGGCATCCAGGACGTTGACGCCACTTCGGGCGGCAATGGCGTGGTTGACGTCCGCGCCGCGCCGGAAGTCGATCCGGTGTTCGGCCTCGGTCTCGGCTATGGCTTCGACAACGGCCTGCGCGTCGAAGGCGTCGCCGGATACCGCAACATCAAGCTCGAAGTACCGGACAGCTTCCTCGGCCTCCAGCCGGCTGGCACGACGGGCCCGAACGGAGCCGGCTCCACGCGCGTCACGAACCTGATGTTCAACGTCATCCAGGACTTCAACCGCGAAGGCTCGATCCAGCCCTATCTCGGCGTCGGTCTTGGCGGCGCTCGCGTCGACAGCCGCGTCTCCACGCTCTACTCGAACGTCACCGGCCTTGCGGCCAACGGCTTCGACGACAGCGACACGTCGTGGGCTTACAACGTCCTGGCCGGTTTCGGCATCAAGATGGGCGAGCAGCTGACGCTGGACCTGGGCTACACGTACTTCTCGGCGCCTGACCTCTCCTATGAAGGTCTGGCCGGTGCGACCTACGACAATGCGTACCAGGACCACGCGATCACGGCTGGCCTGCGTTGGCAGTTCGCGGCCCCGCCGCCGCCGGCTCCGCCGCCGCCCCCTCCGCCGCCGCCGCCCCCTCCGCCTCCTCCGCCGCCGCCTCCGCCGCCGCCTCCCCCGCCGCCGCCTCCCACCATGGAGCAGCAGCAGGCCCAGACGTGCTCGCAACAGCCGGCGCCGTTCGTGGTGTACTTCGAGTGGGATCGTTCGGACCTCACCGCGGTCAACGTGGACACGATCAACGCAGCCGTGGCGCGTGCGCGCACCGGCGGTTGCTCGATCACGATCACGACCATCGAAGGCCACACCGACTCGTCGGGCGGCTCGGCCTACAACGACCGTCTGTCGCAACGTCGCGCTGACAGCGTGAAGAACGCGATGGTCTCGGCCGGTACGCCGGCTTCGGCGATTACGACCACGGCCAAAGGCGAATCCGCCCCGGCTGAACCGCGCCCCGACGGCACCCGCGAGCCGCTGAACCGCCGCGCGGAAGTGCAGATCACGATCGGCCGCTAATATCGGTCAGTCGTAACGAACCAAGGAGCAGCCCGGTCGAAAGACCGGGCTGTTTCCGTTTGTGGTTCTGCTTGCTGCGAGTTGGCGTGAGCGGGATTCGCGATTCAGCTGGCGGCGGCGGGCCGTTGGGCGTTCGATGATCCCTGTGATAGCGCGAGGTTTTCGCGTTCGGCCGATTCGTCTTCCAGCGACCCGCCCGCGGCTTCGATCAGGCGGTTGATGGCGCCGAGCAGTTCGATGGCGGCGGGGCGGTCTTCGGCTCCTGCGATCTGGTCTGCCAGGGCTCGGACGAACCGGCGCAGGCGATCGAGGCCGATCTCGCTGACGAGATCGCGCAGGTTGATCGAGGGCTGGATCGTCTGCTTCGGCAATGCGCTGGCCGTTGCTGTCTGATCGATCTCGAACAGCATGGTGGCGAGCACGCCGGTCTTGTTGCGGGTGTGGGCCAGTACGTGGTGGCCGACTTCGATTTCGGCGGCGACGGCTATGCCCTTGCCGCCTTCGTATTCGCGTGGGGCGCCGAGATAGCGCAGCGGCCAGCCATAGGCGGCGATACGTTCTGCGAGCCGCTTCTCCGCGAGCATGGTGAGATGCGTGAGGCCGCGTGAGAGGCAGAATTCGAGGATGCCGATCATCAGTTCGCGCTGATGGTTCGAGGGCCAGCGTGGATTGCCTGCGCGGCGATGCTGGGGCGCGGCGATCCAGCGGGAGATGTCCCACACGCTTTCGAGTTCGGGCAGCTTCTCGTCGGACCAGCCGGCGAACTTCTTGAGAAGGGTCGGGCCCTGTGTGGGATTCAGGCGGACGGAGGCGGCGACGTCGCCGAAGGGATCGAGGCTCATCAGGTAGACGGCGTTCTCGTCGTCGAACTCATCCGTCTCCCTGCCATTGCGGGAGGTGAGGCCCGACCAGCCATGACCCTCGATGTAGAAGGCGTGGCGCATTCGGAACATCCGGTCGAGTTGCCGGGCATAGAGATGCTGGTTCGCCAGAGTCACGGCGTGGATCATCGCGTCTTCCCCAACCCGGCGGCGGGGCTCGTTTCGCCTGTCCGCCGGTACGATCAATCTGATGCCGGCAGTATTGTCCCGAATATCAGGATACGCAACCACAAGTTGTATTCAATGAATTGCGGCCTGCGCGTTATCGGCGATACTTGATGAAGGGCGTCGCCCTCGCGACGCGGTCGTAAAGGCGGCGCGCTGTGGCGTTGAATTCCTGCGTCAGCCAGTAGACCTGATCGGCGCCGCGCGCGTCGGCGGCGGCGTAGACGGCTTCGATGAGGGCGCGGCCGGCGCCGCGTCCGCGTGCGTCGGGGCTGGTGAAGAGGTCTTCGAGATAGCAGCGCGGCCCTGCCGCCCATGTCACGGGGTGGAAGAGATAGTGGACGATGCCGAGCAGCCTGCCCGCGCCGTCGTCCGCGCACAGGCCGTGGATCGGCGCTTCGGGGTCGAGGATACGCGACCAGGTGAGATCGGTGACGCTATCGGGCACGGAGCTTTCGTAGAAGACGAGGTAGCCCTGCCACAGCGCCAGCCATTGCTCGCGATCGGCGGCGGCGAGGGGGCGGATGGCGATGGTCATGTCGTCGGTCTTCCAGACTGTCTCAGTGATCTAGGGATTCAGGCATGTACTGCAATGGCGCCTTCGATACGCCAGGTCGCGGGCTTGTCGCGCAGCAGCGTGCGGTTTGCGGCGGCGCGGGCGCCGAAGGCGGCCAGCACGGCATCGAGCGCATCGGCGGAGGCGTGCATGAGCTTGCGGTCGGCTGGGTCGATGATGAGGCGGCGGGTTTCTTCGAGATAGGCGACGATACGTGTGCGCGTTTTCCTGTCTTCGAGCGAGGCGTAGTTGGCGCTTGGCAGATTCCAGGCGCGGAGCTGGGCTGCGGGGAAAGCTTCGACCAGCATTCCCTGCGTGTCCTTCCACGGCCACACGGGGCGGCCTGCGCGCGAGAGCAGGGTGAGGCAGGCGGCGGCGAAGGGCGCGCCGGGGCGGGCGCCGTTCCAGAGAGTTGAGCGGGTTGCGCCGTGCAGGCGTTCGGTTTCGCGGGTCGGTTTTGCAGATGTGAGCGGGGCGTGGCCGCGGGCATAGTCGAGCAGGGCTGCGCCGCGCGGGAAGGGGCGGTCGATCGCGGGCGTCATGTCGGCGATATCGCGCAGGAGTTGGGCGTGGCCTTCGGGCGGCATGTGGCGCTCGGGCAGGGCGAAGGGCGCATCGATGCCGGCGGCGCGGTAGCGGCCTTCGGCGAGGAGGGCGACGAGGCGGTCGAAAGGATCGCCCGCGCCGGGCAGGCGCTGGACGGGCAGAAGCTCGGCGAGGCGCGGGCCGTCGATGGAGGCGATCCAGACAGTTGGGCGCGAGCAGGTGGGCCGCCACGGGGCGGATGCGCCTGAAAAGTCGATGCCAAGGAATCGCGCCTCGCTCATGGAGCGAAGGTGAACGGGAAAGGCCGCGCCGCCAATGCTGCAGGTTTGAAGGGCCGTGCGGCCCCATGAAAACTTGACACGCCCGGCCATTGCAGGCGCTTTGCGGGAATGAACACGGTGACAGCCCCCGGCGCGGCCACGCGCGCGAAACTGATGCAGGCAGCCGCCCGCATCGTGTCGCGCGACGGCATGGCTGCGGCCACGACGGCGGCGATCGCGGCCGAGGCCGGCGTCGCCGAGGGCACGCTGTACCGGCATTTCGAGAGCAAGGACGACCTGCTCATCGCGGCGTATCGCCAGATGAAGCAGGAGGTGTTCCTCGATGCGGGCGCCGATCTCGATACGTCGATGGCGCCGCCGGAGCGGCTGAAGCGGACGTGGAAGGCGATCTATCTTGCCTATCGCGCCAACAAGGATGCGTTCGCCTTCGGGCAGCGCTTTGCCGAGAGCGCGCTGGCCGAGCGCGAGGGCGGGGAAGCCGGGCGCGCGGTGGGCCGCATGGTGAACGACCTGCGCAAGGCGGGCATCGCGTCGGGCGACTTCAAGAACCTGCCGCCGGATCTTCTGGGCAGCCTGTTCATGGCGCCGGTGGCGTATCTGCTGAAAGCCGAGATCAAGGGCCGCAAGTGGACGGATGCGGAGCTGGACGCCGCCGCCGATAGCGTGCTGGCGGGATGGGTGAAGTAGGCGGGCGGTGGGGGTCATGCGCTCCCGAAACTGGACAGCATGATGGAGTTCAGCCAGTCGATGGCGGGATCGCCATCCGTCCGCTGATGCCACACCATCCAGTATGGAAACTCCTGAATCACAAGCGGAAGGGAAAAGCTGACGAACTCGGGCGTTCTGACCGCGTCCGCCAGCCGTGACGGAAGCGACATGATCAGGTCCGTTCCGGTCAGACAGGCGGCGCAGGCCATGAAATTGGGCGCCGCGACCGCGATGGAGCGTTTCCGGCCGATGGCGTCGAGCGCGACATCGATCGGGCTTCTGCCCGGCCCCCTTAGCCCGACCATCACGTGCGGAAACGAAAGGTAGGCGTCAAGCGTGATCCGCTGCCGCCTGGTCCGTGAGGCCAACGGATGATCGGCGCTGACAAAGCCGATGAAGCGGTCACGAAAGAGTTCGCGCGAACGATAGGGGTGCGGCGGCGGCCGATCCCCCCAGAACGCGCAGTCGAGACTTCCATCCTCGATCTGCTCGAATGTGTGTTCGCTGACAGGAGATATGGCAAGCGATGCGCCTGGCGCCCGCTCACGCAACGCCCTGACGATGGCGGGAACCGCCGAAACGAGCGCGTACTCGCTCGCCGCTATCCTGAATGCCCGTGTGCTTCTGGCCGGGTCGAACGTCGCGTGCGTGAACACCGCATCGAGACTGGCCTGCGCCGCGGCGACGGCGCTGCGAAGCGCCTCGGCGCGCGCCGTCAGGACGTAGCCGCGCGCGCCGCGCACCAGCAGCGGGTCCCGAAGTGCGCGGCGCAGGCGCTGGACAGCCCGGCTCGCGGCCGGCTGGCTCAGGTGAAACGCCTCGCCGGTCTTCGATATGCTTGCGGTTTCCAGAAGCGTCGCAAGCAGGCGGAGAGAACGCAGATCCAGCGCCTCTATATGTGCATTGTGCATGTCGGGTATGCTATCAAAGTCATTTGGAGCATGTCGAGAGACCGCTAGGACTTGGCTGCCGCCTGGCAGGCCTCTTGGGTTCCAGATTGATGACGTATTCAGACCGCGTTCGGGATGAGGAGACGCTCCGCATCCTCTATTCGGAGTTCTACAGCAAGCCGGCGTCCGACAGCATGGAGGTTGTGGCGAGGAGTATCATGGCTCCCGACTGGCGCGGCTATGGTGACAGTTCGGGCTATGGCATGACCCTCGACCAGATGATCGCGACCTACAGGGAGTTCGGCGCGGCCGCGCCTGATCTTCGCGTTGCGCCTCTGGCGATACTCCACGAAAGCGGCCAGTTCGTCGTGCGGTCCCGACTGGAGGCGACGCCTGCGGCCGATTTTCTCGGCGTGGCTCCCAGCGGGCGAGGGTTTGCCATCCTGACCATCGATATCCACGCCTTCGAGAACGGCAGGATCGTTGAAACCTACCACGTGGAAGACTGGGCGGGCGCCATCCGCCAGCTTCGCCGGGCATGAATGCGGCTGCGGCCATCGGCGCCGGATGCAAATTCATGGTCTGAGAACGACCTTCCCGACCAGCCGCCGGTCGCGCATCAACTCGAACGCCTCGCGCCAGCGTTCCAGCGGCAACTCCGCAAACACCGTTGGCTGCGTCTTGCCTTCCGCCGCCCACGCCCATATCCGCTCGCGCACCACGCGCCCGCGCTCCGGCAGCTGCCGCCCGTACTCGCCCGCGCGTACGCCCACCACAGAGAAGCCTTTGATCAGCGGAATGTTGGTGTTGACGCTGGCGATGCGTCCGCCGGCAAAGCCGATGACGAGCAGGCGGCCGTTGAAGGCGATGCAGCGGGTGGATTCATCGAAGACGTCGCCGCCGACTGGATCGAAGATCACGTCTGCGCCGCGATCGCCGGTGAGACGCTTTACGTCTTCGCGGAAGGCGTCGCCGGGTTTCGAGCCGAGCACGATGACGTCGTCGGCGCCTGCCATACGGAGGGCGTTTGCCTTCTCCGCCGAGGCGGTGGTTGCTATCACGCGCGCGCCGACGAGGCGGCCGACATCCATCGCCGCCATGCCGACGCCGCCGGATGCGCCGTGGACGAGGAGCGTTTCGCCCGCTTTCAGATTTCCGCGTTCGAGCAGGGAGACGCAGGCGGTGGTGTAGGCGGCGGGATAAGCTGCGGCCATCGGGGCAGGCATCGCATCGGGGATGGGATGCAGGCCCGAGGCGGGGCACACGGCGAAGTCGGCGAAGGCGCCGGTCTTCGCGCCGCCGGCCACGCGCTGGCCGACCTGCAGGTCCGTGACGCCGGGGCCGAGGGCGTCGACGATGCCGGCGAGATCCATGCCGACGGTGAAGGGCGGCTCGGGTTTGAACTGGTACTCGCCCTTAAGCATCAGCAGGTCGGGAAAGTTGAGGCTCGCCGCCTCGACGCGGACGCGGACGTCGCCGGGGCCGGGCTCGGGCAGGGGAAGGGCGTGGAGGCTGACCTTCGAGAAATCGGGCGCCAGGGCCTCGCAGACGACAGCTTGCATGGTGCGGTCACTCATTGGGATGCCCCGAAGATGTCTCACTTGCTCCCTTGAAGAGACATATTGATGATCGATAAAATATCATCGACTTTCGATGTTGGCGGTCAGGAGCCAGAGCGGAAGGGACGAGAGAGCAAAGCCCATGTCCACCTGGAGAATAACAATGAAAACAGCTACCTCCACAAAGCTGATCGCCTGCATCGTCATTGCCGGCGCGTTCGCCGTTGGCTTCGTCTCTGGCCCCGCCTTCGCCGACCAGGCGCCCGGCGCTCCTTTCAAATTCCAGTTCAGCTACTCCCCGAACGAGCTGACCAGCGCGCCTCGGGCCGAGGCCCTCCTTGTCCGTCTCGAACAGAGCGTGCGCCGGCATTGCAGCGGAACCGGCCGGGTCCCGGTCGATGAGCGCCGCTTCGTCGATGCGTGCATCGACGCGACGATGAAGGCGTCTATCGCCAAATTCGACTCCCCTGCTGTCGCGCAGGCTTTCCAATCCCGCGCTGCCGGCTGACCCCCCCCCGATTCCCGGCGGCGCGGCTCATGCCTTCAGCAAATCCATCATATTCGTTGCGCCCGCCGCATCCATGCGCGCGATCAGGTCGGCCTTGATGCGGCGGACCAGCATCGGGCCGTGGAAGACGAGCGCGGAATAGAGCTGCACGGCCTGCGCGCCGGCGCGGAGCTTGGCGAGGACGTCGTCTGCCGAGGCGATGCCGCCGGCGCCGATGAGATCCAGCCGGTCGCCGACGATGGCGTGGAAGGCGGCGAGGACGCGCGTGGATGCATCCATCAGCGGCGCGCCGGAGAGGCCGCCGGTTTCGCCCCTGTGTTTCGAGGCGAGCGTTTCGGGGCGCGCGATGGTGGTGTTCGACACGATGAGGCCGGAGAGCCAGTCCTGCGCGAGGGCGACGCCGGCGATATCGGCGATGGCCTTGTCGTCGAGATCGGGCGCGACCTTGAGGAAAAGCGGGCGGCCTTTGACGGCTTCATTCATCTCGCGCGCGGCGGCGCCGATGCGGCCGAGCAGGTCTTCCAGCGCGCCGCGATCCTGCAGACCGCGCAGGCCCGGCGTGTTGGGCGAGGAGATGTTGATCGTGATGTAGGCCGAGTAGGGCCAGACGGCTTTGACGCCTGCGACGTAGTCCGCGATGCGGTCGGTGCTGTCTTTATTGGCGCCGATGTTCGCGCCGACGATTCCGGCGGCGCGGGGCATGGCGGAGAGGCGGCGCACGAAGAGGCCGACGCCCAGATTGTTGAAGCCCATGCGGTTGATGACGGCGCGGTCTTCGCTGAGGCGGAAGAGGCGCGGGCGCGGATTGCCCGGTTGCGGGCGCGGCGTGACCGTGCCGCATTCGACGAAGCCGAAACCGAAGGCGAGCATCTGCTCGAACACTTCGGCGTTCTTGTCGAAGCCGGCGGCGAGGCCGATCGGGTTGGGCAGGTTGAGGCCGGAGCGGCGCAGGGTGACGGCGAGGCGCGGATCGTCGAGCTGGGGCTTGGGACGGCCGAGGCCCGTCTTGAGCGCGTCGATGGTGAAGAGGTGCGCGCTTTCGGCGGGCAGCATGCGCACGGCGCCGGTGGCGATGTCGAACAGGTTCACGATTTGCGCACCGGTTTTGAGGCGGGTTCGGGCTGGCGCAGGACGAATTCAGGCGCGAGGGGCGCGCCGTCTGCGTCGAACTCGTCGAGCGGCCAGATCGAGCTGATGTGGTGTTCGCGCACCTGGGCGTAGACGTGGGGGAAGTGGTCGCCGCCGCGCGAGACTTCCCATTTGAGGTCCGGCCCGAAGTCGCGGCTGTCGACGGAGACGAGGACGCAGCCGGTCTGGCCCCTGAACCATTTCGACAGGGTCTCCTGCACCTGTTTCGAGGTCGAGAAATGGACATAGCCATCGGCGATATCGACGGGGGCCTGCATGATGCCGCCATCCTCGACTTCGGCGAGCTGGTCTGCGGTGAGCACCTTGTAGATCATGTGGCCCTGCCTTGAGATCTTCGCGTGGGGTTTTGCGCTGGCCGGGGGCGGGTGGCAAGGTTTGGGTGAGGGCTGGGGTGGGGTTGCTTGAGCGGATCGCGGGGT
>CAZGWV010000066.1:0-18426 GCA_964529555.1 uncultured Rhizobium sp.
TCCGCCTTCGGCAAGCGCGTCCAGTAGCTCGCATCCGCCTGCCAGAACTCCCGCATGTCGAGATCGAGCGCTTCCGCCAGCGTATCGGCCAACGCGTTGCGGCGACGGTCAGAGGGCGCGCCCTTCTCATGCGCGAGATCAACAGAGTCGGCCACAAGCACCGCCAACAGCGCCAGCAACGTGCCTGAGGGCTGCGCCAGGCACCAACCAAGCACGTCCGCCTCGTGCTCGGGCACATGCGCCAGAATTGCGCTGCGTGACTCCACGAGAGCATCTAGGTCCTCGATCTGCACGGCATGCGCAGCGACGCCGATCCCGGACAGGTCGCTCCGGAACACCGACCGAACGAGCATCGCCGCGACCGCAACAGCGAGCGCCGTATCCCGATCCCGCGCCAGCAAAAACCTGATCGCACGCGTGCGCGCCTGGGACAGGTCACGAATGACGCCCTTCGGGAGGCGGCATTCGGTCTCGAAGCCCCCATCCGCAGAAGCGCCATCGGTTTCCGAATCGATCATGCCCTCCTCGGAAGACTCCCCCTCGCCCGCCTCGGCGAGGGCCGACTTCTTCTTGCGGATCGCCTTCACTGTCTTCTCGTCGGACGAACGAACAACGCCCAGAGTCGCATGGATGTCTCCGTCGTGATTGATCGACAGGACCACACCGGCATGAGCGATCAGGTCTGCATCCCATACACGGGCCGACTGCCGCACCGTTTCGATGGCGGCTGCAAGATCGTCACGCGTCTCCCAGCGCGGATCATCTTCCACGCTGTCATCGTCCAGCGCGGCGTCGAGCGCTTCCAGCTCGCTGCGCAGACGCGACAACTCCGCTTCCTCCGCGTCGGTGAACGCCCGCCAGTCCGGCTGGAGGCGAGTGGCGGAGTACCCCTCCCCGCTTCTCTGGCCGAGATTGATCTCGACCCAACCCCAACCTTGCTCCAGCCAGGTCTCCCGCGCGCTGTCGAGTTTCTGCTCAGCCAACTGCGTCATCAATGCAGGATCACCTACATAGACGGCGTCCGCATCGAACAGGTCGCGCACCACGGCGCCACCCGCCAACTCATAGGCTTCCAATCCCACGAAATGCGCCAGACGATCGGAGGCGCGCATACGGCCCTCCATCAGCCGCGCCCGGACAGACGCGGCATGGGTCACCGGACGGCCAAGGCTACGGAACACGGCTTCCTGCTGGGCATGATCTTCAACGAGACAGAACGCGCGCGCCGCTTCCAGGCTTACATCGCCCCGCTTCCACGCCGCCTTGATCTTCGGCGACAGGCCGGCCAGCGCCAGCCGCTGGTCGACATGCCGGCGTGTGACGCCGAAGCGTCGCGCCACGTCATCGGAGGTTGCGCCTTCGGCAATCAACGCCGCGAACGCGTCCACCTCATCCATCGCGTCCATTGCGACACGATGGACGTTCTCGATCAGCGAGACCTCACGCCCTTCTTCCAGAGCGACGACATGGCAGGGAACCGCGAAGTCCTTCGGAATTGTCTTGTCGCGCGCCAGCTTCTTCAGGGCGGCAAGGCGTCGGCCGCCCGCATCGACCTCGTACTTGCCATCGGCGGACGGGACGACACAGAGATTCTGCAGAAGTCCACGCGCGCTGATCGATGCGGCCAGCGAGTCGATATCAGCCTTGCGATCCTTGCGGCGCACATTGCGCGGCGACGGGATCAACTGGTTGAGCGGGATGAACTGGATGCGTTGAGTTTCGGCAGTCATGGGATGCTCCGATGCGCTTCCCGGCGGCAGAATGCGAAGCCGGGGCCGCTTGCGCGACCCGAACCGACAACGCCTGCCGCATGAGGCCGGCGCTCAAGGGCGAAGAGCGTCAGCGTCCCTTGACCGGCGGCCGCGGCAGGCGATCGACCCAAGCTCGCAAGCAGGCCTGCGACGCTCCTGGACGACCTCAACGTACAATGTGCGATCCAAATATGGGAGGCGGCCAAGGTTTCTGCATGTCCCTCATGCCTGACCCAGAATTGGGGTGGCTAGGCAACCCGCCTCATGGAATCAGCTTTCTCCGATCTTCACCGTGCGGTCCAATGGAAGAGAGAACATTTGCTTCATGTCGCTTCGACAGGTCGCGACCACGGGGCCGAAGACAGCATACAAGTTCTCAGCCGTTCTGCAGTTTCGGCTTGAGCTGTTCGCCTTCGGCAATTCCGGCGGCTGCAATTGCATCCGCAATCTTTATCCAAGCCGCTTTCTCGTGCGTCTCGAACGCGAATTGGCTAGCTAGCCGGCCGACCCGCGATCCGATGCCGAAATCCGACCAGAAGTTCGTGCTTGCTCCATTCTCCCAAGCTGTGGCGGCTTGAAGAAGAGACGTCGCCGCGACGGCCGGCGGCACGATTTCCAGAACATCGAGCAGGAACAACGCGATTGTGGGACAAGGCCCTGCAGCAACAGAAATATCCGTAAGCACAGGCAGGAAAGGCGAAAGCTGAGCCTCGCTCAATCCACCCGTGTATCCGCTCGTATCGCCAAATCCACGACTTACCTTGAAAAAGAAAGCAGCGATGAGTTCCTTTAGATTAATCTCCATGCCGTTTTTCGACGACGACCATAGGTGTTGCCGCCAACGCAGCGTCTCCTTGAGACGGGCCCAAAGTTGTACGCGCAACTCGTTCAGGTAGGCGGTGTCATCAGACCCTCCTTCGATGTAAAGAAGATCGCTCTGCACGAGGAAAGCAGAGGCGGCATTGATAAAGGCCTGATCGGAAAAGCCTTGCAGCGTGTCGAAGACTAGCTCTTCACGCGCAGCGGGAGACCACGTCCTCGCGCGACTAGATGCGCACTCGAATATCCCGCGGGTCCAGGCACGCTCATGGTCTCTGTCGTCTTCGTCCGCTTCTGGCGGTCCATTCGCCTTGAGTAGCCATTGCCGGTTTGCCTGCACGAGCGCGGCAACCTTGCCGGCAGAAATGACGTTGGTCTTGGCTATAAGCATCAGCCAAACCACACCGGTGCGGTCGTCAAAATAGAAGTCAGGAAAGCCTTCTTCGACTTGCTTGCGGGGCCGGGAAACTGCACTTCCGCCCGGAATTCGCACGCCCCGCGAAGATCTCCGCGCGCGGCGCGGGGGAGGCGACGGCCAGTCAGGTTCCGGGGTCCTGTCCTGTAACCAGGAGATTTCCCCTGCAATTAGCGCCGAGCACTCGACACCTGATTGCAGTTTACGTTGGTCGAACACCTCATCGGACTCGTCGAAGTTCTTTCTCCTCGGAAAAATGCAGGACTGCAGGCCAACTCTTACACAAGCGGACAGCGCGGACTCGCCAAGCGCGATCGCAGCGTTCCGATGGCAGGTGAACGCGGCGGCGGCGCTTTCGGGGAACATTCGGATAGCGCTAAGAAGCTTTTCGATCTGAAGGTCGCCGGTTCGCGTCGCCAGATAGAGTCGCCCCACGATCGCGAGCGCTCTGGGATCGTACATTACGTCAAAACGGAGGTTGTGTTCCGCTTTGACCTCCGGCCCGAGAGCGGCGTCAAAAAGGGTCTCCAACTCAGCGCGACGCGCGTCGACAGTGGAGCCATCGGCGAAGCGGGCGACGAAAGCGGCTGCTCCTATCCGAGCCAGCCAAGGGTCTTTCGGATCGTGTAGCTCCTCGGCCTGACCTGGACCGACGTCAATGGTTTCGGCAAGAACGGCTTCCGCGTCAGCGGGACTGACCCGAGCCTCATCCTTGTCATTGTTCATCGCCATGCGGATTGCCAGCGCGCGGTTGAAGGACGTGTTTTCAGCGGTCACATCCGCTGACTGAGTTGCGAGCCACCGCTCCTGGTGCTCCGGCCATTTGAATTGCCAATAGGTCTTCACCTCGCCGTCGGGCCCGGTCTGAGTTTGTATCTGATAGTTATCGCGCGTAGCGCGCAGTAGCGCATGCGAAGCCATGAACTGAGGGGACGTCCAATCGACGATCTCGCTTGACCACTGTCCTAGCCGGGCGACTTCCAGCTCCAATCTGCACCGCACGTCTGCTGTGGCGGCATCCTCCTGAAGGACCACTATCTGAGACAGGGCGTCGTGAAGCCCGACGTTCCGCGACGTGCGTTGCGACAGAGACGCTTCTATGTCGCGGTCCCGTTGATGGCGGCTTTCGCCGAGACCGAGTGATAGCGACCTGCCAGTCATGCGCTCGACGTAGTCGATCTGAGCGCGGCGCGCGTCCAGCGCCAAGGTCTCCGGCGAAGTAACCAAGTCTGCGAGTTCCGCCCCGTTCAGATTTGAGTTGCTCAGGACGACATCGACGATGATCAACAGCAATGCGCCGCTGATTGTATTGCCAGCAGCTATCCTGGAAATGACCTCGCCAATCGGACGTCCACCCTCCGCCTGGGCATGCGCCCAGTGTTCGAGAGCCAGAAGCGCCTTCGACAGAATTGTCGATGGGCCCTGCCCGCGAGACCATCCATAGCTGAAGGGGGAAGACACTCTCGTTTTGGTTCCGCCGAGTGTGAGATCAAACGCGTCGTCATCGACGTGCCCCTGCTCGATCTGCGCGACCAGGCCACGGATTAGTGTCAGCCCGGCGTCGCCGTCCTTTTCCAGGAGATCGGAAAAAACAGCGACGCCTGCTCGCCCCATGACGAAGGGATGTTCCAGGCGACCAAAACGCGGGTCCATCATGTCGCGGTGTCCATGCCGCTTGATGGCGGCA
Organism: uncultured Rhizobium sp.; assembly: GCA_964529555.1. Classification (GTDB taxonomy): domain Bacteria; phylum Pseudomonadota; class Alphaproteobacteria; order Caulobacterales; family Hyphomonadaceae; genus UBA7672. The sequence continues at coordinate 4,673 of CAZGWV010000066.1, forward strand.
CGCTCGTTGTTCGCGGCGCGGTGAAATGCGGCCGCGAACGACACAGGGGCAGTGGAGGCGAAAGTGCCCGTGAACTCCAAAACTTCCTGCAGCTCTTCCTCCGCGTGGGGTGATACCGAGATGGCATCAAGGTAGCGGGACGCCGACGCGGGGACATATTGAGCGTACAATGCAAGCTGGAGTCGCGCGCCGTGAACGCCGTCACGCCCGACAGGATACCGGATTTTTGGGATGGCCTCGCCTGGACGGTAGCTCCTGGGAAGTTCGCGGTCTTCGAGGTGCGCGATCAGAAGGTTGGCAAATCGATCGAGCAGGATTGGAGAGACTACCTTCTCTCCGAGCGGCAGCAGCAACAGCCATTTCTCGAACAGATCAATTGCTGCGCCGAGGGCCTCTGACGGCAGCGTGTCGAAGCGTTTCAAACACCATCCGACCAGCGGCAGCCAGGTGTCCATATCTGGCAGGATCAGTCCCTCCGGAATCCGGGTCCCGGCAGGAAATGCCCGACTCAGGAACTGTTGCGCCGGCATCCCATGCGCTGCGATCGTCCGACGGATCAATGCAGCGGCGATGGCCCCGTCGTCCTTCAGCAAGGCATCGCTGTGTCGGTCAAGAAGCGCAGGTGCGTTCTCCGACCGAACGAGCGCCAACACAGCCAATCCGGCCCACCCCTTCTGCACGCCTGCCTGCATGAGATGCCCGACGCGGCTCGACCACTCTGTTGCATCCTCTCGTTCAGCCAGCATTCGACACGACAGGTCGAACCCCCGGCTCAGCCAGAAGGGCGGTGGATTGTCGAACTGGACGGTCTCCGTGCCTTCTGCGAGCGCACAGCCGAATGCCCAATCTGCCAGGAGATCGTGCTTGAATTTGACACGATCGGTTGCTCCCACCTCAACAATGACCCCGTCATCCGACAAGGACGCGACTGCTTCCGCATCGTCTCCGCTCACATTGGCCAAGGTGGAGCCGGCGAGAAACGATCTTGCTACGTTCACCAGCACTCGCCGCCGAGCAAGTTGTTGGCCGCTGGAAAGCGCTAGGCCGTGACCGCCTGAGACCCACCAGTCATTGGCCAAAGCGGCCTCACTGATTGGCTTGCTGGCGTCCAGGCGTGTCCGGATCAGCCGTTTCAGTATGAACGGATTACGCGCCAGGGAACGCGCGGGATGATCGGCACTGAGCAATGGCGCCAACGCGGGTGCGAGACTTGCCAAATCCCCAGCTTCCTCATCATTGAGCCCCTCGACTCGAAGCGTCTTCCGGGATCCAAGCTTCTCGATGAGGTCCGATGGAAGCCAGGTGCTGGCCTCTTCCTCCCAGCCATCGCGCGCTGTAAACACGACGCAAGCGCCTCTGGTCGCCAGCGCCGAACGCAGGATATCGGACACGGTCCTTCGTTCGCCCTCCACCCTGAAGCGATCGAGCCCATCGATGCAGACGACGCCACCTCCGTCGCATACAAGGTCAGCCAGAAAGACATCCGCAGTCGCGTCGATATCAAACGCGGTGCGCAACGCCGGCCAACCGCCCGAGGGAACACGGTATGGCGCTAGAACCAGCACGCGGCACGACGCGCCCCAAGTCTCAGCCATCCATCTGAGCAGCGCCGACTTTCCTGCGCCACCGGGGCCGGTGATCTCCACGATGCCCTCATCGGCGCGACGTTCCGCAACCATCTTGGCGAGCAATTGCCGACGCTCACCGCGAAGAATCTGTTGCCCGGCGACATCCATGGAAATTTCGGACAACGCGAAATGGCTCATCTCCTCGATACGGCGGCGCGCCTTGGCGAGCATTGGCGCGGCGCCAACCCGCAGGTCGTGCTCGGCCAACTGCGCGACCAGATGTGGCCGATCCGTCTGTCCGCCAATTGCATCAGACCGGAGCATGACGCCGAAAAGCGTGTCGTACGGGTCTTTGCTGTCTGACCCTGTAAACAGGGCGCGCGCTCTCCCGCGGTCGTGATGATCGGCGATTGACCCGGGCCGCGCGTAGTCGAACACCAGCACCACAAACCGGTTCAGAATCTGAAACAGGGCTTCGTCGCCAGATACTTCGTTGACCGAGAGATGATGTTTAAAAGCGGCAACAAACCGGCGCATAGCCCCGTTGCTCCGGCCTGGGGCGTTCAACAGCGTGAGGAATGCGGATGCGTTCGGCGTGTTGCGCGCAAGTTCCAGCGCCTCTTGCACCCCGCCCTCGATCGCGCCCGACGTCCGCTCAATCGCCACGGCAAAGCGACGTTCGAGATCATTTTGGCGTCCTTTGACTATGCCGGCGACGACGGCCGCGAAGTCCGTGTCGCCCTCGGTGAAAGCCATGGATCGCTTGGCCTGCACTTCGAGGCATCTCTCGGATCCGTCACCCTTTCTTCCTTTAACAATCACGTCGTCCAACGGGTGGCCTTGACCCGCTCGTTGGAACGCCAACGACTCGACGGCAACGCCAGGAAGACCGAATGCTTCTGTCTGCGCCAGGAGAGCCAGGGCGTAGTGCGTGGCGACCTTGGCTTCGAACTGCGATCCAGCAGGCCCCGACGCTCTTGGGCTCGTGCCCCGGACAGGTTTTTCAGACACTGCGGGGCGCCTCCTCAAGCCTGACAGCGACGCGACAGGTCGACGCTAGTTCAGTTGCCAATGCGGAACAACGCCGGCGACCTTGTCGCATCATCGTGCTGTGGTCAGCCACACTATCCGCGCCTCCGCCTGACGACCTCATTTGCATGATACTCGAACGCGGGTGGCGCATCTTCGACCAGGATGCGGTAGATGGAGAGCGGATCACCATCGCTCATGACGAGTTCAACATCGGCAGCTTCGAGAATGGCAAGCAACCGGCTCCAGCGCTGCCGAACGCCTAGCGTCTTGAGCTCCCCAATCGCGCCATGCAAGTTGTCCTCTGCTCTGCGCTGTCCAAGGGCATTCAGCGCAGCCGTTCGGACATCCCGATGAGAATCCTCAGCGGCGACGTGACGAAGTAGGGCTGTGAGAGTCGGATCACCGATCCATCCTGCCACTTCAGCAGACGCTTTTCGCGCTGAAACCTCGCCCGCCAGGGCTTCTGCGAGACGACGTCCAACCGCGGTGGGATCAAGACGTCGCAATGCCCGCACCGCTGGACGTCTGAGGTCCGGCTGCTCGATAGCCAGTGCGACAAGCTTCTGAACCGCGGCCTCGGGATTGATGTGCGTGAGAAGCAGGCACAGCTGGTTGGCCACTCTCGGCCGAACCGGCTCCCGCAAAGCATACTCCACAGCTTCGACCGCACGGGGCGCGTCAAACTTGGCCAGGCCTTGAATGGCCCGGATGAGATGATCGGTGTTTGATCGCCCTGCGAAAGCCTTGTCGAAGATATGCGCCCGAAGGGTCGGGTTGTTCTCCTCAGCCGCAATATCGTGCAAGCCGTCATAGAAGTAGCGTGTTCGCTGACAGCGATCCGCGGCGAAACGAACAGCATCGACGCGCGTGTCCGGGTGGGCGTACAGAGCGCGAATCACCGATTGCTCATCGTCATGCAGTCTTTCTACTGCCGGATCTTCGAGCCATGCCGCCAAGATCGGCAAACCGACGGAGCCCATCGTGAGCAACGCATTGAGAGCGCTGTTTCTTCCCTCCTCAGTATACAGCAATCGCTGCGCGAGCCGGGCGAAATCCTGCGACTTGTCTCCCAAGGTTCTCAGAGCATCGCAGGCGTAGCGTGCGAGCTCCGATGACGGAACGACCTTCTCCAAAACGCTTCGAACGGGTGGGATCAGTTCGGCGTCGCCGCTAGCCCACGCCACCAAGAGAGCCCGTGACAGCTCAGTGGCAACTGAAGCATCGTCTTCCAGCACCAGGCGCGCCGATCTGGTGACGGCCTTCGACATTGGCGACGTTTCTGGTCGAAGCCAGGCAATATCAACAGGTACGCCCGCAGTCACCTCGCTCTCAAGAATTGCGACAAGCTGCGCGTCGGCCCCCAGCGCTGCAAGGGCTTTCATCGCCATGCAGAATTCTTGATTGGCGTTGGACTCCCGGTCACTGCGATCCGCTAGCCGCGTTTGCTCGGCGATCTGACCCAGGCGCTCGATCAGTGCTGGATCGCCACGCAGCGCCGCCCATTTGAGCCCAGAGTACCGCACCCAGAAATGTGGAGAGGCGAGCTCATGGAGAAGAAGCTGCGTCAGACCCTCGCCCCCAATAAGGGCAAGCGCTCGCCGGCAACTTTCGATCAGGAGATCTCGTCCGTTGGACCCGGACCGCGGGTGACGGATGGCAACGTCGAGGATCGCTCGTTCCAAAACTCTTCCAGCTTCTGCCTCAAGAATCGCGAGGTAATCGGGCCTCACGATCTTCCCCAGGAAATCGAGAGACCGGTAAGGCCAGAATGAATTCCCTGCAGAAGCCTCCAGTGGTGGGTTTTGAAGTTCGCTTTCCAGGTCGCGTATGACAAATCGGAGCGTTTCCTCGTCCAGATCGTCAGGGCGATCGGAGAACAGCATCTCGACGATACGGCGCCCGCCGGGGTTTTGCATGGCTAGGTCGAGCACCCGCCGACGCGTGATTTCAGGATGCTTGAGCAGCAGTGTCGGCAGCCACCAGGTTCGCGTCAGATATCGTTCGCTTTCTCTCACGGCGACAAGTTGATCAATTGCGGCGAGCGGATCGAGAGCCGCGAGAACTGAAAGCGCAACGCCGCTCGCCATGTTGGCGGAGTTTGCAAGCTGCGCGATCACATAGTCCTTCTTTCGCTGATCCGCGAAACGGCCAATGCAGTTGATGACAGATCGCGATTTGTGCACCGGCACGCTCGCAATCAAGGTATCACCCGTCTCCTCCCAGATGCTCGTAGCGTCCGGGTGATCCAGAGCGCTCAATTGATACGCCAACTCATGCACAGGATCAGAATTCGAGTTGGCATTGAGGATGCGGTGGCGAAGCCAGTCTGGCTCCATAGCAATCATGGAGCTGATGGCTTGGAAGGAGTTCTGATAGAGATCAGGAAACCGCCCTTCGCGATCGTCATCTAGCGCGTTCGCGTGACCCTTGTGGATTTCCCAGACCCGATCCAAGTGTCGAGGATCGGGCGCTGCGGTGAGTACTGCGAGCGCCACCCGATGTTGATCGGGCGACTGTCCGCGCAACAAGCGCGGAACGACGCCTGACAGGTCGACGCCGTCCTGTATCGCAAGTGCTGCAAAAGCTTTTGCGATCAAGCTGAACCTGTAGGAGGCATTCGAGTCGCCCGGTATACCGCGCATGCGTTGCGTGAGTAGCGGGACGGCGCGTTGTCCAAGCGTCGGGAGCAGATGATTGTAGAGCTGATCGCCGTAACTGCCGAAGTCGCGGGTGTCTTCGAAGTGCGCGACAATGGTGTCGAGGACTGCTTCGTTTGCTTCTTCAGCCGACAGCATCCACAACGCATCCATCGGAACGTAGGTCAGGCTCCTTAGCCGATTGTCCCGTGTCGTCGACACCGTCTGCAGGAGGCGCGCGGAGAGTTCGTCAGGCAGGATCCGCCGTCGCCGAAACTCGTTCACCAAGGATTTGGCCGCCGCCCAATTGAGAAGGCGGTCGTGCGTGAACTCTGCGGAGCCGTCCTCGTTAACACGTAGCCAGCCGGCAGCGACGAGGCGCGACGCCGCCGCGCCATCGAGGCCGATGTCAATCCATTGCGGTCGAGGGAGCGGATACGCACCGCCATCAAGCTCTCGCAGGGCGAGCGCCATCAACATCCCTTCATCGCCCGTTGCGCCGTTGGCTGTGATCCGCTCCCAGAAGCGGTCAAAAATCTCGTACTCACCGTGGGGCGCCCGGTGAATGTCGTCATATTGCAACTCAAGAAACAGACCCGCGAGAACCGGCTTGCGCAGCAAGCGCTTCTGGTCAGGTGCAAGGTCGGCCCATCGCCTGCCCCGGCGACGAAGAAGTCTGTCGAGTTCGTCAACGGTGAAGTCAGGCACGGAGTATGCCTGGATGTTGTTAGCGTCCGTGGTGCGCAACGCGTTCATAACGGATGTAGGCACGGTCATCACAAGGCGTATGCCCCAAGCGTTCCAATCCTGCCTAACAAGGTCCCGTGCGAGGTCCACGTCCCGAACATTGTCCAGCGCAATCGTGGTTCTCGTCGAGGGTCCGCTGGGGATCAACTCCCGGAGATGTGCGACGACAGCGGGCAGCGTCCGTTGAGATGTCTCCTGAAGAACGCCCTGCCAGATATCATTTGCCGCATTCCCCAGAATCTCATTTGCGGAATGGCCGTTCCGGCAAAGCATCGCCGGCAGTCCGGCTTCACCGCATGACGCGAGCAGGCGCCCGAGTTGCCAGGTCTTGCCGCTTCCGCTGTCTCCAGCGATGAGGAGAACGGCGCGATCTTCGTTCCATACCGGCGGCTCGCGGACATCAAGATCGGACTGGTATCCGATTTGTTGTAGACGCCTTTGTGCTACGGTGTTCAGGGACACCGCCAAGCGTATGGCGTTTCTGAGCCGGTCGGGACTTATACCCGCATGCCTCAACATCGCATCGATGTCCTGAGCGCTCAGCCGTGTTTCACCCTGGCTGAGCTTTTCCATCAGCATGCCAACGAGATGCTCGCGAATACGCCGCTCTGCGCCAAGATCAGACGCGTATGGGCGTATCCTGCGTTCGATGGAGGCCGCTAGTCGATCAGCGGCGACTTCAAACTCCATCTCGAATTGCTTCAAGAGGTGAAATATCCTCCCGGATTCCTGCACGGGAGACGAGTTCGCGCTTCGTGTCTGCTCGACGAGGCGATCGAAGTACTCTCGATTGGTGCCGTGGAAACTACCATTGAAGGATCGCGCATCGAGTTTGTCGAGGTCGGCCGGATGGGACGCGGAACGGATGTCATGAAGAAAGGAAAACAGGGGCCCCAACTGCCCGGCTCGCCCATCGGTTACGAACCTGTAGACTGCATGCTCCGGAAGGTTCGCCGGGACGGCCTTTCGCAGATCCTTCAGGACGGACTCAATGTCGGAAACTGACCATGTGCCGCCTTTGCGGGTCTTATACTGCTCGACCAGGTATCGCCCAGCGAGTTCAGCGCGCGCGTCACCGCCGGTCCTGGGTTCCAGCATCAGGCATGCATTGTCGCTGTCGTCGCCCCGCAACGAGCCGGACAAGGTCACGTCGGTAAGCCAGTCCAGGTGCTGGATTATCTGGTAGAGAAACCCATTGAGTGCGGCAGGTCCGCCGGCCTGTGTCATCTGCTCGCTCGTCTTGCCTTAACAGCCTTCCAGAGGGACGACGCCGCACGGCGGTCGATCGTCAGATGGCACGGTCTGCTTTGAGAATGTCGCGTAACTTGTCCGAATCCAACGATCCCCTCATATGCATCCCCCTATTACAGAAGCCCCCGACCGTACACATTCAGCATACAACCCTGGCGGACCGAATCAGACCGCCATGATTGGCGTGAACTCGCGCGCGTATTCTGTCTCTTCGTTTAGCACACGTTCGTCGATCTGGACCCAGCAATGCGCGCCGAAGGGCTCGAGTTGGACTCCGAAGACCCAGGTTGGAAAATGCCCGCGACGGGCCAGGAATTCGACAAGGGCCAGAGCATCGAAGAGACAAAGGTATGGCCTAGGATAAAGCGGACGGAGCCTGCGAAAAATCAAAACCTGACGCCTGAGATCGTCGATCCGGGCCACCTCGGCATGTCGGCGAGTCTTGCGCGCGCGCACCGCGCCGACAACTTCGCCGATCGGTCGCGTTTTCAGGAGGCGCGACGCCCGGAATGACGCTGAAGCGAAGCGGACGACATCGCTGATTTCGATCCGCAGCGATCTCGTCATGTCCCCTGTCATCCCGAAGCAACGGGCATCATCGCGTCCGAAAAAGTGTCGCGCAGGCGACACCAGCGCGCGGTACGCTGAAACACGCGCCCCGCCAGCGACCCCGGTTACAAGAACGCCTGCATCCAGCAAGGCTGTCCTGTGCGGCTGCAACTGGATTAGAAGCCGCCGCTCAAGTTCTTCGTCGGAAACCGACTCATCGCCCAGGTCATCGCCGAGCGGGACTGCGCTGTAGGTGTCGGTCTTGAGGTCCAGCATGACGGCGTGTCGTTCAACGACGCACAGGAATACGCCCTCGGCTAGCACAAGCCGCTCATTGTCGGGGTCCATTCATCCGCTCCAGCCCACAAGGATGAACTGGTCGCGACTTCAGATCGTCGTCACTTTGGGGATAGTCAGAAGCGCCCTGTGGCACGCGACCCGCAGCTAGTCGTCGGCGTCAGAGAGCTGGCGCATGGCCAGGTGCATATGTTTCTCGACAGCCTTCACGCTGATTCCGGCCCGCCGGGCGATCTGCGGATAGGTAAGTTCATCAACCCTGTGCATCAGGAATACCTCGCGCCGCCGCAGTGGCATGGCGTCAATGACGGCCATGACGCGCTGCAGCCGCTGGGCTCCCATCAATGCGCGTTCCGGATCGGCCGCCGGGTCCACAGCCCCCTCCCCTATCTCCGACCGGGCATAGTCTACACGTGTCTTGCGCCGGCGGAAATTGCTGATCGCCACACGCCGCACGATGCGTGACAGGAGGTTGTCGAGCGTGCGGACCTCTTCGCGCTGGGATGTCTCGACAACCTTGAGAAAGGCGTCTTGAATTACATCTTCGGCTTCCTGTTCGCCCGCTCTCAGAGCGATCCAGCGCAACTGGCCTGAGCGCTTCTCGAACGCATCCTCAAGATTGTTCTTGTTTCGCCGATCGCTCGTCACACTAGGCCGTCCGCACTCGGGATGCAGTCCTCAATCGCCGGGCTAACGCATCCGTTGGATGCAACTCTGCGCGAAGTCGTCAGAGTACCCGAGGACCGGCATCCACGTTTTGAGCCGATTATGGCATAATGCTATAATACACTTAGGCGACGGGCAATGGCTCGCTCGTCCAACAAGGCTCGCACGAGGTCGCTGCATGACAGCGACTACGCGAGCTTTGTGGCGTCGCTCGTGGCGCATAGGGACGCCGCCGATCTCTCGCAGCGTGACGTGGCAGAGGCGCTCGGCTGGAACCAGTCAATCGTCGCCAAGATTGAGACCGCTCAAAGAAGGCTAGACGTCATCGAGTTTATCCGACTCGCAGCGGTGATCGGCTTCAAGGCGTCTGCAATGGTGGAGGCGATCGAGCAGACCCTGGAGACACCTTCGCCGGTGAAGCCACGGCGTAACCGCAAATAGCTCAAGCCGATTATGGCATTATGCTATAACGCACTTACGCGGCGAGGATGGTCACCTCGCCTTACAAAGCGCGAACGGCGTCGCTGCATGATGAAGCGTACGCACAGTTCGTGCAGGCTTTAGTCAAAAAGCGCGTGAAGGCTGGCATGAGTCAGCAGACCTTGGCCGATGCACTCGGATGGAACCAATCCATCATTGCAAAAATCGAGTCGGTGCAGCGGCGGCTGGACATCATTGAGCTGATTAAGATTTCGGAAGTCGTAGGTTTTGACCCGGCGAAACTCGTGAAAGAGACCCAGACGATGATGGAATCACGGGACCCCAAGTCCAGCAAATAGCGGATCACGGACCGCACAGGCCTACTTGTCTACCAGGGTTTCTCCTTGCGGCGTTCTTGATGTTTCGACTTCCAACAGGGCCGCCAGCAGTTGCACCGCGGCTTCTCGCTGTTCTACCTGAAGGCGTACGGTCACGCGCCGATCGAGCAGCGCCTCTCCCTCAACCTGCAGTTTCTGGCTGAAATAGCGGTTGAAGTCGGCAATCACATCTCGAACCGTCGCGTTCTCGTACGTCACCACGCGCATGCGCCATTCAGATACCTGGGCAGGCGCGATGACCTGGGGCGTGAGCGCGTCAAAATCGACCCCGGAGTTCTCGGCCGGGAACCGCAACAGCTGGCCAGCGGCAAGCGTGGAGAGGACATCGCCTGTGGCCGAACAGATCGCCACCTCACCCTCGCTCACGGCAACCTCGATCTCTCCGCCTCGCTCACGGACATTGAACGCCGTACCTATGGCGCGAATCTCATAGTCGCCCGCGCGGACGATGAAGGGGCGGGACGCGTCGGCCTTTACAGCGAATGCAGCCTCACCATTCGCCACCTTTACGATCCGACTGGTGTCGTTGAACCGGTAGGAGACCGAGGATGCGACGTTGACCGCAAGCAGGCTGCCATCTGGCAATGACTGCGTTCTCTGCTGCCCTATCGCTGTCTCGACCGTGGGCTCGCCGGAGACGAACATCCACCCCATTCCGGCGCCGCCCAGCACGATCAGGCCGATCACGCTTGCAGCGATTGCACGCAACGGTGCGGCACGCCGCGGCGCCGGTCTCTCGCCCTTGAGGATGGCGAGATCGTCCCACAATTCCTGCATGGCGTCGTAGGCCGCCTGGTTCCTGGGATCGGAGAGCCAAGCAGTGAACGCCTCGCGCTGCTCGACAAGCATGACGCCCGCACGTTGCGCGGCGAACCATGCAGCGGCTTCATCCTGACGGGTGGCCTTACGTTCGGACAACGCGCTGTCCCTCAATCCGCCACGGCGCTCTCGGGCCATCTGACGTTCGCCTAGGCGGTTAGTGTACCTCGAAACGGCGACACTGATAAAAACAAAGTCGCCTTTGCCGGCGGGAATCTTTTTGCGCCGGCAGGTAGGGTGAATGCATTCTTGCGCGACACATCATGTCGGGCTGCGATCGATCATCGGTCCGATGACGATCGACCGGGCGCCCTCGCGTATACTTCGCAGAATGAGCGACGCTTTCCGGTCCACCGGTCAGCGAACGGATGCGTTCTGCCGGTTGTTGCGGCTCATATGTCGCGCCGCGCAACCAGACGCCCTGCCCCTGCGAGAGAGTTCGGGCCCATGCACCGCTTCGTGGCCATGACCTGGAATCCGGCATCGCCTGACGCGGAACGACGTGTCGCGATCTGGTCAGAGGCCTTGCGGCGAGCAACCGACGACTGGACATGCGCGCTCGACGTAGAAGGCGCGCGCGTCTTCGTCCCGGCCGACCAAGTGCTCACCGCTTTATCGAACGGTGTGGACGTGTCGGGGATCATCATCGGCCGCCTCTTCGAGCGCTGGTATGAGCGCCAAGGACGGGTCTCATCGCTCCCTGGACAAGCGGCGTCGGGGATCGCCCGTTCGAATGGGGCTGATCTGATCCGCGCATACTGGGGCCAGTATGTCGCGATCTGGCGCTGCGACCGTTCGCGGGAAACCGTCGTCCTGCGAGATCCGAGCGGGGCAGTTGGTTGTTCGAAGTTCACCTGCGACGGAGTTCGTCTCTTCTTCGCTCACGCGCCTGACGTTGTTGGTCTCACCGGGATACGCGTGTCCTTCAACTGGGACCGCATCTCCGCCTTTCTCGACCAGCCCTACCTCACCACAGTGAGCACGGGTGTCAACGAGATCACGGACCTGCTGGCAGGCGAAAGACTTACCCTCGATGGCTCGGGCGCGTCCTCCCGCGCTTGGGCGTGGAACGCGACAACCTTTGCCGCCGAACCCGACCTGCGTCCGGTCGCAGACTTGCAAGCGGACGTCCGGGAGACAGTTTCCAATTGCGTCAGGGCGATTGGCGAACAGCACAAGTCCATTCTTGTCCAGCTTTCCGGAGGCCTCGACTCCTCAGTTCTCCTCGCGCTTCTGCGGCGATCGTCGCCCGCAAATGTCTGCGCGCTCCACACACAAGCCTCTGGCCACGAAGGATTCGAATCAGACCTGGCGCGCATGGTGGCTGCGTATACGGGGACGAGCCTGGTCGTCCGAAAGCTGGCGCCGGAGCGTGTCGATCTCAGCACCATTCTCGACATTCCCGTGCTCGTTCGCCCCGATCGCCAGATCATGGGCAAGCCCGGCAATGATCTCATTGCGGACGTGTGCGACGAGTCCGGCGCCGATGCGACACTCGCCGGACACGGCGGCGACAGTCTCTTTCTGCAGCGGAGCGCGGCGACGAACACGGTGACGGACTATCTGCAGCTGCATGGCTGGACTCGCGAGGCCTGGAGCGTCGTCTACAGGGCAGCCATGCTGGAAGAACGCCCGATCTGGACGATCCTGCGAGAGTCCACACGCAGGTCGCGTCACGACGCGTCAGCCGGGAAGCAGGCCAGCCTGCATCCCTGGCTGGATGACGCCACATCCCTGCCGCCGGGAAAGCGTGAGCAGCTGGCGAACATCGCCGCGCTCTACAACTATTACGTACTCATCGGCTATGGCGTGTCACGCGATGCGCTGAATCCGTACGTCTCACAGCCGATTGTCGAACTCGCCCTCTCGATCCCGACCTACCAGTTCGTCCGCGAAGGGCATGACCGGTCCCTGCAACGCCGGGCATTCTCAAGCATCGTCCCCTCTCCGATAATCCGCCGAAAGGGCAAGGGATTCCTGAACACCTATTTGCTGAGGGTCATCGAGCACAATGCCCGTTTCCTTCGCGAACTGCTTCACGAAGGCTGGCTCGCAAGGTCTGGGCTTATTGAGCGCGAGGCGATCGATCCAATGTTCTCCCCCGCTGAGCTTGTAAGCGGAGTTGGCCTTTCAACGGTGAGCGGTCTTGTTGCGGCGGAAGCGTGGATCAACGCCTGGCGCCGCACCGACGTGGTGGCATGATTCCCGGGAGCGCGTGCGCTCCAAATATATTCACGATATATCGCGCGTCTGGCGAGCTCAGTCATGTCACGCTTTGGGTGTCGCGATGACGCGACTTTCAAACAGCATCGGAACATCGTCATGATCATTCTCGGCCGCGTTTCCAAAGAGACCAAGGGACCTGTGGTGGCGGGGTTCGCTGAAACCATCGACCTGCAGACGCCGGGCAACAAGTATCCGCGCAACTGATCGTCCTGCTGCGTGACCCCACGCAGCGCCTCCCAAGGGCAGCAACCTTCCGGTTCGCTGCCCTTTCTTTTGGATGACCTCAAGCTGCACATGAGATCCCCGCGCGCCCTGCCCTCGATATTCACGATATAATTGGACACGCGCTGCGTGCGCGATGGCAGGCTTCTCCCGTCGCATATCCCGCGACAGCAAACCGAAGGAGAAGCGCCATGATGATTCTTGGCCGTGTGTCGACAGCAACCCGGGGCATGCCAGTGCTCGGCTGGGCTGAAACGATCGACCTGCAAACACCCGGCAACATCTATCGCAAGCCGGGCTGACACCACGCCTTCCGGAACAGGGCGGCTGTCCGCGGCGCCGCCCTGTTCAACGGCGCGCCACGCAAGCAAGCGCTATCAGCTTTCACAATACCACGGCGCCTGGCCATGAACGTCAGCAGAGGTGGCGATCGCGCATTGCCTGTCCCGCAGGGCGCGCCAGCGAACCAGAGTCGCGTCGTCTTCGGTGTCGTCCCGCTCCACACCCTTCAGCCAGAATTCGATCCAGGCCACATTCCGGTCGTAGACGACGAGGCGATGCAACGGCTGCCGCTTCATGTGATACTCGTCGGGGAAGACATGAATCTCCACGACGCGGCCAACGTCCTCCATCGCCGTATAGAGTTGCATCATGGCGGGGTATTCCACGTCGGGCAGCTGCATCAGGAGCGGGGTCCGGATCTTGACCGCATTCCAAGCGGGCGAGACATCGCCGTAGTACCCATTCGGGCTGTCGTAGGGCGGCCGGTACCCCATGCGCTGGAAGCTTCGCCGGCATCCGCCGAGGGTTCCGGCAAGGTAGCAGTTGATAGGATCGATATAGCTCTGCGTGGTCACGATGGCGGCCGTAAAGAGCGATGAATTGTAGAGCGTGTAAGCGACGCTGGACGCGCTGGCGCTGAA
>CAZGWV010000067.1:0-3200 GCA_964529555.1 uncultured Rhizobium sp.
GAGGAGCCGCCGCAGGCGGCGTCTCGAAGGACGAACCACGAGGGGCCGGGCTCACCGCTCTAACTCTTCGCCGCACACTCCAGCGCACCGGCATAGCCCGGCTGATCGATCATCACGCGCGCGAAGACGCTGTCGCGCAGATAGGCGTGGAGGTCCGGCCGCTTCAGGTCGATATCGCCGCCGCGTATCGCCGCGCACATCCGCGCCCGCTGTTCGCCCAGCGATCCGCCGCCCGGCAGAATCGCGGCAAGCCCCTGCACCTCCCACCTGTTCGCATCCGGCGAAAGGCTCAGCTCCCGCAGCACGATCTCCGTCGCATTCGCGGCCACGCGCGAGAGGAACTGGCTCCGCCCCTGCCGCCCCGACTGCGCATCCGCCTTCAGGAAATCGCGCACGCCCGTCAGCAGCTCCGCACTCGTCGGCAGATCGCTCAGGCCATGCTTCGCCGGCACGGGCCGCCGCGCCCAGCCGGGGATCAGCATGTTCACGCAGTCGATCTGGCACTCCGAACTCCGCCGCCCGATCACCGGCCGCTCGACGCTTGGCTCGCTCCCATTGCGGAAAGACTGCCCCATCGACAGTGCGCCCACCGCCCACCAGAAAGACCCGAACACCTCCCAGAACCGCACCGACTTCCGGTCAACCTTCTTGCCGGAAACAGACTCATATCCCTCGAACAGATCGTCCGGCTCGCCAAACCCGCCCACCGCCTTGTCGCTCGCGCCGAAGCGCCACGAGCGCGTCAGCAGCCAGCCAAGATCGCGCATCGGGTCGCCGACATGCGCCAGCTCCCAGTCCAGCACGGCGGCCACGCCCGCATCTGGATCGACGATAAGATTCCCGTTCCTGAAATCGCCATGCACCAGCGTGTGAGGCCGATCCGCAGGCAGGTTCTTCAGCAGCCACATCGCCGTGAAATCGATCATCGGCTGCGGCGTGTTCAGTTCCAGATACGCCGCGTGAGTCTTCCGCACCGCATGTTCCGGCGTGAACATTTCCAGCGCATCGCGAAGCTCCGCCGTCCGCACATCCACCGTATGCAGCCGCGCCAGTATCTGCCCGCACTGCCGCGCCAGCGTGCGCCGCGCGCCGGCAAGCTCGGGCGACTTCACGATGCGCCCGCCCAGCGTCTCGCCGCCGATCCAGTCCATCGCAAAGCCCGCGCCCAGCCCATCCTCAGGCTGCAGCACCAGCACCACCTCCGGCCCCGGCACACCCGCAGCCTTCGCCGCGCTGAACAGCTTCGCCTCGACGGCCAGCCCCGGCCCCGCGCCCATCGCCGACTGCCCCTCGCCCGCAGCCCGCCGCAACGCCAGCGTCCGCACCGCGCCACCGATCACCACGCCCAGCCGATACGTCTCGCGGCTCGCGCCTGCGGACAGACGATCACACGACTCCAGCCGCTCGAAGCCGGGCAGGCGCTGAAGTGCACGCTCAAGACCTCGCAAGTCTTCCACTAGCCAAATACTCCGCGAATGTGAGCATCACAGAATTTCATCAAATCGCCTGCTTCAGAGATGCGCCGGCCTTCTGGAATCGCGTCGATCCTTCCTCTGACATAGAGGTAAGTCAGGGCGATTCGAACAGCAGCGACACTCGCCAACACCGCCAGGCAAAGCAGGATAAGCTGGATCGAGAAGCTCGGATAACCGACGATTCCGATCACGAGAAAGAATGCGTATCCAATCGAGTCCTTCCGCAAGCACGTCCATGCAACGGCCAACCACAGGCTGCTCATGCTCGGCTCACTCGGTCACACCCTTCGGCGCGCGCTGGTCCATGAAACCGAACATGTATCCGGCCACGCGGCGCATCTGGATCTCTTCCGCGCCCTCGGTGATGCGATAGCGGCGGTGGTGGCGATAGATGTGCTCGAACGGCTTGTGCCGCGAATAGCCCAGCCCGCCATGCACCTGCATCGCGCGGTCCGCCGCTTCACAGCACAGACGGTTCGCCCAGTAATTGCACATCGAGACTTTGTCTGACGCCGCGAAATTCCCCGCCGTGTCCATGATCCACGCCGTCTTGTGGATCAGCGCGCGCAGCATCTCGCACTGCGTCTGCAGCTCGACCAGCGGGAACTGGATCGCCTGATTGCTCGCCAGCTTCTTGCCGAACGGCGCGCGCACATTGGCATACGCCACGGCCTCGTTGATACAGTACTGCGCAGCCCCCAGCGAGGACGCCGC
The DNA here is from genome assembly GCA_964529555.1 of uncultured Rhizobium sp. Lineage (GTDB taxonomy): Bacteria > Pseudomonadota > Alphaproteobacteria > Caulobacterales > Hyphomonadaceae > UBA7672. The sequence continues at coordinate 2,190 of CAZGWV010000067.1, forward strand.
CTGCCTGATCCGGTTCTCGTTGAAGAAATGCTGCACCACCTGCAGCCCGCGCCCCTCGCCGCCGAAGATCGCCGTATGCGGCACGCGCACGCCCTTCAGCGTCACATGCGCATGGTCGGAGGGCATGTTGAACGTCCAGAGATATTCCTCGATGGTGAAGCCAGGCGCGCTTGTAGGCACGAGAAACGCCGTGATGCCGTGCGCGTCGCCCGCCTTGCCCGATGTGCGCGCCATGATCATGTCGTGGCTGGCGACATGGACGCCGGTGTTCCACGTCTTCTCGCCATCGATGATCCAGTGATCGCCATCGCGCACGGCGGCGGTTTCCATATGTGTGGCGTCAGAGCCGTGCTTCGGCTCCGTGATGCCGAAGGCGAAGCCGCGCTTGCCGGCGGCGAGGTCTTCCATCCACTCGGCCTTCTGCGCGTCCGTGCCGTAATTCCACATCAGCAACGCGCCGACGCTGTTGCCCACGATGGAGTGCTCGTTCTGCAGATCGTTGTGGAGGCCGAGCCCCTTGGCGGCCAGATGCTCGCGGATCACCGCCATCGCAAGGTTGGAGCCGCAGCCCACATCGCGCGCAGACCCGCCCAGCTCCTTCGGCAGCGCAAAGCGGAAATGCCCCGCCGCATCGGCCTTGCGCCGCGCCTGCCGCAGCAGGTCTTCCCACTCATGGCGCGGCAGACCGCCCTTGTCCCAATCCGTGCGCGCATGTTCGCGGCGGTGGTCGAAGAAGCGGATATTGTCGTCGGCCTCTTCCAGCGGCTTGATCTCCGCCGCGATGAAGCGGTCCAGCTCGGCGAGATAATCGACGAGGCCCCCAGGCAAACCAAAATGCGGCAGGTTGAAATCCACGATGCGCTCTCCGGCGGTTTCCTCGCCGGAGAGTGTGGCCTACTCGGCGGGAACCGCAACAGCTTCAGGAGCCAACTCGGGCTTCTTGTCCTTCGGCGCCAGCAGCAAATACATCGGCGGCGTCACGATCCGCGCGATCAGCGTGGACGTGATGAG
>CAZGWV010000067.1:3300-12319 GCA_964529555.1 uncultured Rhizobium sp.
GCAGCAAATACATCGGCGGCGTCACGATCCGCGCGATCAGCGTGGACGTGATGAGACCCCCGATGATCACCATCGCCAGCGGCGAATAGAGCGGCGAGCGTTCCATGACGAGCGGCGTCAGACCACCGATGGCCGTAAGGGAAGTCAGCAGCACGGGCAGGAAGCGAACCTCGCCCGCCTTCTCGATGGCTTCCCTGAGAGGCGTCCCCCGCGCGCGTTCCTGGTTCGCGAATTCGACCAGCAGGATCGAGTTCTTGATCTCGATGCCGATGAGCGCAATGAACCCGATGATCGACGTGTAGGACAGCGACTCGCCGCCGATATAGAGCGCGATCAGCCCGCCCATGATGCCGAACGGGATCACGAACGCCACCACAGCCGCCGCCGCGAACGAGCCGAATTCGAGCAGGAGCACGGCCATCACGCCGAACATGGCGATCAGCAGAGCCGGGCCCATCCCCCCGAAACTTTCCGATTGGGCCTCGGCTTCGCCGCCAAGGCTGGACGAATAGCCGGCCGGCAGCTGGATCTGCCGCAGCGCCGCCTCCATCCGCGTCGATGTCTCGCCCGCGAGATAGCCGGGCTGCAGATAGCCCGTGATCGTCACCGTGCGCTCGCGCTCATAGCGGCTGATACGCGCCGGGCCCGAGGAGATGCGCGGATCGGCGAACTGCATCAGAGGCGCCGCCGCGCCGTCGCCGGTCCAGATATAGAGCCCGTCGAGATCGGACATGCTCATGCGCTCGGCGCGCGGCGCACGCACCACCACCGGATAGGCATCGCCCACCGGATCGCGGAAGGACGCCACACGCGCGCCGCCAATGGCGATACGCAGCGTCTGATCGATGGCGCCGGCGGGCACGCCGCGCAGCGCGGCTTGCGCGGTGTCGATCCTGAGATCGAGATCGAGCAGCCGCTCCGACAGCGGGTTTACCACGTTGCGCACGCCCTGAACCGACGCGATCACACGCTCGAACTCGGCGGCGATGCCCGACAGCACTTCGATGTCCGCGCCCTGGATACGCACGGCCAGCGGCGCCTCGATCGGCGGCCCGTTGAGGAAGCGCTTCACATTGAAACGCACGCCCGGATAGGTCGCAAGCTCGGCGCGCAATTCTTCCAGCTGCGCCGTGCCTTCCTTCGACTCCCAATGATCGAAGCGCGCATAGATGCCGCCGACATTGCTGGACTGCTCGCTGGGCGTCTCGTTGTAATAGACCTGCGGGTTGCCGCGCCCCGTGTTGGCGAAACGCCAGGTGATGTTCTCGTGCTTGGCCAGCGCAGCGTCGGCGAACAGCACGGCCTTGTCCGTCTCCTCGATGGCGACGCCCTGGGGCAGTTCGACCTCGACCATGAAATACGGGCTGTCGTTCTCGGGGAACAGGCTGAAGCCCAGTTGCGGCACCAGCGTCAGCGACGCGCCGAACAGGGCGAGCGCCGCCACGACAGTGATGCGCGGGGCGGCCAGCGCGACCTTCAGGATCGGGCGGTAGACGGCGTGAATGCCGCCCATCACGACATCGAGGAAGACGTTCCTGTGATGCGTCTTCGGCAGCATGCGGCTGGCGAGGAACGGGATGATGGTCAGCGCCACGAACAGGGACGCTGCAATCGTGCAGACCACCGCCATCGGCAGCGAGCGCGTGAAGTCGCCCGCCGCTTCGGGGAGATTCAGCAAGGGCAGGAAGGCCAGCAACAGCGTGGCCGTACAACCGACCACCGCGATGTTGATCTCGTTGACGCCCGCAATGGCGGCGTCGCGCGGACTGAGGCCGCTGCGCTTGTGGCGCGCGATGTTTTCCGTGACCACGATGGAATCGTCCACCAGAAGCCCGAGCGCGATCACGAAGCCCGCAATCGACAACTGGTTCAGCGAATACCCCATCATGTCGAGCGCGATGACGCCGATGGCGAAGGAGGCCGGGATCGACACCATCACGACGATGGACGCACGCAGGCCCAACGGCAGAAGGGTCAACAGCACGAGGCCGATGGCGATCATAAAGTCGCGGCCCAGCGTCGTGAGACGCTTGGCGACCGTCTGCGACTGATCGAAGCCGCGCTCCAGCTTGATTTCGGGCGGCAGGCGCTGCTCGAACTTGTCCACCTGGAAGCGGACATTATCCATCACGTTGAAGATGGTGGCGCCCAGCTTGGCGCGGGCGGTGACAAAGAGCGAGCGCTGGCCGTCATAGCGCGTGCGCACGGCCTGCTCGTCATTGGTCCACGCGACGGTTGCGACATCGCCCACCGTCAGCGCGCCAATGCCTTCCGAGCGGAGCGTGACATTGCGGATTTCGTCGAGGCTGTCGAACGGCCCCGTGGCTTCGACGTTGAAGCGACGCCCGCTGGTCTCGACCGCGCCGATGGGAATGTCCGCGCCTTCGCGTTGCAGCGCTTCGGTCAGCGCCGTAAGCGGAATGCGGTAAGCCGCCAGCTTGTCGAGATCGGGCGTCACGCGCACTTCGCTTGGCGGCACGCCCCAGATTTCCGATTGCTGGATGCCGTCCGCGCGCTCGATGGCGTCGCGCAGTTCGCGGGCGTAGGCTTCCATGCGCCGGTAGGAGGCCGTCTCGCTCACCAGCGCCATCTGCACGATGTTTGTCATCGCCGGGTTCTGGCGGTTGGCGCGCAGCAGCGTGATGCCGTCGGGCAGGCTGGCGCGGATCACGTTCAGTTCGCGCACCACCTCATCGTATTTCTTCTCGGGGTCCGAGCCGTAGATGAAGCTCACGCCGATGCTGGCAAGGCCCGCCTGGCTGGTGGACCGGATTTCGTCGACATCCTCGAGGCCGTTGAGCGCCGTCTCGATGGGGATCGCGACCACGCGCTCCATCTGCTCGGCGTCCGCGCCCGGCAGGACGACGAACACGCCGACGCCCGGAAAGGACACGATGGGGTCTTCCGATTTGGGAATCGACATCACGGACTGGACGCCCAGCCCGAACAGCATGACGAACACGATCAGCGTGAACTGCCAGCGGTCGACAAAGAAGCGCGTGAAGGCCTGCATCGCCCCTGCGTCCCGCTATTCGCCAGCAACGCGCACGGCGTCGCCGTCGCGCACCATGGAGGCGCCGCGCGTGATCACGCGATCGCCGGCCACGAGCCCCTTGAGAATGGAAATGCCGGCATCGGCAACGCCGCCCGTCTCCACTGCCCGCCGCCGCGCCTTGCCCTCGGCGTCGATCACGAACACGACGCCCTGATCCGCCCGCGCATCGATCAGCGCGATGGCCGGAATGACGAAATGGCCTGGCGCAGCCTCGGCATCGGCAACCCTGGGCGCAACGCTTACTTCCGCGATCTCGCCCGCGCGCAGACCTTCGGCGCCGGACAAGCCAATCTCGACCTCGAACGTGCCGGACATCGATCCGCGCGGCGCGATGCGCAGGATCGTGCCCGTAACCGGCGCACGCTTCTCGATCAGCACGGAGGCGGTGTCGCCAACCTTCACCTGCGCCACTTCAGCGGACGTCAGCGAGGCGCGCACAATGAGCCCCGCGCGATTCTCGCCGATGGTCACTACGGGTTGCCCAGCGCTGACGGTCTGGCCCGGCTCGGCCTGACGGGCGAGCACCGTGCCGCCGGCGGTCGCGACGATGGAGATCCGCTCGCGCGTGCGCTCAAGCGCCAGCCGCGCCGTGTCGAGTTCGGCCTGCGAAGCAGCCCCCGCCTCGAACAGGCGGCTCACGCGATCGAAAGTCTGCTGCGCGGTCTGGCGCGCAAGCGCCGCTTCGGCTTCATCCGCGCCAACCGAAGTCTTGCGCAAGGTGGCGATCACCTGCCCGGCCGCCACGCGGTCACCGGCGTCAACCACAACCGTTTCGATCTGGCCGGGAGCGCCAAAGCCCAGCGCCGTCTCCCGCTTGTAGGAAACCAGTCCGCTGGCCCTTACGCCTGCGCCGGAGCCATCCGCCGCAATCGCAAGCGCCTCGACGGCAATGGCGGCGGGGAGCGCTGCGGTTTCGGCCGGGGTTTCCCCTGCCTCCCCCTGGCATGCGGCCAGTACGGCGAGCAAAGCCAAGCCGCCGAGCCCGTTTCTCAATGCTGACAGAGCCCCTGTCATGTGCCACCTAGGATGCGGATGGGTTACCTTGACAGCGTCTAATTTTTGATAGACACTGTCAAGTAGAATCGGGTATGACATGACCGTGACGAAGTCTGCAGCGCGCGACGACGTTCGCGCCGAAATTCTTGAAGCCAGCATGGCCCTTATGAACGAGGGCGGCCTCGGCGCATTGTCGATGCGGGAGGTAGCACGCCGCGCAGGCGTCAGCCACCAGGCGCCGTATCACTACTTTGCCGACCGTGGCGCGATCCTCGCCGAACTCGCAGCCGAGGGCTTCGACAAGCTGACCGATTACATGGTGAGCGCCGTCGGTCTCGCGCGGGACCGGGCCTCCCGCAGCCGTTCGCTGGGCGAGGCCTATATCCGCTTCGCGCTCAACAACCCCGAACTCTTCCGCCTGATGTTCCGGTGCGAGATGGTCGATCTCAAGGACTATCCGCAGGCGAAGGAGAGCGCCGACCGCTGCTTCCAGTATGTCGCCGACATTCTGGGCGCCGGCCCTGTCGCCGACAAGATGAGCGCCGACCTCGTGCCCGTCATCGCCGCGTGGTCAACCGCCCACGGCCTTGCAACGCTCATGCTGGAAGGCAAGCTCGGCGAAGCGTTCGGCGAGACGCTCGACCAGCGCGAGGAAGGCGCCAAGCGCATCCTCGCCTACTATGCCGAGAAGACGAAGTAGCCCGCGCCCAACTCCACGCGCCTAGCACCACGCGCCCGAGATCGGGATCACCTGCCCTGACACGAAGCCGCTGCGTCCCATCGCCAGCAGTTCGACGAGCGCTGCAACTTCCTCAGCCTCTCCCAGCCTGCCCATCGGCACGCGCGCCAGCAGTTTGGGCCCCTTCACGGGATCGGCCAGCAGCGCTTTCGGATAGTAAGTCTCGGTCTGGATGAAGTTCGGCGCGACGGCGTTGACCGAAATCCCGTCCGCCGCCACTTCAAGCGCCAGCGACCGCACGACGCCATTCACCGCCGCGCGCGCCGCCGCGTAAGCTGCAAACCCCGGTATGCCGCCGATATGCCCGGACGACGTACCGAACACGATGCGCCCGGACTTGTGCGGCCGCATCGCCTTCACAGCAGCGCCGGCAAACGCGATCGATTCCGCCGCAAGCCGCCCGAAGTAAGGCATCAGCGCTTCGACAGTCAGGTCTTCCGCCTTGAGACGCGGGGCAGGCATGGCAGGCGAGATCACGATGGCGTCCAGCCTGCCGCCAAAGCGATCCGCCGCCTTCGCAACCAGATCGCCGGGCGCGGCCCAGCCGATGACGTCGATCCCATCGTCCTTGCCATCGTCCGCAATGGCCGGGTCGCAGCCGATCACATCGGCGCCGCTCGCCTGCAGACGCCGCGCGATCACCGGATTCGCAAAGCCAAGAATGTCAGTGAGAAGAATGTTCGTCATGGAGCCACCTGTCTGTCAGCGACAAGTAGTGCGGGAACCCGGACGTTGAAAGAGCAGACTTGCCTCAGGCCGCGCGTTCGCTGGCCAGGCGCTGGCCCTTCAGCAGGCTGACGACCTTGGTCGCCAGTTCGCGCGAATCGATGGGCTTGGAGACATAGTCATCCATGCCCAGCGCGAGATAGCGCTCGCGGTCGCCCGTCATGGCGTCCGCCGTCAGGGCGATCACGGGAATATCCTTCCACGGCTGGCCGCTCGCGCGGATACGGCGGATGGCTTCCTTGCCGTCCATCACCGGCATGTGGACATCGAGCAGCACGATATCGAACGGTTGTTCGGCAAGGCGTTCGAGCGCCTCGGCGCCGTTCGTCGCTTCGACGATCTTCGGCGCCATCTGCGCCATGAACAGTTTGACGACCTGCCGGTTGACCGCGTTGTCGTCGACCAGCAGAACGCGCGCGCCCATGACCTGGGCCGGCGGCAGCGGCTTCACCTGCGCTACGGTCTCATCGGCAGCGGGCGCAACGCGCGCCGATTTCTCGGCCACGAAGGTCAGCCTGAACGTCGATCCCTCGCCCAGCCGGCTCTCGACGGCGACGTCGCCGCCCATCAGGCGCGCAAGCTGCCGCGTGATTGCAAGGCCCAGCCCCGTCCCGCCAAAACGGCGCGAGATGGAAGCGTCCGCCTGCGTGAATGCGCCGAACAGGCGACGAACGGTGTTCTCATCCATGCCGATGCCGGTGTCCGACACGCCGATATGAACGCGGTGGCTGCCGTCGGGCAGCGTGTCGGCGCCGACGCGAATGGTGATGCCGCCCTTTTCGGTGAACTTGATCGCGTTCGACAGGAGGTTGCCGATGCACTGACGCACGCGCACCGGGTCGTACCGCATCGTGCGCGGAAGCGAGGGGTCCAGGTCGATGGTTACATCGAGCCCGATCTCGCGCGCCTGAGAGAGGAAGAGCTGCCGCACGCGCTCGACGGTAACGGACAGATCGCCATCTATGCGCGCAATCTCCAGCTTGCCCGCCTCGACCTTGGAAATGTCGAGAACGTCATTGAGCAGGGCCATCAGCGTCTGGCCGGATTCCATGATGACTTTCACGCGGTCGCGCTGCTCATCCGTCAGCGGATCCGCGCCAAGCACCTGCGCCATGCCGAGAATACCGTTGAGCGGCGTGCGGATCTCGTGGCTCATCGAAGCCAGGAAGTTCGACTTCGCGACCGTCGCCGCTTCGGCCTGCTGCTTGGCCTCGATAAGCGCGAGTTCCTGCTGCTTGTGCTCGTGGATGTCGAGCATCAGGCCGATCGCGCGCACATTCTCGCCAGCCGCATTGCGCTGCATGCGCGTAAAGAGACGCACCCACCTGCCGCTGCCGTCAGGCGTGTGGATGCGCGTATCCATGCTCTCGACCGCGTTCGAGATAAGGCAGCGATCCCAGCTCTGGCGCACGGCCTGCTGTTCTTCTTCGACATAGATGCCGAACGGGTTCATCGCCTGGCGCGCCATCGCCTCGGGGCCAGCCAGCGTCTTGAACTGCTCGGACGACCAGCGGTCGCCGGTCTTGAAATCGATCTCGTAGACGCCGGCATTGGCGGCGGCCATGGCCAGTTCGAGCCGGTCCGACAGCAGGTCGGCCTCGTCGCGCGCCTTGGTCAACTCGGTGACGTTCTGCGTGAGACCGAATATCTCGTACTTGCCCGAGGGCAGCTTGCGGCCCGCACGATAGTAGACGCGCAGTGTCTGCCAGGCGCCGTCATGGCTGCGCACGCGCATCTCGCCGACCGTCGATCCGCCCACGGCCATCAGCCGGTCGCGGATCTCGTTTTCCTTGGCGACGTCGTCGCGATGCTGCAGCTTCTGGATGATCTCGAGCGAAACCGGGCGCGAGGCGTTGGCGTATCCGAGCAGCATTTCCCCCGAGAATGTATAGTGCTGCGTATCGGGATCGAAGCGCCAGTCCGTGACTTCGGCGTCGTGAAACAGGCGATCGCGTGCAACGCGCGCGCTGGTCAGCGTGGTGAGCGCCATCCACTCCATCGAGACATCGACGAGACGAATGATTTCACGCCCCGGCGACACCGCGCTGCGGTCCACGCGAATCCAGGATTCCGCGCCCGATGACACCAGCCGGAAACAGCTGGCGCCCGTCGAGCGCGATTCATCCGCCGACAGGCCGCGCAGGAGTTCGAGAATCTCGATGCCGACCAGGAATTGCGCCGGGCGCTGCAGGCGCGCGGCGAAGGCGGCGTTGACCTCCACGATGCGGTCGCGCGCATCGACAACGCAGCACGGGATCGTGGCGAGCACCGCCACGGCCACGTCCGGCGAGTTGAGCAACGGGGTAGGCGGCATGAATCGAACGACCGGAAAAATTTACGAACCGGCGTGACGTTATCCCCAATTGGTTTAGCGACAGTTCAACCGTACCGCCCGCACATTTTCCGTTCTGTTAACCGTTGACCCGAAGGCTTTCGGCCACCGCCTTCGCTGCGGGCGTGTCCATCGCGCGGGCTTCGCCGAACCTCTTCATCGCAAGCCGCCACAGCCATTTCGCATGGCTCTGCCGACCGGATGCGGCGGCGTGGTCGCCGGCGAGGCCCGTGAGTTCCGCCAGAGCGACGCCCTGCGCGGTTTCGCGCCCCGCTTCGAGCAGCTTGTTAGCCTCGTCGAGCCTGCCCGCCTCGATCGCCGCGCGGATCGGCGCGTTGGCGTCCGCAATGACGGCGGCGGGAGCCGGAGCAGGCGCGGCCGGGGCCGCAGGCGGCGCTTCAGCCGCGACCGGAATGGGCGAGAGCGATGCCGCCGAGGGGAATACCGGCGCTTCAACCGGCTCCGGCGGGGCGGCGGGCTGCGGCGCGGCGACGGGCTGCACTGGCGGAGGCACGGATTGCGGGACGGCTTGCGGAAGGGGAGCGGCCTGAACAGGGGGCGCTTCGGGGGCCGGCTGCGGCGTCGCTGGCGGAGAGATCTCGCCGGAGCGCCAGTCGCGGTCGGCGGCGCGGCCTGCTTCCGCGTAATAGGCTTCGGCCTCGCCCATCCGGGCAGAGCGCTTCGCATTGCGCGCTTCGATTTCGCGGCGGCGGTTGGGGCGGGGATGAACCGCGCTCACAAGGAAGACGATGCCTGCGGACAGGCCGAGAACGCCCGCAATCAACAGCCAGGGCGGCCCGGCGGGACCGGGCGGAAACAGCGAACCAAGCTCGCCGCGATGCATCCAGCCAAGATAGCCGCCGCCGGCCGCCAGCAGCGCGCCGAACAGAAACTGGACAATCCGCACCAACATCACGCTATCCCGGAGCCCACGACTCAGCCACGTCACGACCCCCGGCGCGCCATCGCATCAAACACCCGCGCAGATACGCGCACCCTCACCCATAACCAAATCCCCGCCATACTCAAACCTTGCATGGCGGCAGGATTCCGTGGGCGCGCCGTACCGTGGGCGCAGGCTGCGCCCTCCCCCGGCGCAACGGCGTGAAATCCGCACAGAATGACCCGGACAAACGCCTGAAATCGCACGCGAAACGATTCGCGGTGCGTG
>CAZGWV010000067.1:12419-18382 GCA_964529555.1 uncultured Rhizobium sp.
CAGAATGACCCGGACAAACGCCTGAAATCGCACGCGAAACGATTCGCGGTGCGTGTGCAATCGCATACGAAACATATCCGCCCGCAGCGCCGCAGTGAGATGAAAACGACCGGGCGCCGCAATCCTTCCCGGACGGCGGCGCCCAGCGATGTTTTTCGCGCCTTGTCTGGCCCGGCTATTTCGAGAGGCGCAGCTTCGAGATCGACGTCGCGATCGATTTGAACGCCGCCTTGAGTTCGTCGTTGTCCGCAGCAAGGAAGGCGTGTTGCGGGCTGGTGGCGCAGGCGAGCAGGAAGTCGTCGCTGTATTCCGCCGTGTTCAGCTGCAGGCCGACGGTGAAGATGACGATCTTCTTGTCCTTGATGGCCGTGCATAGACCCTCGGCTTGCTGGAACGGCGTCCTTGAGGGGTTGCAGTTGTTGCGCTCGGCGGATCCCGTGCTCGAATAGGCATAGCTGCTGGAAATCACGCCGCTGCAGTGCGCGGTGTTGAACTCGCCGTCCGTCATCAGGATGAGAACCTTGGCCAGCTCCGGCGTATCGTACGCCAGCGGCTGGTTCGCGGTCTCCCGGTCCCAGACCGAAGCGAACTCCGGCGAGAGCATGTACCAGCCCCATCCGACGCCCATCTGGCCGGCGGTGGAGCCGATGACGACAAGGTCGTCGATCGCGTCGATCAGCCGGTCCTTGTTGGCCGTCAGCGGGGTCACGTAGTTGCCCGAGCCGCAGCCGGAGAGGCTGTCATTGCCGGGATAATGCAGGCCCAGGCTGCGCGTACCCGGCGCCGTGTCGGTGTAGATCGGATTGCCGGTCACCGGATCGAACTCGTAGCGCTCGGTAAGGCAGTTCGCCAGCGTGTTGACGCGCTCGTTCCCGGACTTGTTGGTGAAGGACTGCTTGGCGCATCCATAGGACAGGCACTGCGACGTGCCGCCGTTGGAATAGTTGCCGGACATGTTCGCCAGCGCGGGCGTCGTGCCGGCGAGCCGCATCGTATTGCCGTTCACCGTGGCGACGAGCCACGACAGGGGCGACGTCGATCCCGAGGTGCAGACGCCCGAGGCGGAGATATTGCAGGTGTTGAGGCCCGTCATGCCGTTGGCGCCCTTCACCTCGATCCGCTCGCCCACGCTGAGGCCGTGTGAGGCGGACGTCATCTCGACATTGCAGAACGAATTGGCGCACTCGGCGACGGAGCCGCCCGACACCCAGTCGCGATAGCTGTTGCCATTGCCCGGCAGGAAGAATGTCGACCCCGACGGGCTGACGGCGTTCACGCTCGAATTGGCTGCGGTGAGGATCGACGCGCCGCTGCCGGTTTCGGTGACGCCCCAGATGAACAGGGGATCAGTGGCCGCGAAGCTGTGGGCTGCCGTGGTCGTGATGCGATAGCGGCAATCGGAAACGTAGCACTCGGACGCGCGGCCATTCGACGAATAGTTGGCGTAGGCCGGACCGTTCGTTCCCGACAGCATGAAGGTGCCGGATGCGACGCCGCTGATCGCGTAGGTCGTGCCCCAGGCATTGTTCGGCGATGTGCCGCCGCCGCTCGTATTGACGGCATTGATGTAGACGAGCGCGCCGTTCGCGAAACCATGATTGTTCGAACTCACACGCAATTCGCAGGTCGCCGTGAAGCAACGTTGCGACGATCCGGCGCTGCCGTTCGTGCCGCCGGCCGGCGGCGCGGTGTAGGTCGACGTCCCGATATTCTGGAGCCAGAAATAGTGCGGCGAGGATGTCGTGCGGTCGGCAACCTTGTAGCGGTTGCCGTTCAGGCCCGTATAGCTGCCATTGGCGCCGGTGATGTAGACGGTGTCGCCATTGGCGAGGCCGTGAGCCGAAGATGTCTGAACGCGGATGCGCGTGTTGGAATTGGTCTTCGTGATGCTCGAAATCGTCGAGGCGTTGCCATTGCGCCAGGTGACGTTCGAGATCGTCTTGCCGGTATTGGTGCGCCAGCCGGCGACCGAGATCGCCTTCGTCGTGGTCCCCGAATTGCGCCACGTCGCGGCGGAGATGTTCGTTGTGCCGCGTATGGAGCCGCGCAGCTCGGCCAGGGCCGTACCGTTGACGTGCTTGGAGCCGATGTGAACCGTGTTGCCCCAAGGCACGATCGCCGCCTTGGAGAAGTACGGCGCCTGGTTGGTGCTGATGACTTCGTCGACGAGAAGCTTCGCGGCGTCCTTGAGGCCGTTCATCCGCGTTGCGTTCATCGATTGCGTGATGTCGAGCGCCAGCGCCACTTCGACGTTGTTGCCGCCACGGCGCACTTCGCTCTCGGCGGACACTTCCACATAAGGCTGGCCGACCAGCGGCATGAAGAAGGTGTTGATCCGCACCGATCCCTGGAGGGTGAGCGCTTCGTCGTCGTCGCTCTTGATCAGCTTCAGCTTGATCGGTTCATCGTGCTGGGTCTTGAAGTTCATCTCGACAAAGCGGCGTGCGACCGCATCGAGATCGGCGTCCTTGGTGAGCGTCGAGCCGGCGGCGAGCGCTGCCGCATCGAGTGCGGACGTGAGTTCGAAGTGCGCGAGGAAGGCCCGGCCGCCATCGATGGCGAGGCCCGTGCAGACGCAGAGCGGAACAGCCATGAGCGCAAACTGCATGGCGAAGGCGCCACGCACATCGCGAACGAATTTTCCAAACGAGCCCGACATCTTTTTTCCCGTTCCAAATGGGACCGCCCGAAGCGCTCCCCTCCAGCCCCTAGCCGCCCAGATATGTGATCGTTCCGCCGTCGCCGGCCGCGCCGTCGAGCCTGATCCTCCGCTCGATGCGCGGACGCGCGTAGGCGGATTTCTCGATGGCCATGAACCCGCCGCCGAACAGTTCGGACAGCACGCTCTGATAGTTGTAGCGAACGCCGACGCGGATGACCGTTTCGTCCTGCGCGCCCATGCCGGCGGCATCCAGGGGATCGAACGGCACCGACGTTCCCGCAACGCGACGCCACAGCACTTCCGGCGTGGCGGTCTCGCCCTGGAAACCGACCGAGGAAATGTCGAGATCGAGGTTCTCGGTCGCGTCCAGCGGGCGCATCATGTGAACCGACGCGGCATAGATGCTCTCGAGCGATTGCGTGGTGAGGGCCGTCTCGCGCGAAACCAGGTCGGCGACCTGGTGGACATAACGTGTCGCCTCCTCCGACGCGCGGAAGCGGAAAGACATCTCGAACACGCCCATGATGAGGAAGATCAGGGCCGGCGCGATAAGCGCGAACTCGGCCGCCGCGACGCCGCGGCGATCCGACCCGAGAGATTTGAGACGAAGAATGCGGCGCATGGTCAGACCCAGGGCTCGTTCTTGACGATGCAGAAGGAGTTCACGATCGCGGGCATGTCGGGGCCCATCTGGAACAGCTTGTCCATGAACGGCGTGATGAACTGGTGGTGGATGGAGGCGCGGACGACCGAATACTCGTTGGCGGCGCCCGGCTGGAACACGAAGTTCGTCGGATTTCCGTCCTCGTCGAAAGTGACGGGCGGATAGGTGATGTCGGCGAGATTCACGAATGCGCGCACGTCGAAGACGATCGCTTCGCAATCGATCATCGGGCCGGCCTGGTCGCAGACTTCCTTGTGGAAAGCTTCCAGCATGTCGTCGGATGTCTGGACTTCGCCCGTCTGGAGGTTGCGGGCAGCCTCGTACACGACGTGATTCAGCGCATAGGTCTTGTACTGGAAGAGCACGAACTCGACCAGGCCCATGACGAGCATGAAGAACACAGGCGCCAGCAACGCGAACTCGATCATCACGTTGCCGCCCTGCGCATCCGACAGGCGCTTATCAGGCTTCATGGGTGTCCCCACCTCTCCATCAGGCAGGACGATGACGCTTCAGGCTTAATTCTACGCTTCGTTCCCGGCGAAATTTCCGAAGATTTGACGATCTTCCGTTTACCGCCCGCTCACTGTCCGCTGGACGCAGCAATGAAGCAGACGTAAACGCGGGCGCATGGACAAGATCGTGACGGCCGCCGTACTTCTGATCGGGGATGAAATCCTCTCCGGCCGGACACAGGACACCAATCTGCGGTCGATTGCGCACTTCCTCTCCCCGTTGGGCATCGAGGTGCGCGAGGCGCGCGTCGTGCCGGATGTTCACGAAACCATCGTGGCGGCGCTGAACGAGCTGCGGGCGCGGCATAACTATGTGTTTACCACCGGCGGTATCGGCCCGACGCATGACGACATCACGGCCGACGCCGTGGCGGCGGCCTTCGGCCGGCACATCGACGTGCGCGCCGATGCGCTGGCGATCCTGCGGCCCTGGTATGCGGCGCGCGGGCAGGAGATCAATGAAGGACGGGTGCGCATGGCGCGCATCCCCGACGGCGCGAGCCTGATCCTCAATCCGGTGTCGGCGGCGCCTGGCTTCCAGCTCGGCAATGTGTTCGTGATGGCGGGCGTGCCCAGCGTCATGCGCGGCATGCTGGCCGACGTGGCGCATCGCCTCAAGGGCGGCGCGGTGGTGCATGTGCGCACGGTGCGCGCCAACGGCGTGCGCGAGGGCGACGTTGCCGAACCGCTGGGCGAACTGGCGAAAGCGACGCCGGAGGCGAGCCTCGGCTCCTATCCGTTCGCGCGCCTCAACGGCAAAGAGGTGGAATACGGCACGAACCTCGTCGCGCGCAGCCGCGACAAGTCGGTTGTTGACCGCCTCGTCATTGTGCTGGCCGATATCGTGCGCGCACAGGGCGGCGCGCCCGAGACCGATCCGGTCGATTGAGGGGAAAAGACATGAGCGAACAAGCTGAACCCATCCTGCTGGTCGAGCGCGACGGACCTGTCGCGATCCTGACCCTCAACCGCGCGAAGCAGCTCAATGCGCTGTCCGTTGCGCTGCGCGTCGAGATCGTGAAAACCGTGCGCGGGCTTTCGGCCAGCAATGACGTGCGGGCCATCGTGCTGACGGGAAATGGCCGCGCTTTCTCTGCCGGGGTCGATCTCAAGGAAGCGGGGCAGAAGGGTTTCTCGCTGGGCGTCGGCAATCAGGCGAGCCAGGACATGGATCTGGCCGCCGCCTTCGCCGCCTGCCCCTGGCCGGTGATCGGCGCGATCAACGGCTTTGCCATTACGGGCGGGTTCGAGCTGGCGCTGATGTGCGATGTGCTGCTGGCGTCGAGCGAGGCGAAGTTCGCCGACACACACAGCCGCGTCGGCCTGATGCCGGTGTGGGGCCTGTCGCAGAAGCTGCCGCGCATCATCGGAGCTGCGCGCGCGAAGGAACTGTCGCTGACGGGCAACTATCTCGATGCCGCGACCGCCGAACGCTGGGGCCTCGTCAATCGCGTGCTGCCGGCTGAAGAGCTTCTGCCTGCGGCGAAGAAGCTGGCGGGCGAGATGGCGAGCGTCGAGGGCGGACTGCTGAAACGCATGAAGGCCGTGATCGACGATGGCCTCGCCCTGCCCTTGCCGGAGGCGTTGCAGATGGAGATCGAGCGCGGTTCGAAGAACAATTCCGCCGTCACGCCCGAAGCAGCCGAAGCCTCACGCAAGACCGCGATGGAACGTGGACGCGAGCAGTCGCAGTAAACAGGACGGCAGCATGAGCTGGACCCGGACATATGACGGCGCGGAGCCCGTGCGCGTGAACAAGTGGCTGGCGCAATCGGGCGTGTGTTCGCGGCGCGAGGCGGAGGAACTGATCGCGGCAGGCGCCGTGCTGGTCGATGGCGAGCGCGTGAGCGATGTTGGCCGCAAGATTTCGCCGGGGCAGACGCTGGTTCTGAACGCGCGCGCCGAGCTGGGCCTTGGCGCGCAGCTTTCCGTTGTGATCCACAAGCCGGTGGGCATCGTGTCGGCCCAGCCCGAGCATGGGCAGATACCGGCGGCGCGTCTGCTGACAGCGGAGAACCAGTCCGGCGGGGGCATCGTGCCATCGTCTCGCGCCAGCCTGCCGCCGCTTGGCCGGCTGGACCAGGATTCGCGCGGGCTTCTGCTGCTGTCGGAAGACGGCGTG
>CAZGWV010000068.1:0-14421 GCA_964529555.1 uncultured Rhizobium sp.
GCATGATCGGCGGCACGCTCGCCCACATCTGCTCGCGCGAGGAACTGGGCGACGTCGTCCTCGTCGACATGAAGGGCGGCATCGCCAAGGGCAAGGGTCTCGACATCGCCGAAGCCGCCGCCGTGTACGGCAAGGACGGCAAGCTGTCGGGCGGCTCGCTCGACGAGTATTCGGTCATCGCGGGCTCGGACGTGGTGATCGTCACCGCCGGCGTGCCGCGCAAGCCGGGCATGAGCCGCGACGATCTCATCGGCATCAACCTCGGCGTGATGAAGTCCGTCGGCGCCGCCATCAAGCAACACGCCCCGAACGCCTTCGTCATCTGCATCACCAACCCGCTCGACGCGATGGTGTGGGCGCTGCAGAAATTCTCGGGCCTCCCCGCCTCGCACGTCGTCGGCATGGCCGGCGTGCTCGACTCGGCCCGCTTCGCCTACTTCCTCTCCGAAAAGACCGGCATCTCGGTCGAGGACGTAAAGGCCTGGACGCTGGGCGGCCACGGCGACGACATGGTGCCGATGGTTCGTCACTCCACCATCGGCGGCGTGCCGCTGCCCGAGTGCGTGAAGTCGGGCATGTTCACGCAGGAAGAACTCGACGCGATGGTGAAGCGCACGCGCGGCGGCGGCGGCGAGATCGTCGCCCTGCTCGAAACCGGCTCGGCCTTCTATGCCCCCGCTGAATCGGCTGTCGCGATGGCCAAGTCCTACCTCAAGGACAAGAAGCGCGTTCTCCCGGTCGCCGCCAACCTTACCGGCCAATACGGCGTCTCCGACCTCTATGTCGGCGTCCCCTGCGTGATCGGCGCCAAAGGCGTCGAGCGCATCGTCGAGTTCGACCTCAATGGCGCCGAGAAGGAAATGTTCGGCAAATCCGTCGCCGCCGTACAGGGCCTGCTCGAAGCCTGCAAGAAGCTTGAGCCGTCGCTGGCGTAGGCTTTGCCGCCCATTCCATCAAACGCGAACGCCTCTCCGGTCGGAGAGGCGTTTTGCTTTCGGCCGGCAGTCTTCTGCTTTCGCTCGCGACCCGCTAGTGTCAGCCCGCCGGAGGGGACATGGACACGCCGCCACAGGATAGTGAGAAAGAACGCCCGGCGGTCAGCGGCGTCGTCGTGGTCATTGGCTTTGCCCTCATGGTGGAAGGCATACTGGCCTCGATAGCCTCGATTCCGCTCATACTGTTCGGAGGGATCGGCCTGCTCGGCGCAGCAGGCGGCGCCGGCCTGGTCTGGGCCGGCTGGCTGCTTGCGGGCTTGAGCGAAGGAAACGCCAGACTCGCCAGCCTCATAACCTTGATAGCAGGCGGAGCTGTGACATTTGTCGGCGTTCTGCTGATTGCCATGGCCACATGCGCCAGCTTCATGAACTGCGGACCGGCACAATCCTACGGCGCATTCCTTCCACCCATGGCCCTCGGCGCCTTTAACCTCTCCTGCGCCATGTTGCTTTGGCGCCGCGGATAGGCGTTCGGCCGGATCGGGCCGCCCGGCGCGCCGCGCGTCTTGCTCGCAACCTCGCCCGGCCCGTGCTATACTGATCTTATGCGCCGCAATGACGCCATCACCACGCTGAAGCAATGCAGGCAGAAGCTTGCAGCCCTTGGCGTGCGCGGCCTCTATCTCTTCGGCTCCGTCGCGCGCGATCAGGCGACGCCCGGAAGCGACATCGATCTTCTTGTCGAGCCCGCCGACCAGTCGTTCACCATATTCGATCTGGCCCTTGTGCGGGACATGCTGCTGCGGGAGCTGAAATCGCCGGTCGATGTCCACGACTATGGCGGCTATCAGCGGCTGCCGTCCTTCCGCACCAATGTGGGCGGAGACATCGTCCGTGTCTTCTGACTCAACGCCGGGCGGGCGTGCTGGCAGCGCTGCAGGGGCCTTGAAGGCTGCGCTACGGGTCGGCCGGCGCGCCTTGTCGATTGTGTCGACCGACGACGAGACCAGTTATCTCGCGAACGAGGAGCGGCAGTTCGCCATCGAACGGCTGCTGATCCGCTTCGGAGAGGCGTTGAAAGACGTCTCCGGCGGCGTACTTTCGGAAGTGAACCCGACAGCCAACTGGAGCGGACCCAAGGCGTTTCGGGACCTTGCTTCGCACTGGTACGAAGATGGCCTTGATCACGCGCTGATCTGGCGCGCGCTTCAGCTCGACATGCCGGGCCTTCTGCAATCCATCGAAGACTGGTTGAGCAAACAGGCCGGCTGATGCCGCCCCCTAGTACGCCCCCACCACCAGTATCTCGAAAATCAGATCCGCGTTCGGTGGAATAGGCCCGCCCGGCGTGCCGCGCGCGCCATAGCCGAGATCGGACGGGATGTGCACCAGCCAGCGGTCGCCGGGGCGCATCAGCTGCAGTGCTTCGGAGAAGCCCGGCACCACGGCGGCGACCGGGAACACTTCGGTCTGTCCGCGTTCGAACGCTGAGTCGAATGCTTCGCCGCCCGATGCGAGGCGGCCTTCGTAGAAGATTTCGACGTCCTGTTCCTTGCCGACCAGTGCGCCTTCGGTGGGGCCGCCTTCGAGGACGACATACTCGAGACCGCTCGCCGTCTTCTTCACTTCGGGCGCCGCCGAATTCCACGGCGTGAATTTCGACCACGCCTCGCGCGTAATGTCCGGCGGCGAGGTGAAGGATTTCATCTCGATCTCGAACACGAGATCGGCGTTCGGCGGAATCGCGCCGCGGGAACCGCGCGCGCCATAGCCAAGCGCCGACGGCATGTAGACCAGCCAGTTGTCACCCGGCTTCATCAGTTGCAGCGCCTCGGAGAAGCCGGGCACAACGCCGGAGACCGGAAAGCTCGCCGTCTCGTTGCGGTCGAACGACGAATCGAATTTCGAATTGTCCGCGTTGAGGTGGCCCTCATAGTGGATCGTCACTTCCGAACGCAGGCTGGGCGTCTTGCCATCGGCCGGGCCGCTGGCAAGCACGATGTACTCCAGCCCCGTGCCCGTCTTCACCACGTTCGGCGCATCGGATTTCCAGGGAACGAGTTCCTGCCAGGCTTTGACATTGGCGGCGTTCGTCATGGTCGTTGGTCCTTCAGCCTTGGGACCGATCTGCAATCCGCAACCACCGGCGGCCAGGGCCAGCGCGGCGATAATGACAGAGGCGTGTTTCATCCCGTTTCCCTAAAAGGTTTGGCCGTCATCTAGCAGGTTCGGCGGCCCTGTCGATTGCCGGAAACACTCCGCCGGGCCGGAACCCTTGGCCCATATCTCCCGCCGTGCGAAACGATCCTATGGTCTTCCGCCTCGCCACCATCGGACGCAACGGCCAGGTCGCGCAGGCCATCGCCGCCGCCTGCGCAGGCAATCCCGCCATCCACCTCCGGCAGGCCGACCGCCACGAAGCAGACCTCCGCGACGCCGCAAGCCTCGACCGCTTCATCGCCTCGGCCAAGCCCGACGTGCTGATCAACGCCGGCTCCTACAACTTCGTCGACCGCGCCGAGAGCGAGCCCGACGAAGCAGCACGCATCAACACCACCGGCCCAGGCGACCTCGCAACCATCTGCGCCGCGCGCGGCGTGCCTTTCATCCACATGTCGACCGATCTCGTCTTCGATGGCGAGAAGACCGGCGCCTATGTCGAAAGCGATGCGCCCAATCCGCTCTCCGCCTATGGCCGCACCAAGCTCGCGGGCGAACAGGCCGTCGCCGATGCCAATCCCGATGCCATCACCACGCGCGTGTGCTGGGTCTATTCCGAATTCGCCGACAACTTCTTCTCGAAGATGATCGGTCTCGCCCGCACGCAGCCCCGCCTGAAAGTCGTCTCCGACCAGATCGGCGCGCCAACCTTCGCACGCGACATCGCCCGCGCGCTGATCCTGCTCGCGCAGCGCATGCATGCGGGCGAGCGCCACCTCCCGCCCCTGCTCCATCTCGCCGCGCCGTGGACAACCAACCGCGCCGCGATGGCCGCCGACATCCTCGCCGAGTCCCGGCGCCAGGGCGGCCCCTTCGCGCCCGTCGATCCCGTGCCCACGTCCGCATTCGCCGCACCGGCCCGGCGCCCCCTCAACGCGCACATCTCCGGCGCCCTTGCGACGGACCTGCTCGGCCTGTCGTGGACAGGATGGAATGAAGGGCTGAAATGCTCCGTGGCAGGAATACTGTCGCGCGGTCGTTGATTGATCTGGCGGGGTTGTCATGCGGGATGAATCGCGCATCACTCCCCGAATCATCAGGAATCCGGGGAGACATGGACATGCGCGTAACAATCATGGCCATCGGCATGTTGGCGTTGACGGCCTGCGGCGGGGAAGCGCCTGCCGCCGGAAACGAAGCAGGCGGCCAGCAGGCGGCGGCCCCCGCCGCGCGTGACAGCTGCAAGGATATCGCCGCTCTCGCCGCCGCCATGAGTGAGCCGGAGCCTTTCGCATCGCTGCGCACCGGCAATATCATGCTCGGCGAGACCAAGGTCGAAGGCAGCTTCACCACCGCTGTCGCGCCCGCCGGCGCCGCGTGCAAGATAGGCACGATGGACGGCTTCGGCCAGAACGCCGGCAAGATGCACGTCGTGAACTGCGAACTCTTCTCCTCGGGCATGCTCGACCGCGAGGAGAACGGCGCGAAGGCCAAGGAGATCTTCGACAAGGCCAAGGCCGAACTCGACCGCTGCCTGCCTGCCGGATGGACATCGCGCGATGGCGGCAACAACGGCTTCGAAACCAACGAGTCGCTGATCTACGAAACCGCAGCCGACATCGAGCGCAAGAAGACCGCCGAAACCTATGTCTATCCGATCAACCTGAGCAAGGAATGGTCGGACGGGGGCTTCCGTGGCCGTACATCCGGCTGGGTCGTGGCGCTCAACTTCCAGACGGAAACGCCCAAACCGGAAGGCGACGCTGCTCCGGCGCAGTAACACGCCCATCGCCGGCGATTGCACACGGCGCGCGTCTCTCTAGACTGCGCGCCGTGTCTCTTTTCGGGGTAGCAACATGCCCGCCGTCTCTCGTCTCGACACCGTCATCGAAACGCCGCGCCTCATCCTGAAGGTTCCGACGCTTCAGGAGTTCGAGCCCTGGTGCGCCTTCATGGCCGACGAGGAATCCGCGCGCTATATCGGCAAGGCCCAACCGCCCGCCGTCGTGTGGCGGGCGATGTGCAGCATCATCGGCGCCTGGCACGCCGAAGGTTTCGCCATGTTCTCCGCCTTCGAGAAATCGAGCGGCCGCTGGATCGGCCGTCTTGGCCCCTGGTCGCCGCATGGCTGGCCCGGCAACGAGATCGGCTGGGGCATCGCCCGCGAGGCGCAGGGCAAGGGTTATGCGCTCGAAGGCGCGCTCGCATCGATGGACTTTGCCGTCGACGTGCTCGGCTGGACGGACATCATCCACTCCATTCACCCCGACAATGTGGGCTCGCAGAAGCTGGCCCAGCGTCTTGGCTCGGTGAACCGCGGGCCCGGCCAGATGCCGCCGCCTTATCACAACGATCCCGTCGATCTCTGGGGGCAGACCGCCGACGACTGGCGCGCGCGCCGCGCCGGAATGTGGCGCAGCCTCACGCGCTGACCATCACTCGCTGATGAGGCCCGCGCCGCCATCCAGCCGGAACGGATGGATAAAGCCCTGCGTGCCGTAGACGCGCCCGCCCCAGTGATGGCCGGGGATGTGCCACACGCGCACCTCCGACCAGTCATTGGCCGCCGACACATCGTACACAGGCACGTTGATGCTGATCTCGCCCTGACTCAGCCAGTTGGCGTGATCGACGCGGATCACGCGGTCGGACAGGATCGCGGACACAACCGCAACATGCCCGCGCCGCTCATCATTGTAGCCGCGCATCACGAACACCGATCCCTCGGCCGGACGCGATGAACGGACATAGCGTCCCTCCGCCTGCCCCCACCACGTCACCGCATCGCCCCAGATCTGCACGCCTGAAATCCTGCGCGCGAACGGCACGCATTCGGATGTCGGCAAATCCGCCAGGATCGTCGGCGGATAAGCCGGATCATAGGGCTGCGTCTCGGGATCGAACGGCGCGGCGATGGGCGGCGCCGGCGCACGACGCTGCACCGGCGGACTTGCAACGATCCCGGCGCCTGTCCCGGCATAAACGATCGGCGCCGGCCGGGAACTTGCGCACGCAACCACGGCGGTTGCAGCAAATGCCGCAATCGCAGAGCGCACCAATTTCTCCCGCAATCCGGCTGGCATGGTTGCGGACTTTGACCGGAAATAGATGAGCGCCCGATGAATGGCGCGTTTACGATTGGCTCCGCAACACCCTATTGCGCCGCCTGCGCCTGCAAACCCCAGACGCGGCGATGGAACGCCCACGCCGTCGAAACGATCGTGTCGATATCTGAAAGTCGCGGCGTCCAGCCCAGTTCCGCACGCACCTTCGTGGTGTCCGAATAGAGCGCAACCGCATCCCCCGCCCGGCGCGGCGCGACGTCCGCCGGAACCGTCCGCCCCGTCGCCCGCTCGACCGCCTGCAGCACCTCCAGCACGGTGCACGCATTCCCCGACCCGAGATTGAGCTGCAGACTCTTGCCCCCCGCCGCAATCCTGTCGGCCGCAAGGATATGCGCCTCGGCCAGATCCGTCACATGCACGAAGTCGCGGATGCATGTGCCGTCCGCCGTCGGATAATCCGTGCCGAATAGCTTCATCGGCCCGCCCAGACCGACGGCCGCCTTCAACGCATTGGGGATCAGATGCGATTCCGGGTCGTGCTCCTCGCCGATCTCGCCATCGGGATCGGCCCCCGCCGCATTGAAATATCTCAGCGCCGCGACGTTGAGCCCGTGCGCGCGGCCGATATCCTCCAGCATCTGCTCGGTCATCAGTTTCGAGCGCCCATAGGTCGACACCGGGCGCTTCGCCAGATCCTCCGTCAGCGGCAACCGCTCGGGATCGCCATAGATCGCGCACGTCGAAGAGAAGACGAGATTGCTGACGCCCTCCTCCAGCATCACCCGCACGAGGTTCAGCGTACCGGCGACATTGTTGTCGTAGAAATGCGCCGGATCGCGCTCGCCCTCGCCCACCTCGATGCGCGCCGCGAACTGCATCACCGCATCGGGCTTGTGTTCGCGAATAGCCGCGCGCAGCGCCTGCGCATCGCGCACATCGCCTTTCACCAGCGGGCCCCATCGCACCGCATGTTCGTGCCCCGAAGTCAGGTCGTCGAACACGACGGGCTCGCGTCCGGCCAGGCGGAGCGCCTTGGCCGCGTGCGAACCGATATAGCCGGCCCCGCCACAGATCAGAATACGTTTCAGCGTCATCAGGTGTCTCTTCGGCGCCTCGTAACAGGGGCATGGCATGCAAGGCATGGGCTGCCCAGCCCCCCGCCTGCATCTTCGTGCATCATGGTTGACATGCACGGGCGGGACCGCGATGGCTCCATCGGTTTTATGGTAAAGTCGATGAGCTTCTCTCTCCCCATCCCCACCGCCTCCGAGCGCGACAAGCTGGCCCGCCTGTTCGGCCAGATCGCGTCGGATGCCGGCGTGCGCGTCATGGAAGTCTACGAAACCGCCTTCGAAACCCGCACCAAGGCGGATTACAGCCCGGTATCGGACGCCGACGAACGCGCCGAGGAAATCATCCTCGCCCGCCTAGAACAGGAACTCCCCGGCGTCCCCGTCCTCGCCGAGGAACGCGCCTCCCGCGAGGGCGTCGGCGACCGGGTATGGGACGCCTTCATCCTGGTCGATCCGGTCGACGGCACGCGGGAGTTCGTCCAGCGCAAGGGCGACTTCACGGTTAACATCGCCCTCATCTGCGGCAGCCAGCCCGTCGCCGGCGCCGTCTACGCGCCCGCGCGCCGCGAAATGTATATCGGCGGCGCGACAACCGAACTCACCGACGGCTTCATTCCCGGCGCCACGCTGGGGCAAGGCCGCAGGCTGTTCACGCGCGCCTATCCGCCCGAAGGCCTCACCGCCATCACGTCCGCCTCGCACCTCGACGAACGCACCAGGGCATTCCTCGCCGAACGCCGGATCGCCGGCCAGACCGCCATCGGCTCGTCGCTGAAATTCTGCTGGGTCGCAGCCGGCAAGGCCGACATCTACCCGCGCTGGGGCCCCACGATGGAGTGGGACACCGCCGCCGGCCACGCCGTGCTCTGCGGCGCAGGCGGCACGATGATCCGCCCCGACGGCTCGCCCTTCGTCTACGGCAAGGGCGCCGAAGGCTTCCGTAATGGCCCCTTCGTCGCCTGGGGCCGCGAGCCGGTATAGACGTGTCCCCCAAGCTGGGGCACACCGCGCTCAGCAGAGACGAGCATCCCAATGACCGACACACTTCCCGACCGCCTCAGCCAGGACCCGAAGAGCCCCTACCACGACAAGGAGCTTCTCGAACGCGGCATCGGCATCCGCTTCAACGGCGGCGAGAAAACCAATGTCTGGGAATACTGCGTCAGCGAAGGCTGGATCCGCGTCGTCGCCGGCGCCGCCCTCGATCGCAAGGGCCAGCCGATGACCATGAAGCTGACCGGCAAGGTCGAGCCCTATTTCGAGAAGCCGGCCGAGTAGGCGCGCGCTGAACACATCCTTCGAGACGATCGCTCAGGATGAGGCCGGTGGGCGCTGATCTGTTTCAACAACAACAGGCCTCATCCTGAGGGATCGCCGCCGAGCGGCGATCGTCTCGAAGGACGTGTTCGGAACTACAACGCCCGATATCCCACACGTCTCACCCACGCCGCCCCGCTCCCCACACAATAAACCGCCGGCCGCAGACTCAAAAAATCCCAAGCCGTATTGTGGTTGTACCCCGACGTCTCGAACCGCACGCCATACTGCGTCCACGCGCGCCCCGGCGTGCGTGTCCAGCACGTCACGATATGCCGGTCATTCTGCACCCTGATCTGCAACCGCTTCCCGAAATCCACTGGCGCAGCCCCGCGCCGCTGCGTGCCCACACGATGCATCACCAGCCCACGCTCCGAGAACCCGAGCCCGCAATAAAGCTTCGGCGAATAGAACAGCAGCACACCCGCCTCAGCCTCGCCCTCCAACTCGATATCCGCCTCGATCTCATAGCCAAGATCGCCGCAGATAAACGTCAGCGGCCGACTATCGGTCGGAGACACTCCCGACCCACGCAACACCAGCCCTTCGCCGTCACGCGAGACACGCCCCGCCTCGCCAGCAGCCGGTGCATGAAACGCCCAGTGCACGCCCATGCGATCCGTCGCAAAATCATCCGACAGCGCCATGCCATGCGCCGCGCCATCAACATTCACCGGCTTCTTCAGCGGCCTCGACAAATCCCCGCCGGTCGGCCTGAACCAGCCATCCTTCGTCCACTCCACCGGGTCGAGCAGGCACTGCCGTCCCAGCGTCCAGAACCCGTTCTCATAGCCGTGATAGACCATCCACCAGCCGCCGCCCGGCCCCTCGAACAACGTCGCATGCCCGCGCGACCACCACTTCTCGCGCGACGACCACGTCCGCACGATGGGATTCTCGGGATCATGCTCCCACGGCCCATGGATCGACCGCGACCGCGCAACGATCACCATATGCCCCGTCGGCGGCCCCGCCGTGCCGCCCACCGCCGTGATCAGGTAGAACCACTCTCCGCGCCGCAGGATTTTCGGACCCTCCGGTGCAAACCCTTCCACCACCCATTCATTCGGATAGCGCCACGGATCATGGACATGCTCGACCTCGCCCACGGTCGACAGCCCATCGTCGCTCAGCCGCACACGATCCCCGCCCGACAGGAACAGCCAGCGCGATCCATCCTCGCCCACCGCATGGCCCGGATCGATGTGACGCGGCAGGTCGAGATCGATGGGCTCGCTCCACGGCCCTTCAGGCCGCTCCGCATGGATCACATAGATTGAACGCTTGTTCGGAAAGCGCGCCGGTATGTAGAGGAAGTAGCGACCGCCATGCAGCGTCAGCTCCGGCGCCCATACCGACCCGATATTCGTCTTCAAGGCTGCAGTGAGCGGCGTCCAGTTCACCAGGTCGCGGCTCTCCCAGATCACCAGACCCGGATAGGATTCGAAGGATGAGAACGTCATCAGCCAGCGATCCCCGTCGCGCAGGATCGTCGGATCGGGATGATCGCCCGACAGGATGGGGTTGAGGAACGTCCCATCCCCATTGTCGGCGCGCCGCTGGTTCTCGATCCCGCGCCGCCATTTCAGGTGCGCCCAGTCGAGCCCCGCCGGAGAAATCTCCCCCTCCCGGCGCGATAACGACGACACCGGCGCGGGCCCGGCCGCGCATCCTCCCGCCACACCCAGCGCAGGCAAAGACGCGAGGACAATCCGGCGGGTCATGTCCGGCATCGAATCCTCCCAGAACCGGCCTGTCGCCGGCCATGTATCCGACAAGACGATTTCCCTTGTTGTTACCGGTGTCAATGCGTGGCAGAGCAAATCATCGGTTGTCCAAACGACCTCCGGCCGCCGTCCGGCTTGACGGCTTGTCGGGCGCGCGCGCAAGCATGGGACATGAAGAAGACAATGACGCCCGGCTCAACGGACAAACCGTCCATTCCCGCAATGGAGCCGCGCCGACGCCCGACCATCAACGACGTCGCGCGCCTTGCGAATGTGTCGAAGAAGACGGTCTCGCGCGTCATCAACCAGAGCCCGTTCGTCAACAAGGATACGCGCGAGCGCATAGAGGCCGTGATCAAGGAACTGGGCTATGCGCCCGACCCGGTCGCGCGCGGCCTCGCCTCGCGGCGCTCCTATCTGGTCGGCCTCATCTACGACAACCCCAACCCCCAGCATGTCATCGACACGCAGCAGGGCATCCTCGACATCATTCGCGGCTCGGGCCTCGAACTCGTGGTCCACCCGTGCAATCGCCGCGACAAGGATTTCCTTGCAGGCGTGCGCGGCTTCATCGACCGCCAGAAACTTGCCGGCGTGATCCTGCCTTCATCCGTCTCCGAAGACGAAGACCTCATCGCCGTGCTGCGCGCGTCTGACACGCCTTATGTCCGCATCGCCTCCGTGCTGCTCGATGAACCGGAGAACTCCATCGTCACCAACGACCGTGAAGGCGCGCGCCAGGCCGCAGAACATCTCGCGGGCCTCGGCCACAAGGTCATCGCCCATGTCTCGGGCCCCGACACATTCCGCTCCTCGCACGAACGCCGCGCCGGCTTCATCGACGGACTGAAGGCCGCCGGCCTGCAGCTCGAGAAGAAGCTCGACCTGCGCGCCGCCTACACTTTCCAGTCGGGCGTCGAGGCGGGCCGCCGCCTGATGGCGAACAAGACCAAGCCCACCGCCGTGTTCTGCGGCAATGACGAGATGGCCGCCGGCGTCTGCCAGGCGGTGCGCGAGACCGGGCTCGACATCGGCAAGGACGTATCCGTCGTCGGCTTCGACGACAGCCCGCTCGCCTCGCGCCTCTGGCCCGCGCTCACCACGGTTCTGCTGCCGATCCGCTCCACCGGGCGCATGGCGTCCGTGCGGCTCATCGGCGAGCGACTTACCAAGGAACCGCTGGAAGACGACGATCTGGGCGAAGTCCATCCGCGTCTCGTCGTGCGGGCCTCCAGCGGGCCCGTGGCAAAGGGCTGAAAACATAACGCCGAACCCCGCAGGGGCTTGACCGCCCCCCTACTTCGCCTGTCTATGACACCGGTTTCCAGACGCGCTCGCCCGGCGCGCCAGACGGCACAGAGAGACTGCGTTCCAAGGGAGGAACAACAATGTTCGAGAAGACCTATCACGCCACCCACCCGGACATGATGGACGGCGCCAGCAATGACGATCTGCGCAACCGCTATCTGATCTCCGGCCTGTTTCAGCCTGATAAAGTCACGCTCAACTACTGCCACAACGAGCGCATGGTCGTCGGCGGCGCAGCGCCCCTCGCGCAAGCTATCGAACTCCCCGCGCAGACCGAACCGGCATCCGCGAAGGGCAAGCCCTTCCTCGAGCGCCGCGAGGTCGGCGCCATCAACATCGGCGACGGCCCCGGTACGATCGAGGTCGACGGCGTCTCCCACGACCTCGCCCAGCGCGACGGCCTCTATATCCCGATGGGCTCGGAAAAAATCATCTTCAAATCGAAGGACGCATCGAAGCCCGCGCGCTTCTATCTCGTCTCGACGCCCGCCCACACGCGCTACGAAGCCGCCAAGATCTCCATCGAGACCGCAGTGCCGCTGGAACGCGGCGCGCCCGAAACCTCGAACGAACGCACGATCTACCAGTTCGTCGTGCCCGCGAAGGTCAAGTCGTGCCAGCTCCTGCTCGGCATGACGATCCTCAAGCAAGGCAGCGTGTGGAACACGATGCCGCCGCACCTGCACGACCGCCGTTCGGAAGTGTATCTCTATTTCGGTCTCGGCCCCAATGACCGCGTCTTCCACTTCATGGGCGAGCCCGAAGACAGCCGCTCCATCGTGATGGCGAACGAGGAAGCCGTCATGTCTCCCCCCTGGTCGATCCACATGGGCGCAGGCACCGCTGCCTACACCTTCATCTGGGCCATGGGCGGCGAAAACCTCGACTATACCGACATGAACCAACTCGATATCTGCCAGCTGAAGTAAGGATGAATTTGGTGAGCACAGACAATGCAACGCTCACCCTCCCCCTCCTCGTGGGGAGGAGGCAGGAGGTGGGGGGCGGCGCAACGTTTCGAGACGCCAGCTATTCACCCGCACCTCGCCCGCTGAACCGCCCCCCTCACCCTACCCTCTCCCCACAAGGGGGAGAGGCGCGCTACTCTCCGATACTTGAGATGAGGCCAGCATGACCTCCCCCTTCTCCCTCTCCGGTCGCGTGGCCATCGTCACCGGCGCCAACACCGGCATCGGACAGGCCATCGCCGTCTCGCTCGCTGAGGCCGGCGCAGACATCGCCGCCGTCGGCCGCACGGCGCCCACCGAGACGGCCGAGACAGTCAAAGCCGCCGGCCGCCGCTTCATCTCGATCTCCGCCGACCTCTCCACCATCGAGCCGGTCAGCCGCATCATCGCCGAAACAACCAGCGCCCTCGGCCGCGCCGACATTCTCGTCAACAATGCCGGCATCATCCGCCGCGCCGACGCCGTCGACTTCACCGAAGAAGACTGGGACGCAGTGATCGACACCAACCTCAAATCCGTCTTCTTCCTCAGCCAGGCATTCGCGAAGCACTGCTTCGCGCAGAACCAGAAAGGCAAGATCGTCCAGATCGCCTCGCTGCTCTCCTTCCAGGGCGGCATCCGCGTGCCGAGCTACGCCGCCGCCAAGAGCGGCCTTGCCGGCATCACGCGCGCGATGGCCAACGAGTGGGCTGCGAAAGGCGTCAACGTGAACGCCATCGCCCCCGGCTATATCGAGACCAACAACACCGAAGCCCTGCGCGCCGACCCGCAGCGCAACCGCGACATCCTCGCGCGCATCCCCGCCGGCCGCTGGGGCGACCCGCGCGACATCGGCGGCGCGGCGGCCTTCCTCGCCTCGCCCGCTGCTGACTATATTCACGGCGCGATCATTCCCGTGGATGGAGGCTGGCTCGCACGATGAGCGGAAAGCTCGTTTGCTTCGGTGAAATGCTGGTGCGCCTCTCCGCGCCACAGGGCGAGATGCTGCTGCAGACGCCGCAACTCTCCGCCCACATCGGCGGCGCCGAAGCCAACGTCGCCATCTGCGTCTCCCGCCTCGGCGGCCCGTCCGCGATGGCGACCACCCTGCCCGACAATCCCCTCGGCCACGCCGCGCGCGACGAACTCCGCCGCCACGGCGTCGATGTCTCGGGGGTGACGTTCGCGCCCGGCCGCATGGGGCTTTATTTCCTCACGCCCGGCGCCGTCCTGCGCCCCTCCGAAATCGTCTATGATCGCGCGGGCTCCGCCTTCGCCGAACGCGCCGGCGCCGGCCCGCCGATCGCAACGCTCGACGGCGCCGCCATGCTGCACCTCTCCGGCATCACACCCGCCGTCAGCAGCCAGGGGGGCGAAGCAGCCCTCGCCGCCGTCACCGCCGCCAACCGGAAGAACGTCCCCGTCTCGTTCGACGGCAACTACCGCGCAAAACTCTGGGAAGCCCGCAAGGAGACCGGCGCGCCCATCCTGAAGAAGCTGCTGGAGTCCGCCGCCCTCGCCTTCATCGACGAACGCGACATCGCCCTCGTCCTTGGCCAGACCTTCGCGGACCGCAACGCCGCCGCCGCAGCCGCCTTCCGCGCCTTCCCCAAACTCCAGCGCATCGCCGCCACAACGCGCACCACCCACGCCGTCGACGCCTTCTCCCTCGGCGCCACACTGCATCATCGGGATGGCGCGCTCACGCAGGCCAGGCCCCTCGAACTCGGCAATGTCATCGATCGTATCGGCGGCGGCGACGCCTTCGCCGGCGGCCTGCTCCACGGCCTGATGAAAAAGTGGCCCACCGAAGACGCCCTTGCCTTCGCCCTCCACACCGCAGCCGCCAAACACGGGCAAGCGGGCGACGCAAGCCACGCCAGCGAAGC
>CAZGWV010000068.1:14521-18025 GCA_964529555.1 uncultured Rhizobium sp.
ACACCGCAGCCGCCAAACACGGGCAAGCGGGCGACGCAAGCCACGCCAGCGAAGCACAGATCCGCGCGCTGATGAGCGATGGCGGGAAGGACGTGCGGCGTTAGCCGTGCGCGAAGCACGTCTTTCGAGACGAGCGACCCTGCGGGCCAATCTCTCAGGGCGAGGCCGGTGGGCGTCGATCTGCTTAAAAGCCGGCAGGCCTAGTCCTGAGCCTGTCGAAAGACGGCTCGCCCGGAATGGCAGTGTTATAGATTGGCGAGGCCGGAATTGGGAACCGGCGTCAAAGCGCACGCCCTGCCGCGCCGCAGATTCCTCCCCGATTCCCGCGATCGGCGTTTGACAGCCTCCCCCCCTCACGTCTATATGCCCGCTCCCCGCCCGCAGGTTCCTGTGGGCGGAAAGCTATTCGGTCGCAAGACCCCCTGAAAACAAACGAGAATTCCGATGTTCGCAGTCATCAAGACCGGCGGAAAACAGTACCGGGTCGCGGGCGACCAGGAAATCGTCGTCGGCAAGATTGCTGGCGAAGCTGGCGACAAGGTCGAAATCGGCGAAGTGCTGATGATCGGCAATGGCGACAAGTTCGACATCGGCGCTCCGATGATCTCCGGCGCGAAAGTGACGGCGGAAATCGTCGAGCAACGCCGCGCGCCGAAGGTCATCACGATCAAGAAGAAGCCGCGCAACACATACCGCCGCAAGATCGGTCACCGCCAGCACGAGACGGTCATCAAGATCACCGGCATCAACGCCAAGTAGGCTGGGCCCAATAAGCTGGGCGAAGTAAAGTTTCGGTTTGAACCTGCGGCCCCGGCCGCAGCTTAAGGGAGGCCTCCTTGGCCCACAAAAAAGCAGGCGGCTCTACGCGTAACGGCCGCGATTCGAACTCCAAGCGCCTCGGCGTGAAACGCTTCGGCGGCGAGCAGGTCCTGGCTGGCAACATCATCGTTCGCCAGCGCGGCACCCAGTTCCATCCGGGCGCCAATGTCGGCCTCGGCCGCGATCACACGCTCTTCGCCACGGAAACCGGCACGGTCCAGTTCCGCGAAACCAAAGGCAAGACGTTCGTGTCGATCCTCGCCGGCGAAAAAGCCTGACAGGTGTCCATTATTCCGGGCCGCCTGCCAGCAAGGTAGCGGTCCGAACCTGAAAGACGATCAGGGGAGGCGGATCGCCTCCCCTTCTTCTTTTGTACCTCCCCTGATCTGCGGCTCGGCAAGAGCGCGTGGGGAAGACCATGCAGCTGACGATCGAAACACCAAGACTGACCCTGCGCCCATTCGCGGAGGCCGATGCCCGGCGCATCGCTTATCTCGCGGGCGAGTACGATGTTGCAAAGATGTGCGGGCGCGTACCTCACCCCTACACAATGGCGAACGCCTTCGACTTCCTCGGCATGATCGAACGCGGACGCGCAGGCCGTCAGGAATACGCCTTCGCCGTCACTGCTCCCGTCGATGGCCTCGTCGGTTCGTGCGGCGTCATGCGCGCGGGCGACATCGCCAGCACCGCCTGGGAAATCGGCTACTGGTTCGGCATGCCCTATTGGGGCCTCGGCTATGCCTCCGAAGCCGCGCGCTCCGTCATGGATTGGGCGCGCAGCCAGTTGGGCGCGGAAACCTTCCTCGCTGGACACTTCACCGACAACCCCGCCTCGGGGAACGTTCTGCGCAAGCTGGGCTTCGTGCCCACGGGCGCGCAGGACCTGTTCGGATTGGCGCGCCAGCGCGTCTCGCCAGCGACACGTTATGTGTGGCCCGAAGGCGCGACCCCGGCTAATCTCCACGATCACGACCCGCACGCGCCGCGGGCGCACTAGGCCCCAGTAACAGATCAAGCCGATGAAGTTCCTCGACCAGTGCAAGGTATACGTGAAGTCCGGCGGCGGCGGCGATGGATGCGTCTCCTTTAGGCGCGAGAAGTTCATCCCCTTCGGCGGCCCCGATGGCGGCGATGGCGGCCGCGGCGCGGACGTCTATGTCGAAGCCGTCGATGGCCTCAACACGCTGATCGATTACCGCTATCTGCAGCACTACAAGGGCGATCGCGGCGTCCACGGCATGGGCGCGAACCGCACCGGCGCGGATGCCGAAACGCTCGTGCTCAAAGTTCCCGTCGGCACGCAGGTGTTCGAGGAAGATCAGGAAACGCTGATCGCCGATCTCGACAAGCTCGGCGACCGCGTGCTGCTCGCCAAGGGCGGCACGGGCGGCTGGGGCAATACGCGCTTCAAATCGTCCACCAACCAGGCGCCGCGCCGCTTCAATCCGGGGCATGACGGCGAAGAGCGCTGGATCTGGCTGCGCCTGAAACTCATCGCGGATGCGGGTCTGCTCGGCATGCCCAATGCCGGCAAGTCCACCTTTCTCGGCGCCGTCTCGGCCGCCAAGCCCAAGATCGCGGATTATCCCTTCACCACGCTCGTCCCCAATCTCGGCGTCGTCTCCCTCGGCATCGGCGCCTCGTTCGTGCTCGCCGACATTCCCGGCCTCATCGAAGGCGCCGCTGAAGGCGCGGGCGTCGGCACGCGCTTCCTCGGCCATGTCGAGCGTTGCTCCGTCCTGCTCCACCTCGTCGACGGCACGCAGGAAGACGTCGCCGGCGCCTACAAGACCATTCGCAAGGAACTGAAGAAGTACGGCGGCGGCCTCTACGAGAAGAAGGAGATCGTCGCCCTCAACAAGATCGATGCGCTGACTGAAGACGAGATCGCGGAAAAATCCGCAGCCCTGAAGAAGGCCTGCAAGAAAACCCCGCTCCTTCTCTCCGGCGCCACCGGCAAAGGCGTCCCCGAAACGGTGAAGAAGCTCTACCAGATCATCTCGGACGACCGCCGCGCCCAGCGCGAAGCCCGGATCGAAGCCGAAAAGACCCCCGAACAGAAAGAAGAAGGCTGGTCTCCGTGACAACTGCCTCACGGCACTCGTCGCCGCCCGCCTGTCTCACCCCTCTCCCCCTTGTGGGGAGAGGGTGGGGTGAGGGGGGCCGTGCGTCATGCGCCGTGTCGATGGGGCTTACCGTCCAACCGCCCCCCTCACCCTACCCTCTCCCCACAAGGGGGAGAGGGGCGCACAACGCTCGCGTCTCAGCTTACGGAAATCTCTTTCAATGAGTCCCCTCTCCTCCGCACGCCGCGTCGTCATCAAGGTCGGCTCGTCCCTCCTGATCGATCAGGAGACCGGCAAGCCGCACGAGGCGCGTTTCGCCGCCATCGCCGCCGACGCCGCGAGACTCAGGAGCGAAGGCAAGGCCATCGTCATCGTATCCTCCGGCGCCGTCGCGCTGGGTCGCCGCGCGCTCGGCCTCAAGCCCGGCAAGCTGCGCCTCGAGGAAAAGCAGGCCGCCGCCGCCGCTGGCCAGCCCAAGCTGATGCGCGCATGGGAAGATGCGCTCGCAAAGCACGACGCCCCCGTCGCGCAGGCCCTGCTCACCTTCTACGACACCGAACAGCGCCGCCGCTGGCTCAACGCCCGCGCCACGATGGAAACGCTGCTGGAACGCGGC
>CAZGWV010000069.1:0-16447 GCA_964529555.1 uncultured Rhizobium sp.
GCCGCCTGCAATTCTTCTACGAACGCAGCCCGTTCTACGACGACCGCTACCTGCTCTATCCGATCGGGCGGGAGCCATAGACGCGCTCCAGTCGTCTCCCTCCAATCCAACGGAAAGTGGTTCTGCTGGATTGTAGGGAGGGACTTGGTGAGCCGGGCAGGAATCGAACCTGCGACCCGCTGATTAAAAGTCAGCTGCTCTACCAACTGAGCTACCGGCTCGTTCAAGAGCGCCGGAACCTAGTGTTCGATTCCGCTGCGGTCAACGCAGGAATGGACGCACCCCGGGAATTTCGTTGCGTCGCCTGAAAGGAGCCGTAAAGCTCAGTAAAGTCAGGGGCGGAAGGGGACTACGCGCATGAAACTCCACAGAATTCTGTTCGCTTTGCTGGCGTCGTCGGGCATGGCTGCCTGTTCCTCAACCGGCGGCGACGGGTCTAACGGGCTGGGGGATGCGGCCATGTCGCCCCTCAACGATCTCAATCTGGTGCGGGACGAGATCCCACAGATGCTCCGGGATATCCGGTCGCCCTACGAGCCGATCCCGGACGTCAGCTGCAAGGGTATTGCGCAGACGGTCGCCCAGCTGAACGCCATCCTGGGCCGGGATTTCGACGCCGAGCCGCTGCCCGACAAGTCGTTGGGGGACAAGGCGATAGACGGCGCCGGCGACATAACGCTCGATTCCATCGCCTCGACGATGAGCGGCTTCATTCCGTTCCGCTCTCTGGTGCGCGACGCTACCGGCGCCTCGAAGCACGACCGCCGCCTGCGCGCCGCCTACGAGCGCGGCGCTGCCCGCCGCGCCTATCTCAAGGGCGTCGGCGCCCAGCTCGGATGCGCCCCGCCCGCCGCGCCCGATCCGAGCGCGGGCATCCCGAAGGTCGATCCCGAACTGCACGGAACGTCTCAGGCGGAGTGACCGCCGGCGTCCTTCGCCCAGCGCTGGCGCACCTGCGCACGCCACGCTTCAAAGCGGCCTTCCGCAATGGCTGCGCGCATCGTGGCCATCATCGCCTGGAAGAATGCGATATTGTGCCACGACAGCAGCATGGGCCCCAGATACTCGCCCGCCTTGAACAGATGGTTGAGGTAGGCCTTCGAATAGTCGCGGCTCGCCGCGCAGTCGGACTGCGGATCGAGCGGCGTATCGTCTTCAGCATATTTCGCGTTCTTGATGTTGACCGGGCCGTCCCATGTCCACGCCTGCCCATGCCGGCCCGACCGCGTAGGCAGAACGCAATCGAACATGTCCACGCCCCGCGCCACGGCCTCGACAATGTCGATAGGCTTGCCGACGCCCATTAGATAGCGCGGCCTGTCGCGCGGCAGCAGCGGCGCCGTGAGGCTGATCGTATCGCACATCGCCTCGTGCCCTTCGCCGACTGCGAGGCCGCCGATGGCATAGCCATCGAACCCCGTCTCGACCACACGCTCGGCGCTCTCCTTGCGCAGGTCCGCATAGGTCGAGCCCTGCACGATTCCGAACAGCGCCTGGCGGTCGCGCCTGCCGAAATACGCCTTGGACCGTTCGCCCCAGCGCGCCGAAAGCCGCATCGCGGCGGCGGCAGGGGCGTGCTCGCAAGGGTTGGCGACGCACTCGTCGAGCTGCATGGCGATGTCCGACCCCAGAAGGTCCGACTGGATCTCGATGGAGCGTTCCGGCGACAGGAAGTGCATCGATCCGTCGATGTGCGAGCGGAACTCGACGCCCTCCTCCTTCATCTTGCGCAGTTCGGAGAGGGAGAACACCTGAAAGCCGCCGCTGTCAGTCAGGATTGGGTGCGTCCAGCCCATGAATGTGTGCAGCCCCCCAAGCCGCCGCACGCGCTCGGCGCTGGGGCGCAGCATCAGGTGATAGGTGTTGCCGAGGATGATGTCTGTCCCGGTCGAGCGCACATCGTCCAGGAACATCGCCTTCACGGTTCCCGCCGTGCCCACCGGCATGAAAGCGGGCGTACGAATATCGCCGCGCGGCGTCGCGAGCACGCCCGTTCGCGCCTCGCCTTCGCTTGCATCCACCCGGAACGGAAACTCAGCCATCGGCGTTCGCCTTTCCGGGCAGCAGCAGGCACGCATCGCCATAAGAGAAGAAGCGATACCGCTCCTTCACCGCATGCGCATAGGCGCGCTTCATCACATCCATCCCCATCAGCGCGCTGACAAGAATGAACAGAGTCGATTTCGGCAGATGGAAATTTGTCATCAGCGCATCGACTGTACGGAACTGGTATCCCGGCTTGATGAAGATGGAGGTCTCGCCCCGGAATGGCGCCAAAGTTCCACTGGCCGAAGCACTCTCCAGAGTCCGCAAGGCGGTCGTGCCGATCGCGACACAACGCCCACCCGCCGCGCGAGCCTCCGCGATCGCCCGTACCGTCTGTTCCGAGATGTCCGCGAATTCTGCGTGCATCTTGTGCTCTGCAATATCGTCAGTCTTCACCGGCATGAATGTCCCGGCGTTCACATGCAGCGTCACCTCGGCCTGCCCCACGCCCCTGCGCTTGAGCGCAGCAAGCAGATCGGGTGTGAAGTGCAGCCCCGCAGTCGGAGCAGCCACGGAACCTGCCTCCCGCGCGAAGGTCGTCTGATAGTCCGTCACGTCGTCCTGATCGACCGGGCGCTTCGCGGCAATATAGGGCGGTATCGGCATGTCGCCGGCAGCATCGATGGCGGCGTCCAGCTCCGCACCCTGCCGGTTGAACGCCAGTCTCACCTCGGCATCGTTCTTGGCGACCACACGCGCCTCAAGCCCATGCGCCAATAAAACGAGATCGCCTGCCTTCAGACGTTTCCCCGGTCGCGCGAATGCCGACCATTCCGAAGCCGACAACCGGCTGTTGAGATTGATGGAAATCGGCACGTCCGCTGCGCCCTCACGCGCTGGCCGGACGCCCTCCAGAGCAGCCCGCAGCACGCGCGTATTGTTCGCGACCAGCATGTCGCCGGCGCCCAGCAAGGCGGGCAAATCGCTTACGTGGTGGTCCTCGATCCTTCCCTCCGGCCCGCGCACGACCAGCA
This sequence comes from uncultured Rhizobium sp., assembly GCA_964529555.1. Taxonomy (GTDB): domain Bacteria; phylum Pseudomonadota; class Alphaproteobacteria; order Caulobacterales; family Hyphomonadaceae; genus UBA7672. The sequence goes on from CAZGWV010000069.1 coordinate 3,021, forward strand.
GGCGAGCGGAATCCCGCGGCGAGGCAGGCCGCAGGGCGATCAGTTCCTCGGGCAGATCGAAATCGAAGTCCGAAAGTTTCATCCGGCGCCCATAGCGGGGAACGAAAGTCGGCGCCAGTCTGCCTTTGCGCCGCCGGAGTTGCGGTATTGAGTAGGCTGGCGCCGTTGGGAGGACGCATGATGAAGGTGGTTGCCGCTGGTCTGGTCCTGGCTCTGGGCGCCTGCGCGATGGGCCCGACCAATCCCGGCCCCCGGACGCTGGCCGATTTGCAGGCCGCCTACGACTGGCAGACCCTCCCCGGTCAGCAGCTCAATGCCGACTGGGCCGCCGGCGTCCAGGGCATTCTCGGCGAACTCAGTCGCCCACAGGCTATCGCCGCAATCGAGGCTGCGGGTTTCCGGTGCATGTATGGCGAAGCGCACGAGACGTATCCCGATCCGATGGCCGTCTGCTCGCGCAGCTTCGCCACGCGCCGTTGCCGGATGGACTGGGAAATCTCGTCCGCCGCCGAGAGGGGCATGGTCGCCTGGGTCGATGGAGCTTACCGGCGCGACTGCGTCGGCCTCGCCGATGACTGGCCCGATCAGGTAAAGTCCGCAATCGACGACCAGCTGGCTCCGATGGCGCCGCCGGCCCAGCCGAAGACCTGAGGCTCAATCCGCCTCGGCGATGCCCAGCGTATTGATCTTCGAGCGCAGCGTGTTGCGGTTGAGGCCGAGCAGAGCCGCCGCCCGGACCTTGTTCCCGTTGGTCGCCGCCAGCGCAAGCTTGATCAGCGGCCGCTCCACCTGCTCGATGACGGTCTGATAGATTTGCCCGCCATCCGGGTCGCGCTCAGGGTCCGCCGACAATGCGGAGATGAAGTGCCGTGACAGCAACGCTTCGATTTCCGCCTCGAATTCCCGTTCGCTCGTTTGCGTCCGCGTCGTCGAGCGCAGCTCACGCTCGACTTCCCGCGCCGAGATAACCGGCTCGGGGCTCAACGCAGATAGCCGACGGATCACGTTCTCCAGTTCGCGCACATTGCCGGGCCAATCGTAAGCGACCAGCAGATCGTATGCGCTCTTGTCGAGCTGCTTCTCGGGAAGCCCCTCCTTCTTGGCGCGGATCAGGAAGGCGGATGCAAGATCGGGAATATCCTCCTTGCGCTCGCGCAGGGGCGGAAGCTGGAGCGCCACAACGTTGAGACGATAATAGAGATCCTCGCGGAACAACCCCTGATCGACCAGCGCGCGCAGATCGTGCTTGGTCGATGCGATAATGCGAACGTCGAGATCATCGCCCGTCGATGCAAAACGACCATCCTGCAGGAAACGCACGAGCCGTGTCTGCGCTTCGAGCGGCATGTCGCCGACTTCGTCGAGAAACAGCGTTCCGCCGTCTGCCTCGCGAACCTTGCCGCGCCGCCGCCCGCTGTCGTCGCGTCCGCCGCCGAACAGTTCGTCCTCCACCTGCTCGCGCTGGAGTGCTGCAAGACTGACGGCGACAAACGGCCCCGACTTGCGCTTGCCCAGCTGGTGAATGGCCCGCGCGGCGAGATCCTTACCCGACCCGCTTTCTCCCTCGATCAGCACGGTGAGATCGTTGTTCATCACGCGCGCGATCACGCGATAGACCGCCTGCATGGGCTTCGATCGCCCGATCAGCGGCAGCGTCTCATCCTTCTCGGCGCGGCGGCCTGTCGTCTCCTGCCCGCGCGAGGGCTTGCGCTGCAGGGCCCGGCGCACGGTTTCGGCCAGCTTGTCGATGTCGAAGGGCTTTGGAAGATAATCGTACGCGCCATGATCGGACGCCATCGCGGCGGTGAGCACAGTGGATTGGCCCGAGATCACGATGATCGGCAGCTCCGGGCGCGTCCTGCGAATCTGCGGCAGCAGGTCGAAGATCGACTCGTCCGGCATGTAGACGTCGGTAATCAGCAGGTCGCCCTCGCCCGCCTGGATCCAGCGCCATAGCGCCGACATCGTGTTGGTGGCGCGCACATGATAGCCCTCCTGCGCCAGCGTCTGGCTGATGACCAGCCGCACACTTGCGTCGTCATCGGCGACCAGGATTGTCGGACCGCTCATTTGGCCGCTCCCTTGTGGCGCGCGATGGGGAAGAGAAGTCGCAGGCACGCGCCGCCCGGACTGTTGTCGAGCACGACGAACCCGCCATGCGCCTGCATGATCTCGGCGACGACCGCGAGGCCGATGCCCGCGCCGCCGGATTTTGTCGTGAAGAAGGGCTCGAACACACGGGCAACCGAGGCTTCGGGCACGCCGGGTCCGTTGTCTGCCACGGCAATCTCAAGCGCGCCCCGCGTGCGCGGCCCATCCCTGCCGGTAAAGCGGAAGCCGGCGCGATAGCGGGTGGAGACGGAGACGCGCGCCTGCCGTGAGCCGCTGCTGCTGACCGCCTCGATGGCGTTCTTCACGAGATTGAGCGCCGCCTCATGCAAATGATCCGGGTCCACCTCGATCTCTGGCAGCGACGGGTCGTATTGCAGGTCGAACCGCGTGGCCGACCCAAAGCTCGCCCTGGCGAGATCGACAACGCTGTCGAGGACGATGTGGACGTTGATGATCCGCGTGCGCGGACTGAAAAAGGTTTCGAACGCCGCAAACCGATCCACGATCCGCTCGATGCGCGCGCCCTCTTCCCGGATCAGCGTCAGCAGGGCGCGCTGATCGTCGCGTGCCTGCCGCCCCAGCAGTTGCGCCGCGCCGACAATGCCCGCCAGCGGGTTCTTGACCTCGTGACCGAGCATCCGCGCCACCTGCGCAAAAGCGTTCACTTCGGCACTGGTCGTATCGTCTTGCGCCGAGCGGCTCGGCATGATCGTCAGGACCAGCCCCGCATCATCCCCGTCTGGCGAGGCCGTCACATCCATGTCCACCGGCGCGATCTGCGGACCCGCAATGCGTATTCCGCGCGCAGACATGACGCCGCCTTCCCGGCGCGCCCGCGCAATGAAGTCGAGCAGCGGCGCGTCGTCGGTCAGCAGGTCGGTCAGCGGACGGCCGCGCAACAGAGGCGCGCTACGTTGCAGCAGCGCTTCCGCCGCCGTGTTCACATAGCTGACGGTGTCGCGTTTGCTCAGCGCCAGAACTGCGAATGGCACGGCGTCCAGCGCCCGCGCCGCCAGCCCCGTCCCGTCCTGAGCCGTGGCAATCATGCGGCCTCCCGCTTGTCCGAAAGCGCTACGATCAGCCCCTCGGCGAGCGCAGCCGACGAGTCGAGCCGGCACAGCGCGCCGCGCGTCTCGGCCATCGGCGCAAGCCCATAATCCTCGCACCAGGAATCGACGAACGCCGCGAGGTGTTTGCGTACCACGCGCACGCCAAGCCGCTCGCCATACAGCTCAACCGAGGCCGTGATCTGCGCCAGCATCGAGGCCAGTTTCTCGTCGGCGGTCGGCGCCGTGTAGGGCGTGCCGAACAGCGCGTGCGAGATCTCCGCGACACGCCACGGCCGCCCCGTCGCGCCGCGTCCGAGCATCACGCCGACTGCGCCGGACTCGCTCATGGCTGTGCGTGCGCTCGTCGCATCGGCAATGTCTCCATTGGCAATGACAGGCAGGCCGACGCTTTCCACCACCGGCGCAATCCGTGACCAGGTGGCGCGTCCTTCATAGAATTGCTGCCGGGTCCGCCCGTGGACGGTGATCATCCGCGCGCCTTCGCCCTCGGCGATGCGGGCGATCTCGGGCGCGTTCAGGCTGGCGTCGTCCCAGCCCAGCCGCATCTTCACCGTCACAGGCCGCTTCGTCCCCGCCACTGTCGCCGCGATCAGGTCCCGCGCCAGATGCGGCTCCCGCATGAGCGCGCAACCCGACTGACCACCCGTGACCTTTTTCGCGGGGCAGCCCATGTTGATGTCGATGATGTCCGCACCCAGCGACTCGCTGAGCTCCGCCCCCACCCGCATCCACGCCGGATCGCGCCCGGCCAGCTGGATGATGAAGGGGCCGATACCGTTGTGGGGCGCTGCCCGGCGGACGAACTCCTCATGCTCCCGCGCCAGCTCGGCTCCGGCGACCATCTCGGTAACAACCGCCGGCGCGCCGAACCTGTCGGCCTCGGCGCGCGCGGGGGCGTCGGTCACGCCCGACATGGGCGCCAGGAATACCGGCGCTGCGAGCTGGACATCTCCGACCAAGAACACCAGACAGTCTCCGGGCCGCCCTTTGGCGTGCCTATTTATTGGGCAAAAACTAGCCTTCCTATAGACATCACCCGCGCGATGGCGTCAAGAATGCACAATCAAGAGGCGTTTTCGGGTCAAAAGGCGGCTGCGATCATCGTCGCGGCAGGCTCCGGCTCGCGGCTCGGTGGGCAAGTTCCGAAGCAGTTTCTGATGCTGGGCGGCAAGCCTGTCCTCCGCTGGAGCGTGGATTCCATGCTGCGGTGCAATAAAATTGCTGACGTCGTTGTCGTCGCGCCGGCGGCTTCGGTGGAGCAGATCCGGGCTTTGCTGCCCCCTGACCCGCGCGTCCGCGTTGTCGCAGGCTCCCCGGTTTCGCGCACAGAGTCCGTCCGCAACGGTCTCTCTGCCCTGGCTGGTCGGCCCCCGCCTCACGTCCTGATCCATGACGCAGCCCGCCCCGGCCTGAGCCCGGAAGTTCTCGACGAACTCCTGATCGCACTCGGGACGGCGGACGCCGCCGCCCCCGCCCTGCCCGTGTCGGACGCCCTGAAGCGCACGGGCGCCAGCCTGCAGTCGGTTGACCGCGACGGCCTCGTCCGTGTGCAGACCCCACAGGCGTTCCGCTGGGAAGTCATCAGCCGCGCCTATGCCTCCGCGACGGACGCCGCCGTGGACGATCTGGCGCTGGTCGAAGCCTCTGGCGCGAAGGTCGCGCTGACGCCGGGCCGCGTCGAGCTTATGAAGATCACCTATCCTGAGGATATCGCCGTGGCGGAGAAACTCATCGCAGGCCCCGCCCTCCGCGTCGGAACGGGCTTCGACGTCCACGGCTTCGAGCCGGGCGATGCGGTCATCCTCTGCGGCGTCGCCATCCCGCACACGAAAAAGCTCGAAGGCCATTCCGACGCCGACGCCGCCTGGCACGCCCTTACCGACGCCATCCTCGGCGCGCTGGCGCTGGGCGATATAGGCGACCACTTCCCGCCGTCCGACCCGCAGTGGAAAGGCGCCGCCTCGATCGAATTCCTGCAGCACGCCGTAAAGCTCGCCCACGATCGCGGCTTCCGCGTCGCCAACGCCGACATAACCATCCTCGCCGAGCGCCCGAAAATCTCGCCCCACCGCGAAGCCATGCGCCTCGCCACCGCCGAGGCCATGCGCGTCTCGCCTGACGTTGTCAGCGTGAAAGCCACCACGACCGAGAAGCTGGGCTTCGTCGGCCGCGAGGAAGGTATTGCAGCGCAGGCGACGGTGTTGTTGTCGCGGTAATCGCACAGGGCGGAAACGAAATGTCGAAACTGGAAACGCCGATGACGCGCGCTTACTGGCGCACTGTCGGGGGCGTGCTTTGTGAAGAATATCCGCTTGTTCGGCGCGGTCCAGCGCAGGGACAGCGATTGGTAGATGGGCTGATCGTGCTGGGAGAGCCGCCAGCGCTCGATTCCTGGAAGAACTGGCAAAATCTTTCCAGCTGCGACATCATCCTCGTGCAAGCCAAAGCCAAGCGACTCGGAATGCATCTCATGGGGCAAGCGCTATTCTCGCGCGAACTCGCCATGCGGCTTCCCTACCCGCCGAGGAGCGTACGAACAGTCGCAATAGTACGTAGCAGCGACGCGGCACTGGAGCCATTGGCTATGGCCTATGGTATCGAGGTGTTTGTCTGCGACAGCTAGGCGAGACAATCCATGTTCGACGAACAACTCCTGATGCTCGCTCGCCTGACGCTCGATGAAGCGCAGCAGAAGCGTCTCAAGATCGCGACCGCTGAAAGCTGTACTGGCGGGCTGATTGCGGGCCTGCTTACCGAAATCCCCGGCTCATCCGCCACGGTGGAGCGCGGCTTCATCGTCTATTCCAACAAGGCCAAGGAAGAGATGCTCGGCGTCCCCGGCGATCTCATCGCCGACATGGGGGCGGTGTCAGAACCCGTCGTCCGCGCCATGGCCGAAGGCGCGCTGGAGGAATCGCGCGCCAATCTCGCCGTTGCTGTTACGGGCGTCGCCGGCCCCGGCGGCGGCACTGCGCTGAAGCCCGTGGGTCTCGTCCACATCGCGGTCGCGCGCGAGAACAAGCCGGTCTTCCATCAGGCCATGCGCTTCGGCGAGATCGGCCGCGACCGTATCCGCAGGGAAACAATCGCGACCGCACTCGACATGCTGCGCAAGATGATGGCGTAGCCTGCGCCTATCGGCACTCACGCGGCGAGAACGTGTCCGCGTCCGTCACGCGCCCGCTGATCGACGTGAAGCCGACGCAACGCCCGCCATCGCGGCCACGGTCGTCGTACCAGAGGTCCCACTGCTTGCCCGAGATGCGGATGTTCCGCGCCTTCTTGAAGCCCGCGCCGGAAAGCTCACGTTTGGCCTGATCGACCGTGAGCCCCCGCAGGTCGCGCGTGTCCAGCCGCCAGCCGCCGCCGATCGAACCATTGATGCACTCGCTGGCCCGGAAAGTCCGCACACCGGACAGCTTGCCGTTATAGGATGTGAAACCCACGCAATCGCGCGAACGCGAGTCGATCCAGAGATCCCACTGTTGTCCGTCGATGCGGACGTTGCGTTCGTGATCGTAGCCGAAATTGCGCAGGTTGCGCTTGGCGTCGTCCACGCGCATGCCGTTCAACTCGTTGGGGTTCAGCCTGCCGCCGCTGACAACGCCGCACTCGGCCGTGTCGAAGCTGTGGAACTCGGTCACGACGCCGTTGATGGACGTGAAGCCGACACAGGCGTCCCGCGCGCGCGGGTTTGCCCAAAGATCGAACTGGCGTCCGCCAACCTTGATGTTGCGCGCCTTCGAATATCCCGCATTGGAAAGTTGCGATTTGGCCGCGTCCACGCGCATGCCTTCCAGGCCGTAGCCGCCGCCTGCGTATCCGCCATGGCGGTAGCCGTTCTGGGCAATGGCTGGCGCGGCCAGGGCAAGGGCGGTGGCGGCGGCAAAAGCGGCAGAGATCAGCTTGTTCATCTTTCTCACCCTTCCAGGGCAACGGGCCAAATCCGGCCCTGACACCTCGCAATCATGCTGGAACCCACATGAACGGCGCTTGATCGGGCCAGTCATCATGCGGTTGGGTTTGAGGGGCCGCTCCCGGACCCAGCCCGGCGCCTTCATCCCGCCATGAAGCCCCGTAGTCCTGCGCCCACGCGGGTCGGAAGAAGCCGGCGAAATGGAGAATCTGATGCGTGTTCCCCTGCTGTTGCTGGCGCCCGCGCTGGCGCTCGCCTCGGCCTGCGCAGCGGCGCCGCCTGCTGCCGAGCCCGGCCCCGGAGCTTCCCGCCCCGCCCCCATGTCCAACGATTGCGCCGTAATCGCCGCGATTGCGCAGGAGCACTACAAATTCGGCCCCGAGAACCCGCCCCCGCCGCTCCGTGGCGCCGGCGATGAAGGCTGGAGCCCGAGCTGCAACTTCGAATCGCTGGGCTTTACGTTCACCGCCTATGCCGATCCGCTGCCGAATTCCGACCCTCGGGTCCACATGAAATGGGTCTCCTTCGGCCAGCCGGCCTATGATGGCCGGGGCGCGGTGGTTCAGACTGAAATCGTCCATGGACCGCTGGCCGGCATCGGCTATGAATGCCGCCTGCATTCGGGTATCGCCGGCTGGACCGTCGGTGAATGCAAGACAGGCTGGGTGTCGTGATGAAGAAACTGGTATTTGCCGCTGGACTGCTCGCTCTTGGCGCGTGCGAAGGGACCCCCGAGGCCGTTCCCGCCAAGACCCCGATTTTCGTCACAGACGATTGCGCCCTGATCGCCGCGATCGGGCGCGAGCAATACAAGCTCAGCCGTGACGACGCGCAGATGGCCCTTCGTCTCAATGGCGAGGACGGCCCCTGGACGCCGCAGTGCGACTGGACAGCCGCAGGCTTCAACGTGATCGAGGTGAGCGGGCCGGAAGGCGAAGCCGCGACTGCCAGCATGGACAAGGTCACCTTCTTCCGCCCGCGTTACGACACGCTGGGTGCGCTCGTGCGCACTTCCGTTTCGACCAAGGGCGAGACGACCGATGCGCTCTGCCGTGTTGTGCTTGGCGCCTCGGGCTGGACGCTCGACGGCTGCGGCCCGGACCCGAAGCTCACTCGCCCGCGTCCTGCCGCCCCCAGCCCCGCCGACCAGACGCCGGACGGTCGCCCGCCCGTGCCGCTGAACACGCCGCCGGATGCCCTGCGCGATGCCGTCCTCCCCGATTCCGATCCGGGCCGTCCGCCGGGCGGCGGTCCGGGCTGACCGGCGGTCAGACGGTCGCGCTCGAATAGCGGCGCCCCGCTTCCTTCACGAATGCGTCGATCACGCGCCGCACGGCATACGCCTTGTTGGCGTCGGCGAGCGCCTGCAGCACGAAATTTCGGAACTCGAACTCGATTGCAAAGTCGACGCGCGCGCCATCTCCGGCCGGCGCGATCTGCCATGTGTTGCGCAGCTTCCTGAACGGTCCCCGCACCAGAGACACATCGATGCTGCGCTCGGCCCGGCGCGCATCGACATCCGTGACAAACGTCTCGCTGAAGCCCTTGAAACCAACCGTCGCCTCGGCCCGGCACTGAACCCGCCCCTCACCTTCCCGGCGGTCGGACACTTTCAGCGCCTTTATCCACGGCAGGAATTCAGGATACCGCGCGACGTCGGACGCCAGATCGAACAGATCTTCCGGCCGGTATGGCAGAACCAGGGTTTCGCGATGCGTGCTCACGCCGGCGCCCTATCGTGCCGCCAGCTTGGCTTCGCGCGCCTCGCGCAGCTTCGCGAAGTCCTCGTCGGCGTGATAGCTCGAACGTGTCAGCGGTGAAGCGGACACCAGCAGGAACCCCTTCGACTTCGCGATCGTCTCCAGCGCCGCAAACTCATCCGGCGTCACGAAGCGATCCACCGCCGCATGCTTGCGCGTCGGCTGCAGGTATTGCCCGATGGTCAGGAAGTCGACGCCCGCCGACCTCATGTCATCCATCACCTGCATCACCTCTTCCTTCGTCTCCCCAAGTCCGACCATGAGGCCCGACTTGGTGAACTGCGATGGATCGCGCTCCTTCACGCGCTCCAGCAGACGCAGTGAGTGATAGTAGCGCGAGCCCGGCCTGATGCTGAGATAAAGCCGTGGCACGGTTTCGAGATTGTGGTTGAACACGTCTGGCTTGGCGTCGATCACGATATTTGCCGCGTCGCCCTTGCGCAGGAAATCCGGCGTCAGAATTTCAATCGTCGCTTTCGGCGCCGCCAAACGGATGGCGCGCACAACGGCTGCAAAGTGTTCGGCGCCGCCATCGGCCAGGTCGTCGCGATCCACCGATGTGATCACCACATGGCCGAGCCCCATCGCGGCCACTGTCTCGCCCACGCGGCGCGGCTCGTCGGCGTCGAGCGGCGCCGGCATCCCCGTCCGCACATTGCAGAACGAGCAGGCGCGCGTGCAGGTGTCGCCCATGATCATCAGCGTGGCGTGCTTCTTGGTCCAGCACTCGCCGATATTGGGGCAGCCGGCTTCCTCGCACACGGTCACCAGCTTCGCGCTGCGCACGAGTTCGCGCGTCTCCAGATAGCCGGCGCTGGTCGGCGCCTTCACCCGAATCCAGGGCGGCTTGCGCAGGAGCGGCGTGTCTTCGCGCCCCTGCTTTTCAGGGTGACGGGGGCGTTCCCCCTTGTCCTTATGATCCAATAGCGTGGGCATGGGCCCCTGTTACCTTGGTTTGCCGCAGCGTGAAATGCGGTTCGCTGGCTATGCCTTTGAGCGTTTGTGCTTTCTCGGCCACGGTCTATATTAACCGCAAGAAATAAAAGAGCGCTGATGGGCGCCCCAGGGAGGTTTACCAGATGGCGTCACTGCGGTCCGCCTACGACCCTCGCCATGCCGAGACCGGCGTGTTCGCCGCCCTGCTGGCGGCACGCAAGGAATATGGGGGCAAGAAGGTCGTTCTGCACGATGCCGACGACCGGAAACTCACCTACGACGAAATCGTGCGCGCAGCCTTCGCGCTGGGGGCTGCCCTCAAGAAGGGCACCCGCAAGGGCGAGGCTGTCGGGGTGATGCTGCCCACGGGCGCGGGCGCGATCATCACTTTCTTCGCCGTCAACGCCTATGGCCGCGTCCCCGCCATGCTGAACTTCTCGGCGGGCGCACGAAACGTCAGAGCCGCGCTGAAGGCGGCCAAGGTCAACCGCATCATCACCGCCCATGCTTTCATCGAGAAGGCAGAACTTCACGAGCTTGTTGGCGAACTGAAATCGGAAGCCGAGTTCATCTATCTCGAAGACGTCCGCGCCGGCCTCGGCACGAAACAGAAAGCGGCGGGCGCTCTCGGCCCCGTGGCGCCGTGGATGTTCGCTTCGTCCCCCAATCCCGGCGACCCAGCCGTGATCCTCTTCACCTCCGGCACCGAAGGCGATCCAAAAGGCGTCGTGCTTTCGCACCGGAACATCGTCGCCAACATCCATCAGATTCTCGCCCACGTCCCCGAAGCGCTCGGCCTCGACGATGTGCTCTACAACCCGCTGCCGACCTTTCATTGCTTCGGCCTCACCGCCGGCGCATTGCTGCCCTTGCTGGGCGGCATGAAATCCGTGCTGCATCCCTCGCCGCTGCAGACCAAGATCATTCCCAAGCGCGTCGAGGAAACCGGCGCGACAATCCTCTTCGCCACCGACACCTTCCTCAACCAGTACATCCGCGCCTGTCAGGGCGACGAACTCGGCAAGCTGCGCTTCGCCGTCTGCGGCGCCGAACGGGTGCGCGACGAAACCCGCCAACTGGTCCGCCGCCGCTTCAATGTCGAACTGCTGGAAGGCTATGGCGCGACGGAGGCGTCTCCCGTCATCGCCGTCAACCAGCCCGGCTACAACCGCCCCGGCACGGTGGGACGATTGTTGCCCGGCATGCAGGCGAAGTTCGAGCCCGTGCCCGGCATCGCAAACGGCGGCCGCATGCTGGTCAAAGGCCCCAACGTGATGAGCGGCTACCTCTCGCCATCCCGCCCCGGCGAACTGCAACCCCTGAAAGATGGCTGGCACGACACCGGCGACGTCGTCAGCCAGGACGCGGAAGGCTATGCAACCATCAAGGGCCGCCTCAAACGCTTCGCCAAGATCGGCGGCGAGATGGTTTCCCTCGCGGTCGCCGAAAATTGCGCGTCAACACTCTGGCGCGACCACGACCACGCCGCCGCCGTGCTGCCCGACAAGCGCAAGGGCGAGCAGATCGTCCTGCTCACCACCTTTCCGAAAGCCGACCGCGGCGACCTGCAGCGCTGGGCCCAGGACCACGGCGTCAACGAACTCTCCCTCCCGCGCAAGATTTTCCAGGTGAAGGCAATCCCCGTCCTCGGCACCGGCAAGATGGACATCGGCGCCGTGCAGAAGCTTGCGGCTGACCTTGCGGCCGGCGTCGAAGCGGGTGGCATCGCGGCGGAGTAATTGGACCGCCGGGCCCCCGCCCGGCAGCGCGTCGCAATGCGACGCGATCTCTCAACATCGACATCCGTTGCTGTCGAGCCAATTGCCGGGCAGGCGCCCGGCGGTCCAGAGATCAGATATGCAGCGGCCGCCCATAAGCGGCGAGCACGCTCTCGTGCATCATCTCTGACAGCGTCGGATGCGGAAACACCGTCTCCATCAACTCGGCTTCCGTCAGCTCACCCTGACGCGCGATGCAATAGCCCTGGATCAGCTCCGTCACGCCCTCGCCCGCCATGTGCGCGCCCAGCAGTTCGCCTGAGTCCGCATCGAAGATTGTCTTCACGATGCCTTCCGGCTCGCCCAGCGCGATGGCCTTGCCATTGCCGATGAACGGGAACTTGCCGATCTTCAGCTTGCGCCCCGTCTTCTTCGCCGCCTCTTCCGTCAGCCCCACGCTTGCCACCTGCGGATGCGAGTATGTGCAGCCCGGCACGTTCCACGGATCGAACTTGTGCGATGGCGCCTTGCCCTGCATCCCCTCGACGACGATCACGCCCTCATGCATGGCCTTGTGCGCCAGCCACGGCGGCCCGCATACATCGCCGATTGCGTAGAGCCCCGGCACATTTGTCTTGCCAAACCCGTCCGTCACGACGTGCGTCTTCTCGACCTTCACGCCCAGCGCTTCCAGCCCCAGATTCTCGACATTGCCGACAATGCCGATGGCGAGGATCACCTTGTCCGCCTTCAATGTCTGCGCGCTTTCTTTTCCGTCATTGGCCTTGGTGGCGATCTCCGCCGTCGCCACGCCCTTGTCCACCTTCAGCGACTTCACCTGCGCTGAAGTCAGGAATCTGATCCCCTGCTTGCCCAGCTGCTTCAGCATGAAGGCCGAAATCTCCGCATCCTCCACCGGCAGGATGCGATCCAGCGCCTCCACCACCGTCACGTCCGCGCCCAGCGTGCGATAGAAGCTCGCGAACTCGATGCCGATGGCGCCCGAGCCGATCACCAGAAGGTTCTTCGGCATCTCGGCCGGAACCATCGCCTCGCGATACGCCCACACCGTCTTGCCATCCACCTTCAGCCCAATGCCCGGAATCTCCCTCGCTCGCGCGCCGGTCGCCAGCATCACGTTCTTCGCGGTATAAGTGCCCTCGCCCTTCCCCTTCTCGACAATCACTTTCGGCGCGCCCACGCCCTTCTCCAACCGCGCCGTCCCGACCAGCACATCGATCTTGTGCTTCTTCATCAGGAAGCTCACGCCGCCCGAAAGCTGCCCTGCCACGCCCCGCGAGCGCTTCACGATTCCATCGAGCAGCACCTTCGGGTTCTCGACCGAGACCCCGTAATCCTTCGCATGCGTGATGAGATGAAACACCTCGCTCGACCGCAGCAACGCCTTCGTCGGAATACACCCCCAATTGAGACAAATGCCCCCCAGCTCCGCACGCTCCACAATCGCGGTCTTCATGCCCAGCTGCGACGCCCGTATCGCGGCGACATACCCGCCGGGCCCCGAGCCGATGACGATGAGGTCGTAGGATTTGGCGTCAGCCATTGCTTGTCATCCCGGCCGGAGCGAAGCGGAGAGCCGGGACCCATTGATCCGCGTGCTCGATAGGCGAGAAATGGGTCCCGGATAGCGTGCAGTTTCCCCTGAGGAGCCGCCGCAGACGGCGCCTCCAAGGGCGCTTCCGGGATGACAACTTGTGGGTGGCCGCGCTCACAGCAACATCGCCTCAGGCGTCTCGACGAACTGCTTGAAGCTCGCCAGCCATCTCGCCCCCGTCGCCCCATCCACCACGCGGTGATCGCACGTCAGCGTCACGGTCATCATCGTGGCGATCACAACCTTGTCGTCCTTCACCACCGCGCGCTTCTCCCCCGCGCCCACCGAGAGGATCATCCC
>CAZGWV010000070.1:0-2827 GCA_964529555.1 uncultured Rhizobium sp.
CGGGCGCCGCGCGTTGAGCCTTTCCAGCCCTTCACAGTCTCATAGATCGGCTCGACCCGCGCCTGATCGGTCATGCCGGACGGGAAGTGGCTGATGATCCTGTCGCCGATCTTGTAGTGCGTGCAGATCCTGATCTCGTCGACCCCGTCCAGCACATCGAGCTTCGTCAGCGCCAGCCCGTTGACGCCTGACACGGCGCAAGCCTGACGCACCATAACAGAGTCGAACCAGCCGCAGCGGCGCGCACGGCCCGTATTGGTGCCGAATTCGTTGCCTACCGTGCCAAGACGCTGGCCGATCTCGTTGTCCTGCTCCGTCGGGAACGGCCCGCCGCCCACGCGCGTGGTGTAAGCCTTCGCAAGACCCAGCACATAGTTGATCGCGCCCGGACCTGCGCCCGACCCTGCAGCCGCTTGTCCCGACACGACGTTCGACGATGTGACGAACGGATAGGTGCCGTGATCGACGTCCAGCATCACGCCCTGCGCCCCCTCGAACAGGATACGGCGGCCAAGGCGCACGGCCTGATCGAGCCGTTCCCACGCCGGCTGGGCGTAAGCCAGAATCTGCGGCGCGATGGCGAGCAGGTCCTTCTTGAGCTGCGCGCCATCCGGCTCGGGCAGGCCAAGACCAAGCCGCAACGGACGATGGTGCGCCAGCAGGCGCTCAAGCTTGAGATCGAGCGCAGCCGGATCGGCAAGATCAGCCACGCGGATGGCGCGACGCCCGGCCTTGTCTTCGTAAGCGGGGCCGATGCCGCGGCGCGTCGTCCCGATCTGGGCGGCTGCCGCCTGTTCCTCGCGCGCAGCATCGATGTCCTTGTGCCACGGCAGGATCAGCACGGCATTGTCGGCAACGATCAGATCGTCCGGCCCGAGGCTCACGCCCGAGGTCGCAATCGAGTCGATCTCGTTGAGCAGGTGCCACGGGTCCACCACCACGCCATTGCCGATGATGGAAAGCTTGCCGCCGCGCACCACGCCTGACGGCAGCAGGTTCAGCTTGAACACCTTCCCGTCGATGACGAGCGTATGGCCCGCATTGTGGCCGCCCTGAAAGCGCACGATCACATCGGCCCGGCTCGACAGCCAGTCCACGATCTTGCCCTTGCCCTCGTCGCCCCACTGGGCGCCGACAACCACCACGCCGGTCATTGGATTCTCCGTTGAAATCCGGGCGCAAAGGACACCAGAGGCCCCTCCGGCGCAAGCGCGAAGACGCCGCATAAACCATTCGGTAAGGAAAGCGCGGCCAGCCTGCCCCATGGCCAGGCGCAAGACCCCTAAATCCCACCCCCGCAGCCGGAAACGGTCCCGTTCGGGCTCCACATCCCTGGTGGTGAGCGTCCTGGCGGCGGCGGCCGCAGGCATCTGGTTCTTCCTCGCCGAGGCCGGCGTCGTGCCGGGAATACCGATCGGTTGGGGCGAGACGACCTCCGCCTCGACCTCCGGCCTGCCCTCTGCGCCGGATTCAGGCGATACCAACGCGGCCGGCGCCGATCCCGCCCCCGGCGCAAAGGGCGATGCGATCACCGGCACGGCCTCCGTGGTGGACGCCGATACGCTGGACATCCACGGCGAGCGCGTGCGCCTCAACGGCATCGACGCCCCCGAGTCCGGCCAGAAGTGCAAGGACAAGACGGGCGCGTTCTATCGCTGCGGAAGCGTGGCCGCCAACTCGCTGGACCAGTGGATCAACCGCAACCCCGTCACCTGCCAGATCACCGGCAAGGACCGCTACAGCCGCCTGCTGGGCGATTGCAGCGTGCGCGGGGAGAGCGTCCAGGGCTGGCTCGTGGCGAACGGTCACGCGCTCGCCTACCGCGCCTACTCCACCGAGCACGTCACTGCCGAGGTAAAGGCGCAGCAGGCAGGCGTGGGCATGTGGGCAGGCGAGTTCGTCATGCCGTGGGACTGGCGTCAGGGTCTGCGCATGGCGGGCGAGCAGCCCACCAAGGCGATGCTCGACGGCAAATTCTCAGGCCGCTGAGCAGCGGACAAAAGCACTTCATCTTGACGTTCCGGCCGGGTGTGGTGGAACTGGCCCATGCCTGCTTCCGCGCAACATCTGGCCATCGTAACGGGCGCCGCCAAACGCCTCGGCCGCGCCATCGCGCTGCGTCTCGCGCAGGAGGGATGCGACGTCGTCGTCCACTACAATTCGTCGGCTGCGGAAGCGGCAGACGTTGTGCGCGAGATCGAGGCGATAGGCAGGCGCGCGCTGGCCGTCTCCTTCGATCAGGCCAAGCCCGACGAGATCGCCAACGGCATGACGAAGGTGAAGGCCGCGTTCGGCCGTGCGCCCGATGTGCTGGTCAATTCCGCCTCCATCTTCGAGTGGGACACCATCGCCAGCGTCGAGCCCGCAAGCCTCGAAAAGCACTATGCGACAAACGTGATCGGCCCCGTATTGCTGACACGCGCCCTAGCCGATGCGACCGGCGCCGAAACGCGCGGTCTCATCATCAACCTGCTGGATACCAAGCTCCATAACCCTAACCCGGACCACCTCTCCTACACGCTCAGCAAATACGCGCTCGACGGTTTCACAACGCTGATGGCGCGGGCGCTGGCGCCGCGCTTCCGGGTGTGCGCCATCGCGCCGGGCCACACGATACCCGCGCCGCGCGAGAGTCAGGAGCATTTCGAGCAGGTCCACAACGCAACGCCGCTGCAGCGCGGCCCCTCGGCCGACGACATCGCTTCGGCCGCCGCTTTCCTGCTGAACAACACCGCAGTCACGGGGCAGACCCTCATCGTCGACGGCGGCGCGTTCATGCGCGCGTCTGACCGCGATACGTCATTTCACTAGGCCGCACGACGTCGCC
>CAZGWV010000070.1:2927-16390 GCA_964529555.1 uncultured Rhizobium sp.
CTTCTAGGGCGGCCGGGTCTTTGCTATCAGCCCGGCCATGTTCGAGGTTTCTGTCTCCGGGTCTTTCGAGGCCGCCCACCTGATCGACGCGCCGGAAGGCTCGCCGGGCTACAAACGCATGCACGGCCACAGCTTCTTCGTGACCGTGGCCGTGGCGGCGGACAAGCCGGGCAAGGACGGCTGGGTGATCGATCTCGGCGCCCTGCAGACCCTGGTAAACCGGGTTCTGGGCGAGCTGGACCACACGATCCTGAACGAGGTGCCGGGCCTTGAGAAGCCCACATTCGAACATATCCTTCTCTGGATCGAGTCGCGTATGAAGGCCGAAGGCGTCTCCCCCTCACGTCTTGAGATCGAGCGGCCTACACTGAAGCAAAGGGCGGTCTACACGCCCGGCTAGAAGGAGCGTTGCATGGCCATCCCGAAGAAGCCTGCGAAAACCGCCAAGCCTGAAACCGCCGGCAAGCCGACCGAGGATCATACCCAGGCGACCGGCCGCGACCATCCGAGCCAGAGCGAACACGCCAAGGCTCTCTGGCAGAAGCTGCACGGAACCTCCGGCCAGCGCGTCAAAGGCGGCCCCGCCGGCGCGCCCGTCAAGAAGGGCGGCTTTGATCCGAAAGCCCTGCGCGGCGGCAAGGGCGGCATAGGTGGTGGTCACAACCAGATGATGCGACGCACCCAGGGCAAAGGCGGCGGTGGGGGCGGCGGTGGCGGCGGCGGCGGAGCCTGATCCGCTAAGCCTCCAGCGCCTGCATCGCCTCAAGCCACTCGGCCTCGGCCTCGTCCAGCTGCGCCTGCAACCGCCCACGCGCCTTCAGCTTGCCCTCGGCATCGGCCTTGTGCGTGAAGGTGTTCGGATCGGACAGATCGCGATCCAACAGTTCGAGCGCAGTCCGGGCCTTCTCCAGACCCTTCTCCGCATTCTCGATCCGCAGCTTCTGCTTGTAGCTGAGCTTCGGCGCCGGCGCGGACTTCGTCTTCTCGGCCTTGGGCGGCTCTTCCGCCTTTGCAGCAGCCGCAGCGATCTCGGCGCGAGCAATGGCGTGCTGCTTGTCTGAATCGGGGCGATCAGCGGCAAGCACCAGCGCCTTGTAATCGGCCAGGTCGCCATCGTACGCGCGCGCCTTGCCGTCATTCACCAGCCACAGGCGATCGGCCGTCGCCTCCGCGAGATATGTATCGTGGGTAATCACGAGCAGTGCGCCGTTGAACTCGTTCAGCGCATAGATCAGCGCCTCGCGGCTATCGATGTCCAGGTGCGACGTCGGTTCGTCGAGGATGAGAATGTGCGGCTTCTTGTAGGTCGTAAGGCCCATCAGCAGACGCACTTTCTCGCCGCCCGAGAGCTTGTCGACTTTCGTTTCGCACTTCTCGTGACCAAAGCCGAACTGAGCGGCAAGCGCGCGAACCTGCGCCTGCCCCGCATTCGGAATCAGGTCCCTGACGTGATCGAGCACATTCTCGCCAGCGCGCAATTCGTCCAGCTGGTCCTGACTGAAATAGCCGACGCGGAGGTTCTTCGACGCGCGGCGCACGCCCTGCAACAGCGGCAGCTTCTGCGCGATGGATTTCACCAGCGTCGTCTTGCCCTGCCCGTTGGCGCCGACGATGGCGATACGGTCGTCAAAATCGAGACGCAGGCTGACACGCTCCAGCACAGGCTTGCCGACGGCATAGCCCATGTCAGCCTTGTCGAGTTCGAGGATGGGCGAGGCCAGTTCCTCGGCCTCGTAGAACTTGAACGGCGTCGTGCGCTCCGACAGCGGCACGGTGATCTCGGTCATCTTCTCGAGCATCTTCACACGGCTCTGCGCCTGGCGCGCCTTCGAGGCCTTGGCCTTGAAGCGGTCGATGAAGGACTGCATGTGCGCCCGCTGGACGTCCTGTTTTTCCTTCTGCGCGACGAGGTGAGCTGTCCGCTCGGCCCGACGCTTGAGATAGGTGTCGTAGCCACCGACGCTGATCACCAGCTTGGTGTGCTCGACCGCAAGGATATGTGAAACCGAACGATTGAGCAGATCACGGTCGTGACTGACGATGATGACGGTGTGCGGATATTTCCGCAGATAGGTTTCGAGCCAGGCCGCGCCCTCAAGATCGAGATAGTTGGTCGGCTCGTCCAGCAGCAGCAGGTCGGGCTGCGCGAACAGCACGCCGCCAAGCGCCGCGCGCATGCGCCAGCCGCCCGAAAATTCCTTGCACGCGCGCGTGAGATCGTTCTGCGTGAAACCAAGACCCACGAGAATTTCCGACGCCCGCGCTTCGCCCGACCACGCATCGATATCGGCAAGACGCTCGTGGATATCGCCGATGCGGTTGGGATCTTCGCAGGTGTCCGCCTCGCGCATCAGACTCGCGCGTTCGATGTCCGCTTCGAGCACGACATCCAGCAGCGTCGTATCGTTGGCCGGAACCTCCTGCAGCACGAAGCCCATCTTCGCGCCGCGATTGATGCGGATCGTGCCATCGCCATTGCCTTCGCCCTTGGCGAGTTCTTCACGGACGATGCGCAGCAGCGTGGACTTGCCTGTGCCGTTGCGACCGACGAGGCCCACTTTCCAGCCATCGGAAATCTGCGCGGACGCCCCCTCGAACAGGGCGCGCCCATCGATGCGGAACGTCAGGTCGTTGATCTGAAGCATGGCGAAACTGGCAGAAAATATAGCGGTTTGGGGAGGTTATGGCTCTTGTTCGCGCCCGTATGACGGGTTGGGGGTGGAAGGTCAAATCTTCCTGTCCGTTAGACGTTTTTGCCGCTTTTTTGCTGTCTGTGAGCCAGAGGGTCAGGCGATATGGCAAGCAATCAGGCGAGGCCCCTTGGCAGCCATCGCCCGGCCCAGCGCATCATTGAACTCCGCACACGTCCTGGCGTTCTCTGCCGCCACACCCAGCCCCTCGGACAGCTTCACCCAGTCAATGTCCGGGCTGCCAAGGCTCAGCATCCCATTGGCCGCCGGCCCTGGATTGCCCGCGCCCGTCCGCGCCAGTTCGATCTTCAGGATGCGATAGGCGTTGTTGACGAACACCAGCGTCAGCACGTCGAGATTCTCCCGCGCCATCGTCCACAGCGACTGGACCGTGTACATCGCAGCGCCATCCCCCGCGAGACACACCGCCTTCACGTCAGGCCGCGCAACAGCCGCTCCCACCGCAACGGGCATCCCCTGCCCGATGGCGCCGCCCGTATGCCCCAGCCACTCATGCCGCGCCGCGGATGCCAGCGCATCGTAGATCGGCGCACCGGACGTGACGCCATCATCAGAGACCAGCGCGCCTTCGGGCAGATAGTGCGCCAGCGAAAGGCCGATCGTGTGCGGATTGAACTTGTCCCCCGTGCCAGGCTCAGGCCGCGTCCAGTTGATCGAAGACGCTGCAACCGGCGCATCGAGCCAGTCGGCAAGCCGCGCAAGCGCATCCGCGCTGTCGGTATCCGGCCCGCCGAGATTGAAGGTGCGCGCGCCCTTGGGCGTGAACGCGCCCGGCGTGTTGGGATAGGCAAAGAACGCAACCGGCGGTTTCGATCCCGCGATCAGCAGAAGATCGACATCCTTCAGCGTCTCGACAGCCATCTCCGCGAAATACGGCAAACGCTCCGGCTGATACTGCCCGCCGCCACGCCCCTGCCGCGCCATGAACGTGTCTGTGATGACACGCACACCCTGCCCCTGCATCCGTCGCAGAAGGTCGGCATTCCCCGGATGCAGCGCCGTCCCGTTGACGAGCAGCGCGGGCTGTTTCGCTTTGGTGATCGCTCGTCCCGCTTGTTCGATAAGATCGTCACTGGCAATGGCGAGCCCGGCTTGAGCAACTGGCTTGGCGCGCGAAGCGCCCTCAGTCCACGCAATGTCCGCCGGCATGATGAGCGACACCGGCCCCGGCGGCGGGCCGAAACTCGCAGCATAGGCTTCGGCCGCCAGCGACCCCGCCTCTTCCAGACGATCCACCGATTTGAGCCAGCGCGAATTGGGCGCGGCGAGCGCGGCAATGTCCGACGCCAGCGGCGCATCGTACTGGCGATGCGTCACGGCATGGTCGCCAATCAGGTTCACCATCGGCACATGCGCCCGGCGGCCATTGTGAATGTTGGCCCCCGCATTCAGATAACCCGGCCCCAGATGCAGCAACGTCAGCGCGGGCCTCCCCGCCATGCGCGCATAGCCATCCGCCGCCCCCGTCGCGACGCCCTCGAACAGACACAGCACGGAACGGATGCGCGGCTCACGATCCAGCGCGGTAACAAGGTGCATCTCGCTGGTGCCGGGATTGGCGAAGCACGCTTCAACGCCGCAATCCGCCAGCGTGCCGATGATCGCTTCTGCGCCCGTAATTGTACCTGCCATGCATCACTCCTGCCGTGCGCGGACCGTATCCGCCGCGACGCGCGCCGCAAGAAAAAGAAAAGCCGGCCCCGACTTTTGCGGTGGCCGGCTGTGGTCCCGCGCGCATCCGGGGAGGGAGATACATAGTCTCCGCGCACGGGAGTTGAAGGGCCAATTCAGCACCTTGGGGAGGCTGCTGGGTCCCTTCGGCGACGGTGCGGTCTAGGCCCGCCGCTTTCCCTGACCGCTGATAAACGCAGGCCCCCGCCGCATCCGTCGGGGCGAAACATCACATCATGCGTGATCGATGCGTGAGCGCCGGGTGCACGGGAAACAGATCGGCGGCGGACGCTTCCCGGCCTCGCGATGCGGGCGCATCTCAGCCTTTAGCCAGCGTCTCGATGAACTTCACCGGCAGACCGACGCCCGGCGACACCAGCGCATCGTCGCACATCACCATCGTACCGCGAACGAAAGTCGCCACCGGCCAGCCCTTGGCCTCCATCCCGTCGAACGGCGTCCAGCCGCAGCGCGAGGCCGACCATTCATGCGCGATCGTGCGGCGAGCCTTGAGATCGACAACGGTGAAGTCCGCGTCATAGCCCTGCGCAATGCGGCCCTTGCCGGCGATACCGAACACACGCTGCGGCCCTGAACTCGTGAGCTCAATGAAACGCTCGAGGCTCAGCTTCCCATCGGCGACGTGCGTCAGCATCACGGGCACCAGCGTCTGCACGCCCGGCATGCCCGAGGGCGACGCCGGATAGGGCCGCGACTTCTCTTCCTTCGTATGCGGCGCGTGATCCGAACCGATGAGATCCGGGATCCCCTGGTTCACCGCAGCCCACAGCGCGGCGCGATGGCGCTCTTCCCGGATCGGCGGGTTCATCTGCGCATAGCCCTTGAGACGCACATAATCGTCCGGCCCCACCAGTGTGAGGTGCTGCGGCGTCACTTCCACCGTTGCGATATCCTTGTTGGCGGCGAGGATATGCATCTCCTCCGCCGTAGTGACATGCAGCACATGGATCCGCTTCCCCGTCTTGCGCGCGAGACGCAGCAGGCGGTTGGTCGATGAAATCGCCGCCTCGGCGTCGCGCACTTCATAGTGCGACGTCCAGTCGCCCTGCCGCGCCAGCTTGCGCCGCTCGATCAGCCGGTACTCGTCTTCCGAATGGAAAGCCGCCCGCCGCGAGATGGCGTTCAGCACACGCTCGACGCCCTCATCGTCCTCGACCAGCAGCTGCCCGGTGGAGGCGCCCATGAACACCTTAACGCCGCAAACACCCTCCATCCGCTCCATTATGGGAAGCAGGTCGGTATTGTCGTGCGTCGCGCCCGCATAGAAGGCATGGTCGGTATGCATCCGCCCCTTCGCCCGCGCGAGCTTGTCGAGCATCATGTCCGGCGACGTGGTGCTGGGATCGGTATTCGGCATCTCGAACACGGCGGTCACCCCGCCAAGCGCCGCCGCGCGCGAGCCGGTTTCGAGATCTTCCTTCCACTCAAGCCCCGGCTCGCGGAAATGGACCTGGGTGTCGATCACGCCCGGCAGCACATGCAGCCCGTCGGCCTCGAACACCTGCCCGGCCTGCGAGGCGTCGAACGATCCGATCTCCGCGATGCGGCCATCCTTCACCGCGACATCCGCCTCGGCGATGCCGCCGGGCGTCGCCACCAGGCCGCCCTTGATGATGAGGTCGAAAGTCGCCGCCATGGCCAGCTCCGGGATTTCCGCGCTGTATGGACCCGCCGGGGGTTTTCTCCAAGCACCGGGATTCCAGGGGAATTGCGCGGGAAAAGCGCAACGGGAATCAGAAAGGGCGGCTGAAAAGCCGCCCCTCCTTCATCACCCGCGCCTTTGCCGGCGTCTTTTTATAGTCCGTGCGGGGACAGGCGGGACATGGCCCCGCCGTCCGCCGAATGCGGTCAGGTATCGAGTTCGTCGTGATACATGTCGCCCATGAGGGGGGCTTCGCCCGTTGTCAGCACCTTGAACAGGTAGATCAGCAATGCTGCTGCAATCACCGCCCAATGCAGCGCAGAGTTTTGCGCCGCCGCCACCATCAACTCCCACATGTCTCGTTGTTCTCCCGCGACTGAGGATGACCATAAACCAGCGAAATTAACGAAGCCTCTCGCAAACCTTTAACAGAGGTAAGCGTGCGCAGATTCGTGAGGGGCGAGATGGGCATTCTGTCACGGGCCGCGACATAAGTTCGTTGGTCGCGGGCGCATTTTGCAAGACTCCAACGCCGAATCCGTCTTGCGGTTCCGCTTGTGCTGCGAAAGCTTTCGGTGGCAGGGCAAGAAAGATGAGCCGGAAGCAGAAGACTCCACCCAACGGAACAGGCGCTGCGCGCGCATGGCAGCGTATGCTGTCCGGCCGTCGGCTGGACCTGCTCGACCCCTCTCCGCTCGACATCGAGATCGACGATATCGCGCACGGCCTTGCGCGCGTGGCGCGCTGGAACGGACAGACACGCGGGGCGCACGCCTATTCGGTCGCGCAGCATTCGGTTCTGGTCGAAGCGTTTTTCGGCGAGGTATCGCCCGGCGCCACCGCCGCCGACCGCCTCGGCGCACTGCTGCACGATGCGCCTGAATACGTGATCGGCGACATGATCTCGCCGTTCAAGGCCGTGCTGGGCGGCGATTACAAGCTGGTCGAACACCGGCTGGAAGGCGCGATCCGCCTCCGCTTCGGCCTCACCCCGCACATGACCGACGAGACAAAGGCCCGCGTGAAACAGGCCGACCAGGCCGCCGCCTTCCACGAAGCCACCCGCCTCGCCGGCTTCGACGTGGACGAAGCTCTCCGGTTCTTCGGCGCGCCGCCGCCCGGCCTCGCTCCAGACATGACGCCGCTTTCACCCACGGACGCGCAGGCGCAATTCATGGCGAGATTTGCGGAGCTTCAGGCAGCGATGGACGAGCGCGAGAGACAGGAATGACACCGCCGGGTTCCCGCACTACTCTCCCCCCATGTCGATCTGGATCTGCTCCCTCGCTGCGGCGCCGCAAATGGCGCGGACACTGCGCCCGTCGCGCATTGTGAGCCTGCTCAGCCCCTACGACACATTCCCCAGCTTCGACGGCATAGGCCCCGACCTCCACCTCACCGTCCCCATCCACGACATCGTCGACGATATCGGCGACTGGCGCGCGCCCGACGTCTCGCACGCCGAAAGCGTTATCCGCTTCGTGGAAAGCTGGGACCGGACGGCCCCCATGCTGATCCATTGCTGGGCCGGCATTTCGCGCTCGACGGCCTCGGCCTTCATCACCGCCTGCGTCCACAACCCGCACGCCGACGAGGGCGAGATCGCCAGCGCCATCCGGTCAGCCTCGATCACCGCACAGCCCAACAAGCGGCTGATCGCCCATGCCGACGCCGTGCTCGGTCGCGGCGGGCGCATGGTGCGCGCGGTCGAAAGCATCGGCCGCGGCCAGATGCACGAGGAAGCGCAGACCTTCTCCATCCCGTCCACCTACGGCTCGCCCGCCGCCAAAGCATGACGACACCTATCGCCGTTGGACTATCCGCCGTGATCGTCGCCGCGACGGGCAAGGCGCCGTATGCGCTGGAGACGCGCCAGCCCGACAATGTGACCGGCCTGCCGCACGGGCGGTTCGACCCGAAAGGCCACCGCACGTTCGAACTCGGCCTGCGCGCCTGGGTGCGGGCGCAGACCGGCTTCGAGCCCGGCTATGTCGAACAGCTCTACACCTTCGGCGACCTCGGCCGCGAGCTGCCGCAGGCCGACCTCGGCGATGCGCCCGAAGGCGCGCGGCTGATCTCGGTCGGCTATCTCGGCCTCACCCCGGAGCGGACGGACATCTCCGCCTTCGATGCCGTGTGGCGCGACTGGTATGAGCATTTCCCGTGGGAGGATCACCGCGGGGGCCGCCCCGCAATCATCGACGAGGCGCTGGCGCCTGCCCTTGCCGGCTGGGCCGAAGGCAGCGGCAAGGATGTGGTGAAGCGTCGCTCCCGCCTGCAGATCGCGTTCGGCCTCGAAGGACGCCCCTGGATCGAGGAGCGCACGCTGGAGCGCTACGAACTGCTCTACGAAGCGGGGCTTGCGCCGGAAGCCGCCCGCGACGGCCGCAGACGCGCGCCCTCCCTGCCCCGCGCCGCGCTTGGCCAGCCGATGATCTCAGATCACCGCCGCATCCTCGCAACCGCGATCGGCCGGCTGCGCGGCAAGATCAAGTACAGGCCCGTGGTGTTCGAGCTGATGCCCGATCGCTTCACGCTGTTCGAGCTGCAGCTGGTGATGGAATCCCTGCTGGGCCTGTCGCTGCACAAGCAGAATTTCCGCCGCTCGCTGGATCGCTCCGATCTGGTCGAGGGTCTGGGCGTGTTCACCCAGGCAACCGGCGGACGCCCGGCCGAGCTGTTCCGCTTCAGGCGGGAAGCCCTGGCCGAGGGCCACATGCCGGGCGTACAGACGCCGCGCGCCTAGCAACGCGATCAGCTCTCTTCCATATCCATCCAGGCATCGGTCTGGAACATGCCGATTACATAGGTTTCGAGCAGCGTCGCGCAATCGGAAATGAGCGCGTCATCGCCCTCGATGCCGATGCCGGCGAGATGACCGGCGATGACGGCGATGAATTCCTTGTCGCCACGCCACTGACCATCGGCCAGCGTGAACACTTCTTCGTCCGACATGGTGTCGATAAGCGCGATGATGTTGTCGATGTCTTCGTTGGTGAAGCCTTCAACATCGACCAGATAACCCTCGATCGCGTCAGCGACCACGCCGGCAACCCCCATGGTCATCGCGGCTTCACCCTGCTCGGCCGTCCAGTCGTACTGGGCAGCGCATTCTTCGAGCGCAGGCAGGATCACTTCGATGGCGGCTTCGTATTCGTCGCCTTCGGTGAGCTGGCTTATGTATGAATCGACGATGGCAAAGTAGGGCTCGTCGTCGAGCACCATCAGGCTGGTGTAGACGCAGGAAAATTCCTCCCACGCCTCGCCCTGAATGCCGCCTCCAGGCTGTTGCGCGCTCGCGCCGCCCGCAAGGGCGACCGCAAGGCCCGCTGCCGCCAGCAACGAAACCGCCATACGCCTGATATTCATCCGTCCGCCCTTTCGAATCCGCCCCGTGGGATTGCGTGCAGGCTAGGCGGTATCATGCTGCGCCGCCACAACGCGCGGCAGTAAGGCGGGCATTCTTCTGGGAATGACGCGCCGGGAAGCCTGCCTGGCAGGCAGATTATTCCCCTCGACGGCATGACGGTTTTATGAGAGGATACTTATGCTCAAGTTGAGTGTAAGTAGGACTGACAAGCTGAAAGCCGCCTTTCCATTGAAAGGCATTTGTTCGGGCCCAATTTATACTCAGATTGAGCATAACAGGAGACCCCCATGGCCCGTGTCATCGAGTTTGGCGAAGGCTGCGATATCCCGGCCGCCCGTCTGCGTCCCTCGGCCGCCGAGAAGCGCGGCCTTGTCTACGATGCCGAAGTAAAGGCCGCGACGAACCGTCTCTACGCCGAGGTCCAGGATTTCATCACGCCGATGGAGTGGCCCGCCATTGCCCCTCTCGTGTTCCACATCAACCGGCTGAAGAAGCAGCGCGGCGCGGTCATCCTCGCCCACAACTACATGACGCCGGACATCTTCCGTCTCGTCGGCGATTTCCGCGGCGACTCGCTCCAGCTGGCCCGCGAGGCCGCCCGCACGGACGCGCAAGTGATCGTCCAGGCCGGCGTCCATTTCATGGCCGAAACCTCGAAAATCCTGTGTCCTGACAAGACGGTGCTGATCCCCGACATGCGCGCGGGCTGCTCGCTGGCGGCCTCGATCACGGGCGCCGACGTGCGCCTGATCCGCGAGCGCTACCCCGACCTTCCGATCGTCACCTATGTGAACACGACGGCCGACGTGAAGGCCGAATGCGACATCACCTGCACCTCGTCCAACGCCACGCAGGTGGTCGAGCACATCGCCGCCGAATGGGGCGTCGACACCGTCATCATGGTTCCCGACGAATACCTCGCCCGCAACGTGGCCGCGAACACCGAGATCCGCATCATTTCCTGGGAGGGCCATTGCGAGGTCCACGAGAAATTCTCGGCCGAAGATGTGAGGCAGATTCGTGACGCCCATCCGGGCGCAATTGTGCTGGCGCACCCTGAATGTCCGCCAGATGTCCTTGAAGAAGCCGACTTTGCGGGGTCAACATCGGCCCTGTCGGCTTACGTCAAGGAATCGAACGCCCACAAGGTGGTCCTCCTGACCGAGTGTTCGATGAGCGATAACGTCGCCGTGGACAATCCCGGCGTGGAGTTCGTGAAGCCATGCAATCTCTGCCCCCACATGAAGCGCATCTCGCTGGAGAACATCTACGACGCGCTGGTCGAGATGAAGCACGAGGTCCAGGTGCCCGAGGACGTGCGCGTGCGCGCCAAGGCGGCGATCGACGCGATGCTGGCCCTGGGCAAGCCCACCTCGACGCCGAAATTCAAGGTGGGGCCGGACGTGTACGTCCCGGTCGAACTGATCTGAGGCCGGCCGGGATGAAACCGCGCCGCCTCAAGCGCAACCTGCTGGCCATCTTCGGATGCACCTTCGCGCTGACCGCCGCGATGCCGGCGTTCGCCGACGACGTCGCCGGGCAATGGCTGTTCGACACGTCGAAGTTCGCGGGCAATGACTGCCAGATCGTCGGCAGGATCACGTTCGCGACCACCCCCGTGAAGAACACCTATACCTGCGTGTTCGAGAGCGAGCAGATCTGCGGCAAGCTCAACGGCGATCTCTATATCCGCGTGCGCCAGGTCTGCACCGCGCAGCGCGTGGGCAAGCAGGTCGCGATCCAGTCCGAAGTCGACCGCGTGCTGGAGCGCAGGCCCTACCTGCCGCCCGAAGTCGCCAAGCTGAACTACCTCGCCGACAACTTCATCCTGCAACTTTCGGCCAACCGCGCCGAGATGAACGGCGAACACTACGACGAACAGCGCAGCCTGAACGCCCGGTTCTGGCGCGACGTCGAATTGATCTCCTGAGGCGCACAATGGCGGGGACGGGATGAAACACCGGCAGTCTCGGCGCAAGCTCGCCGCATCCGCCATCGCGACCGGCCTCATGGCGGCCCTTCTTCTGTCGGCGGCGCCAACGGGCGCGCAGCCCCCCACACAGCCAACGCCCGATGGCGCGTGGCGCTTTGCCACCGAGAAAATGGGCGCAGGCTGCTCCCTCTCCGGCGACATCCGGTTCACCCGCACGGCGGACAACGCCTACACCTGCAAATTCACTGCGGTCTGGGCCTGCGAGCTACGCGCGCCCCGCGCAGTCCACACCGAACAGAGCTGCGTCGCGACACAGACCGGCGACAACGTCATGGTCACCAGCAAGATCGAGAAGATCAGCCAGGTCGATCCCGCAAGCATGGCGCAACAGATGAAGGATCAGTATGCGGCGGACCATTTCTCCGTGAAGATCAGCCGCGCCGGCGACCGCATGGATGGCATCTTCCGCTCCTACGGTCAGGCCCCCGTGGTGTTCCGCCGCCAGGAAGATCTGATCTCGTGATGGGCGACGCGACGTGACATCCCAACGCGACATCCTCATCGTCGGCGCCGGACTCGCCGGGCTGTTCCTTGCGCTGAAACTCGCGCCAAGGCGATGCACCGTCATAGCGCTTGCGCCACTGGGCCAGGCTGCCGCGTCGGCCTGGGCGCAGGGCGGCCTCGCGGCCGCGCTCTCGCCACAGGACGAACCCGCGCTCCACGCCATCGACACCATCGCCGCAGGCGCCGGCATCGTCGACCCCGTCGTCGCGCGCCTGATCGCCGAGGACGGCGCCGCCCGCGTGCGCGACCTGCTGGAACTCGGCGTCCCGTTCGACCGCACCGCAGACGGCGAACTCGCCCTCTCGCTCGAAGCCGCCCACTCGCGCGCCCGCGTGGCGCGCGTCTCAGGCGACCTCGCCGGCAAGGCGATCATGGAGGCGCTCACCTATGCCGTGGCCGCCTCAGCCCACATCGAAGTCATCGAGCGCGTCCGCGCCCTCGCGCTTCTGCAGGACGCCAACGGCCGCATCGGCGGCGTGATGGCGCAGGACGCCTCCGGCGCACTGGTCGAGCTGCGCGCACGCGAGACCGTACTGTGCGCAGGCGGCTCAGGCGGCCTCTACGCCATCACCACCAACCCCAAATCCTCGCAGGGCGACGCATTCGCAATGGCCTACGAAGCCGGCGCGCTGATCTCCGATCCCGAGTTCGTGCAATTCCACCCCACCGCCATAGACATCGGCCGCGACCCCTCCCCGCTCGCAACCGAAGCGCTGCGCGGCGACGGCGCCCATCTCGTCGACAGGACGGGCCGCGCCTTCATGGCCGATTACCACAAGCTCGCCGACCTCGCCCCGCGCGACGAGGTCGCCCGCGCCATCCACTCCGAACGCCAGGCCGGACGCGGCGCATTCCTCGACTGCACGAAAGCCGTGGGCGCACACTTCCCCGATCACTTCCCCACCGTATTCGAAGCCTGCATGTCCGCCGCCATCGACCCACGCACCATGCCGATCCCCGTCGCGCCGGCGATGCACTATCATATGGGCGGCGTCGTCACGGACCTGTGGGGCCGCACCTCTCTCGACGGACTATCCGCGTGCGGCGAGAGCGCCTCCACCGGCGCCCACGGCGCCAACCGTCTCGCATCGAACTCGCTGCTCGAAGCCGTGGTGTTCGCCGAACGCGCAGCCCGCCGCCTGCGCGGCAGCGAACTGGGAGACGCCACGGCTGCACGCGCCGAAGCGCCGCCGGAGATGAATGAGCTTGCGATGATCGAACTGCGCAGGCGCATGCATAGCGAGGTGGGTGTCGTGCGCGAAGCCGCAGGGCTCACCGCCACGCTCGACTGGATCGACGCCGCACGCAACGATGCCGGTCCCGCGCGCGCCCTCGTCGCGGCGCAGCTGATCGCAGCGGGCGCTCTGGCCCGTCAGGAAAGCCGTGGCGGCCACTACCGCAGCGACTTCCCCAACACGGCCGCGCCCCACCGCACCTTCATCCGCAAGGGCGCAGACGGCGCGCCCATAATCCAGCATTCCGCAATCGCGGAAGGAGACGCAGCTTGAGCGATCAGCTTCCCATTCCCTTCCTGCCCGACATCATCATCGA
>CAZGWV010000071.1:0-16202 GCA_964529555.1 uncultured Rhizobium sp.
CGGGACAAACACGAAAACTATGTATCCCCCAGGCGCGCTTGCCGGTATGCATCGCGCACCGGGTCAACATGCACGCTCTGGCGGGATCGCATGCTCAACGACGCAGAAGAACAGCGCTCCCTCGTCCGCATGCTCGGCGCGGTGCTGGGCGATGTCATTCGCGAGCAGGATGGCGAGGCCGTCTTCCGCCAGATCGAGGACATCCGCCGCGCCTCCGTCGCCTTCCACCGCGAGCCCTCGCAGGACGCCGCCTCCCACCTCTCAAGCCAGCTCGGCAAGCTGAGCGTCGCGGAAGCCGTGCGCTTCGTGCATTCCTTCACGACGTTCCTGCAGGTCACCAATCTCGCCGAGGATCACCTGCAGCGCCGCCGCGGCCGCGCGGGCGACGATCGTCCCGACACACTCGCCGGCGCCCTGCGCTCGCTGAAGCAATCGGGCGCAAAGCCTGAAGCCGCCCTCGAAGTCCTGTCGAAAGGCCTCATCGCCCCCGTCATCACCGCCCACCCCAGCGAAGTCCGCCGCAAGAGCGTGCGCGATCGTCAGTCCGCCATCGCGGATGATCTCGACGCGCTCGACCGCGCCGCCTCCGCCGTCGAACGCGAGGAAGCCGAAGCCGACCTCCGCCGCCAGGTGTCGATCCTCTGGCGCACCCGCCTGCTCCGCAATTTCCGTGTCGCGGTCGACGACGAGATCGACAACGCCGTCTCCTATTTCGAGCGCAGCTTCCTGCCCGCCATCCCCGCGCTCTACGCCCACTGGGAGGATGTGCTCGGCATCGACACGGCCGATGCTTCGCTCACCCTGCGCAGCTTCCTCCGCCTCGGCACATGGGTCGGCGGCGACCGTGACGGCAATCCCAATGTCGACGGACGCACCATGCGCGGCGCCCTCACGCGCCAGGCCCGCGCCATCCTGCGCTTCTATCTCGAACGCATCCACGCGCTCGGCGCCGAACTCTCCCTGTCCTCGCGCTTCACCGGCGTCACGCCCGAACTGCTCGCGCTCGCGGATCAGGCAGCGGATGCGTCCTCCCAGCGCACCGACGAGCCCTATCGCCGCGCCCTGTCGGGCATCTATGCCCGCCTCGCCGCCACGCTGACCGCGCTCACCGGCGACGCCCCGCCCAAGACGCCCGCCGCCGCCGGCGAGCGCTACACCGACGCCACCCAGCTACGCGCCGACCTCATCACCCTCCACCGCTCCCTGCTCCAGCACCAGGGCGCATCGTTTAGGCGCGGCCCGCTCCCCCGCCTCATCCGCGCCGTCGATGTGTTCGGCTTCCACCTTGCCACGCTCGACCTGCGCCAGAACTCCGCCGTCCACGCCCGCGTCGCAGCCGAACTGCTGCGCACAGCCGGCGTCACGGACGACTACGCCAAACTCGACGAAGCCGCCCGCTGCGACCTGCTCATCCGCGAACTCAGCCATGGCCGCCTGCTCGCCTCGCCCTTCGCCAGCTACAGCGACGAAACGCGCAAGGAGTTGCAGACCCTCGCCGCCGCCGCTGAAGTGAAACGCCTCTACGGCCCCGTCTCGATCCGCAATTACATCATCTCCAACACGCAGGCTGTGTCAGACCTGCTCGAAGTCTACCTGCTGCTGAAGGAAGTCGGCCTCTTCCGCCCCGGCCCCACGCCCGCGACAGACATCTTCGCCGAGCCGCTGTTCGAGACCATCGAAGACCTGCGCGCCGCCGAAGAAACAATGACGCGCTACCTGTCGCTCCCGCTCGTCCGCGCGCTGCACGGCGGGGAAGGCTTCCAGGAAGTGATGATCGGCTATTCCGACAGCAACAAGGACGGCAGCTATCTCACCTCGATCTGGGAATTGCAGAAAGCCTCGCGCGCGCTCCACGGCGTGGTCGGCAATGCCGGTCTCCGTCTCCAGCTGTTCCACGGCCGCGGCGGCGCAGTCGGTCGCGGCGGCGGCTCAAGCTTCGAAGCCCTGCTCGCCCAGCCCGAAGGCACGGTCGGCGGCCGCATCCGCATCACCGAACAGGGCGAAGTCGTCGCCAACAAGTATGGCGACCCCAACCTCGCCCGCCAGAGTCTCGAAACGCTCACGGCGGGCGTCGTCATCGCCTCGCTCGCGCGCCCGAAGGAAGAAGACGCCGCCCGCCGTGGCGACACGATGGACAGGCTCTCGCAGGCCGCCATGCAGGCCTATCGCAAGCTGGTCTATGAAACGCCGGGCTTCGCCGACTATTTCTTCGACGCAACCCCCATCACCGAAATCGCAGACCTCAACATCGGCAGCCGCCCCACATCGCGGCAGGCCACGCGCAGGATCGAAAGCCTGCGCGCCATCCCGTGGGTGTTCTCCTGGGCCCAGTCGCGCGCGATGCTTCCCGGCTGGTACGGCTTCGGCTCGGCGGTGAAAGATACGGGGCTCCCTTTCTCGCTCCTGAAAGAGCTGCACCAGTCCTGGCCGTTCTTCGCCTCCGCCATCGGCAATATGGAAATGGTGATGGTGAAGTCGGATATGTCGATCGCCCAGCGCTATGCCGGCCTCGTCAGGGACCGCGCCCTCGCCGGCAGGGTGTTCAACGCAATCCACGCCGAATGGACGCTCACCTACAACACCCTCCTCGCCATCACCGGCCAGACCGAGCTGCTGCAGAAGACCCCGAACCTCGCCGCCACCATCCGCTCGCGCCTGCCCTACATAGACCCCCTCAACCACCTCCAGATCGAGCTGATCGCCCGCCGCCGCGCGGGCGACGAGAGCGAGGCGGTGCGCGAAGGCATCCTGCTGGCCATCAACGGCGTCGCCGCCGGGCTCAGGAACACGGGTTGACCGAATACGGGCCGATACAAGGCGTTTCGGACGCGCGGCGCCCCAAACCTTGCCTTTTCCCCCGGTCTGGGACATGAGGTCCGCACCGCAAGGTAAGTCTGCACTCGTAGCTCAGCTGGATAGAGCGCTGCCCTCCGAAGGCAGAGGTCACAGGTTCGACTCCTGTCGAGTGCGCCATTTTCCTGCTTCTATCGCAGGGACCCGTGTTGAAGCCATCATGGAAAGAACGTGACCCGTAGCGCCATCGTGACGCCTGGTGGCTTTCGTGTAGAAGCTAGGCCGCGAGGGTGGCGAAGGTGGAGCCTAGGTGAAGTTCAATCCGTTCAAGCCAAACAGTGTGGTACATCCGGGGATGTTCGTCGGGCGACTGGACGAAATTCGCGCTATTGAGCGGTGTCTGTTTCAGACCAAGCACGGCAACCCTCAGCACTTTCTGATCCAAGGTGAAAGAGGTATCGGCAAAACGTCTCTTCTCACATTTGTGGCAGAGGCCAGTTGCGGTAACATTTTAGGACTGTCCCAACAGCCCTTCAAGTTTTTGACGGTGTGGGTCGACTTGGGCGGCTGCTCAAATCAGATAGACATTGTTGGAAAACTCGGACGCGGGTTACGCACAGCGATCACCGAACAAGGACATGCTCGTGAGAAGGCCAAAGACCTTCTTGGCTGGCTAACCAATTGGGAAGCGCTCGGTGTGAAATACAACAAGAGCGACCCAAATGTGGATCCAGAGCAGATCGTCGAGGAACTCGTGCGCCGCATTGCCGAGTACTGCAATCGCATCGACGATCTGGATGGAATTGTGTTTCTCATCGACGAGGCCGACAACCCAAGTGCTGAGGCTGGCTTAGGCCAACTGTTGAAGCTTTTGACGGAAAGATTGGCGCGCGCAAAATGTGAACGCGTCATGTTTGGGCTTGCTGGCCTTCCCTCGCTTCTGGGACGGCTACGGGAAAGTCATCAGTCATCCCCTCGGCTGTTTCAAACGACTCTGCTCAAACCGCTTGAGATGGATGAGCGTGCTCAAGTTGTTGAGATGGGGATCAAGTATGCCAATGAGCGGAATTCTGTCGCTACCGCAGTATCGGAAGGCGCATTGAGACTTTTGGCAGATTTGTCCGATGGGTACCCGCACTTCGTCCAGCAGTTTGCCTTTTCAGCTTTTGATCATGACTCCGACAATCTGATCGATGACAATGACGTGGCCGACGGAGCGTTCAAACCTGACGGTGCGCTCGCCCAGTTGGGCGAGAAATTTTTCAACGAAATGTACCACGCGCGCATTTCATCGCCTGATTATCGCCGCGTCCTGGATTCGATGGCGGACCACGGTGATCAGTGGGTGTCGCGGAAGACGATCATTGCGGAGTCTGCGGTCAGTGAGGCGAATGTCGGCAACGCGCTGATCTCCCTAAAGGCGAAGAGCATAATCATTCAGGATGATACCCGAAGAGGCTTTTACAGGTTGCCTACGAATTCATTTGCGGCCTGGATAAACGCGATCCGCGAGGCACGGTCCAAGAGCGATCTGGTTGGCGGCGATGGGCTTTGACAACTTCGCTACCCCACAAGCTTCCAGTACGGTCCATTGCGGTCCATTGCCTTCCATTAGCGTCCATTAAACCCGATTAACCACCTGTTAACCTTTTATTTTCCAGGGCGGACGACCGATGGGAACGGCTAGACGCCTCAAAAATGCGTTTGCATGGCTTGCTGCAACTGCGTTGGTTGCCGGCCTCGTTTCGGCCTGCGGACCCGCCGCCGAACCGGCGCCTGCTGCTCCCGCCGCCTATGACGGGCCGCCCAGGCCGGCGCTCTGGAAGATCGCGGATGCGGACACCACGATTTACCTCTTCGGCACGATCCACCTCCTGCCCCCCGCGCTCGACTGGGAGACGCCGGCGTTCAAGGCGGCGTTCGGCGAGGCCAGCACGGTCTATTTCGAGGCCGACACGGACATCCCGCCCGCCGAGATCGGGGCCATCGTCCAGCGCACTGGCATATTGCCGCCTGCCGACAATCTCTCGGATCGCCTCGACCCCGGCCAGCGCGAGGCCCTGCGCGCCGCCGCCGCCCGCTTCGGCCTGTCATCCGCGGCGCTCGACCGGATGCGTCCCTGGTATGCCAGCGTGGTCATCTCCGACGCCGCCATCCGCAAGGCCGGATTCGACTCCGGCTCGGGCGTCGAGAACGTCCTGCGGCCTGCCGCCATCGGCGCGGGCAAGGCGCTGCGCTTCCTCGAGACCGTCGAGGCTCAGCTTTCAGCCTACACCATCCTGCCCGACGCCGTTCAGGTCCGCCTGCTCGACGCCAGCCTGAAGGATCTCGACAAGGCGGGCGAGATGCTGACGGGCATGATTTCCGCCTGGCGCGCAGGCGACGACAAGGCGCTTACCGCCCGCGTCATCGACGACCAGCTCGCCACCCAGCCCGAGATTTACCAGACGCTGATGGTTCGCCGGAACGCGGCCTGGGCGCCCCAGCTCGACGCCATCATGCGTAATGAGAGCGGCGTGTTCCTTGTCGCTGTCGGCGCCGGCCACCTGCTCGGCCCCGACAGCGTGCTGAAGCTCCTCGAACCGCTCGGCTACACGCCCGTCCGGGTCCAGTAACCACCTCTTCACCGTCCGACGCCGCGTCGCGCATGGCATTCATGCGCGCGAGCGCTGCGTCCCGCATTCGCACATCTGGGGAAACCAGTGTGCGGGGCCAGCACGCCGCAATACCTCGTTAACCATAACGAGGCTCGCGCGGCAGGGGATTTGCTGCGGCGCTACTCGTCCAGGCCTGCTTTTGGCCCGGCCCCGTCCTTGCTGACGATAACCGCAAACGGACACCTGGAGCGTTGGGACATGCCAATTTCGGACAGCGTGAAACTGAAAGGGAAGGTAACCATCTTCCACCCCACGCTCGTGAACCTTTACGGCTGCGAGGTCGGTGACGGCTCGCGCATCGGCGCCTTCGTCGAGATCCAGAAGGGCGCCTTCATCGGCGAACGCTGCAAGATTTCCTCGCACACTTTCGTCTGCGAGGGCGTCACGATCGAGGACGAGTGCTTCATCGGCCACGGCGTGATGTTCACCAATGATCGCTTCCCCCGCGCGACGAACCCGGACGGCACGTCCCAGACGGATGCGGACTGGACGCTCGAATACACCACGGTGAAACGCCAGGTCTCGATCGGCTCGGGCGCCACCATCATCTGCGGCATCACCATCGGCGAAGGCGCACTCATCGCGGCCGGCGCGACGGTCACCAAGGACGTCCCCCCCTACGCGGTTGTCGCGGGCTGCCCCGCGAAAGTCGTCGGCGATGTCCGCAACCTGTCGGCCGCCAGGAAATCCCAGTCAGTGAACAGCGTTGCAGAAGAGGTTGTGGGTTAATGACCGCCAAGAAGGAAACCAAAGCGGTGAAATCCCGTAAGGCCCCCCAGAAGGCCAAAGTGATCGCCGAGAGCGGTCCCGCCGTCGAAACGCTGGCTGGCCCGAAGTTCGCCGCCCAGAATCCTGCCAAGCGCGACGTCATCAACATCGGCGTCATCGGCTACGGCTATTGGGGCCCCAACCTGGTCCGCAACTTCTCGGAACTCTCCGAAGCCAAGATGCACACGGTTGCCGACCTCAACCCGAAGGCGCTCGAACTCGCCGCCAAGCGCCACCCGGCGACCAGGACGACCACCGACATCCAGGCAATGATCCGCGACCCGGAGATCGACGCCATCGCGATCGCCACCCCGGTGTCGACCCACTTCTCGCTCGCCATGGCGGCCCTCAAGGCCGGCAAGCACGTCTGGCTCGAAAAGCCGATGACGGAAACGTCCATGCAGGCGCGTGCGCTGATCGAGGAAGCCAGCAAGCGCGGCCTCACGCTCCACGTCGATCACACGTTCGTCTATACCGGCCCCGTCCGCAAGATGCGCGACATGGTCCAGAACGGCGACCTGGGCAAGACGCTGTACTACGACTCGACCCGCATCAATCTCGGCCTGTTCCAGCGCGACGTTAACGTCATCGCCGACCTCGCCGTCCACGACTTCTCGATCCTGGATTACGTGTTCGACCAGCATCCGATCGCCGTTTCGGCCTCGGGCATCAACCACTATCCCGGAACGCCCGAGAATCTGGCCTTCATCACGCTGTTCTACGAAACCGGCTTCATCGCCCACGTTAACGTTTCGTGGCTGGCCCCGGTGAAAGTGCGCACGATCCTGATCGGCGGCACCGACAAGATGATCACTTTCGATGAACTTCAACCGTCCGAGAAACTGAAAATCTACGACAAGGGCGTATCGTTCACGGATGACCCCGCCAAGATCCATGAGATGCGTGTCGGCTATCGCGCCGGCGACATGTGGGCCCCCAAAGTGGACGGCTCCGAGGCGCTGCTCGTCGAGGGCAGGCACTTCGTCGAGTGCATCAAGTCGGGCAAGGCGTCCGCGTCGGATGGCGAGTTCGGCTTCCGCATGGTCGAGCTGATCGAAGCAGCGACCGCTTCGATGCGCGGCCGCGGCGAAACCATCCACCTCCCCAAGAAATCCAGATAACCGAAATCAAGCGAGCGAGCACAACCATCATGGGCGTCCCCTTCGTCGATCTCAAAGCGCAATACCACTCGATCAAGGCGGAAATCGACGCCGCCCTGCTCGCCACGATGGAATCGTGCGCCTTCACCCTCGGGCCGGAGGTCGCCCAGCTCGAGAAGGACTTCGCTCCCTACGCCGGCACGACTTACGCCGCCGGCGTCAACAACGGTACGAACGCGCTGTACCTTCCCCTGCTCGCCGCCGGCATCGGCGCGGGGGACGAAGTCATCACCGTGCCCTTCACCTTCATCGCGTCGGCCTCGGCCATCGCCTACACGGGCGCAACCCCGGTGTTCGTGGACATCGACCCGGTGACCTTCACGATGGACCCGGCCGCGATCGAAGCCGCCATCACGCCGCGCACGAAGGCCATCGTCCCGGTCCACCTGTTCGGCCAGATGGCCGACATGGATGCGATCATGGCGATCGCGAAGAAGCACAATCTCTTCGTGCTGGAAGACGCAGCCCAGGCTCACGGCGCCGAATACAACGGCAAGCGCGCCGGTTCGTTCGGTGACGCCACCGGCTTCTCGTTCTATCCGGGCAAGAATCTGGGCGCGGCTGGCGAAGGCGGCATGACCGTCACGCCGCATGCCGAGATCAACCGCAAGGTCCGCATGCTGCGCGACTGGGGCGCCGAGAAGAAATATCACCACGAGATCATCGGCTACAACATGCGCCTCGAGGGCATGCAGGGCGCCGTGCTCCGCGTGAAGATGAAATACATCGAGAAGTGGACCGAGATGCGCCGCGACGCCGCCGAGCGTTACCGCACCATGTTCGAAGGCACGGGCGTGAAGACGCCGGTCGCCCTCGCGAACCGTCGCCACGTCTATCACATCTACGCCGTCCGCACGCCGAACCGCGCGCGCTGGCAGGAAGAACTGACCAGGAAGGGCATCCAGACGGGCATCCACTATCCGTTCCCGCTGCACACCCTCCAGGCGTTCGACTATCTCGGCTACAAGCAGGGCCAGTTCCCGCACGCCGAGAAAGCCGCCGCCGAAGTGCTGTCGCTGCCGATGTACCCGGAACTGCAAGCCGTCCAGCAAGAGGAAGTCGTCGCCGCCGTGGCCGCCCTCCAGAAGGAAGAGCTCGCGCTCGCCTAGTGAATAAGGGGTCCGCCGCACAATGGCGGACCCGCTCGCCTGCCAGAAACAAGAACGCCAGTAGATTACGGGTGATGGTACGATGAAGATCGAAGGTTCGAAAATCCTGGTGACCGGAGGCGCCGGTCTCATCGGCTCCACCACGATCGACCAGCTGCTCGCCAACGAGAAGCCGGCCGAGATCGTGATCCTGGACAACATGTCCCGCGGCTCGGCGCGCAACCTCGAAAACGCACTCAAGGACGAGCGCGTCAAGCTCATCCAGGGCGACATCCGCGACAAGGATCTCGTCTACAAGGTCACCGAAGGCATGGACGCGGTCATCCACATGGCCGCCATCCGCATCACGGCCTGCGCCGCCGATCCGCGCGAAGCCATGGAAGTGATGAATGACGGCACGTTCAACGTCATCGACGCCGCCCACAAGGCTGGCGTGAAGAAGGTGCTCGCCGCCTCGTCGGCCTCCATCCTCGGCCTCGCCGACACCTTCCCGACGACCGAAGATCACCACCCCTACAACAACCGCACCTGGTACGGCGCCTCGAAAGTCATGCTCGAAGGCCTGCTGCGGTCCTATAACGACATGTTCGGCCTGAACTACGTCGCGATGCGCTACTTCAACGTCTACGGCCCGCGCATGGACGTCGAAGGCAAGTACACCGAGGTTCTGGTCCGCTGGGTCCAGCGCATTGCCCAAGGCATCCCGCCGCTGGTGCTGGGCGACGGCAAGACGTCGATGGACTTCATCTACATCGAGGATCTCGCCCGCGCCAACGTGCTCGGCCTCAAGTCGGATGCCACGGACGAAGTCTTCCACATCGCCTCGGGCGTCGAGACGTCGCTCAACGAACTGGCCTACACGACCATGAAAGTCATGGGCGCGCCGGCCGACATGGTCCCCGAATACGGTCCCGAGCGCAAAGTGAACGCCGTTTCCCGCCGCCTCTCCTCCACCGAGAAGGCCGAGCGCCTGCTGGGCTTCAAGGCTGAAGTCAGCCTCGAGGAAGGCGTGCGCCGCTTCGTCGCCTGGTGGGAAGCCAACAAGGACAGGTTCAACTAATGATCCCGATCATCAAACCTGTGATGGATCAGCGCGAGGCGGACGCCGCCTCCCGCGTCATCCTCTCCGGCTGGATCACCCAGGGGCCGGAAGTCGCAGCCTTCGAAAAAGAGTTCGCGGAGTTCGTCGGCGCGGAATACGCCACGGCCGTCTCGAACTGCACCACTGGCCTGCACCTCGCGCTTCTCGTCGCCGGCGTCGGACAGGGCGATGAAGTCATCACCGTCTCGCACTCCTACATCGCGACCGCCAACTCGGTGCGCTATTGCGGCGCCGAGCCGGTGTTCATCGACGTCGATCCGGCCACCCACAACATGGACCCGGCCCTGATCGAAGCTGCGATCACGCCGAAGACGAAAGCCATCCTGCTCGTTCACCAGATGGGCATGCCGGCCGATCTCGCGGCCATCGTCGCGGTCGCCCGCAAGCACAACCTGAAAGTCGTCGAGGACGCCGCCTGCGCTGCGGGCGCCGAATACGTCTGGGATGGCGAGTGGGAAAAGGTCGGGCGCTGCCGCGGCGACGTGGCCGTGTTCTCCTTCCACCCGCGCAAGATCATGTCGACGGGCGATGGCGGTATGCTGACCACCCCGCACGCCGACTGGAACAGGCAGTTCAAGCTGCTGCGCCAGCACGGCATGTCGGTTCCCGACACCGTCCGCCACGGTTCGAGCCAGGTGATCTTCGAGACGCACCCGGTGCTCGGCTACAACTACCGCATGACGGACATCCAGGCCGCCGTCGGCCGCGAGCAGCTGCGCCGTCTGCCGGGCATCGTCGCCCGCCGCCGCGAGATCGCGGACACGTACCGCGCGCTGCTGGCCTCCGCCCAGTGGATCGGCCTGCCGCTCGAGCCGCAGGGCTGCAAGTCCAACTGGCAGTCCTTCGCCGTCCGCCTGCCCGACCATGCCGACCAGAAAGCGGTCATGCAGATCATGCTCGACGCCGGCATCGCCACGCGCCGCGGCATCATGTGCTCGCACCGCGAGGACGGCTACAAGACCAGCAATCACGCGCCGCTGCCACACTCGGAAGGCTGCCAGGACCGCACCATCGTCCTGCCGCTCTATCCGCAGATGACCGACGCCGATCTCGAGTTCGTCACCTCGACACTCAGACAAGCAACAGAGCCGAAATAATGACAACCGCCGTCGAACAAGCTGCCGCGACAGTCGCCCGCAAGCAGGTGACCATCCGTCCGAGCCGGGGTCTCTTCGACCTCGACCTCGCGAACGTGTGGGCCTATCGCGAGCTGTTGTTCACGCTGGTGCTCCGCGATATCCAGGTCCTGTACAAACAGGCTGCCATGGGCGCCGCGTGGGCCGTGATCCAGCCGGTGTTCGCGGTGCTGGTTTTCACGGTGGTCTTCGGCAACTTCGCCAAGATCCCCTCGGACGGCATCCCCTATCCGATCTTCGCCTTCGCCGCCGTGCTGCCGTGGACCTATTTCGCTGAGGCCACGCGCCGCGCCGCCACCGGCCTCGTCGAAGACGCGGACCTGGTGCGGAAGGTCTACTTCCCGCGCCTCATCATGCCGCTCGCCAAGGTCACGGCGCCGCTGCTGGACTTCTGCATCGCATTCTGCGTGCTGCTGATCCTCATGGCGTTCTACGGCGTCATGCCGACATTCAAGCTGCTCGCCATCGTGCCGCTGATCCTGGTCGCCTC
This sequence comes from uncultured Rhizobium sp., assembly GCA_964529555.1. Lineage (GTDB taxonomy): Bacteria > Pseudomonadota > Alphaproteobacteria > Caulobacterales > Hyphomonadaceae > UBA7672. Next base: position 11,216 of record CAZGWV010000071.1, read on the forward strand.
GCTGTTCGCCCTGTCGATCGGCATGTGGCTGGGCCCGATCAACGTGCGCTATCGCGACATCAAGCACACGGTTCCGTTCATGCTGCAGATCGGCATGTACGCCTCGCCGATCGTCTATCCCCTCAGCCAGGTTCCCGCCGAATGGAAGACGCTCTACTCGCTCAACCCGATGGTTGGCGTGATCGAGGGCTTCCGCTGGGCCGTGTTCGACCGCGGCTCGCTCGACTTGGCAGCCCTCGGCATCAGCCTTTCGGTCATCCTGGTCGCGCTTTTCGGCGGCCTCGTGTTCTTCAAGAAAATGGAAGCTTCCTTCGCGGACGTGATCTGACATGAGCAACCAAGACATCGCCATCAGCGTCAAGGGCCTGGGCAAGCGCTACAAGCGCATGACCAAGGCGCGCAGCAACAGCGTCCGCGACCTCGTCGCCGACAGCGTCAGCTCGCTGCTCAAGGGCGGCGACAAGAGCACCATGCAGACCTTCTGGGCGCTCTCTGATGCATCCTTCGATATCAAGCGCGGCGAGAATGTCGGCATCATCGGCCTCAACGGCGCGGGCAAGTCCACGCTGCTGAAGCTCTTGTCGCGCATCACGACGCCGACCACCGGCGAAGCGAAGATCAACGGCCGCCTCGGCGCCCTGCTCGAAGTCGGCACCGGCTTCCACCAGGAGCTGACGGGCCGCGAGAACACCTTCCTCTACGGCGCGATCCTCGGCATGACCCGCAAGGAAGTCGAAGAGAAGTTCGACGCCATCGTCGAATTCGCCGAGATCGGCGAATTTATCGACACGCCCGTCAAGCGCTACTCCTCGGGCATGTATGTGCGCCTCGCCTTTTCGGTCGCAGCCCACCTCGATCCCGACATCCTGCTGCTCGACGAAGTGCTGGCCGTGGGCGACTTCGCCTTCCAGCGCAAATGCATCAACTTCGCGCGCTCGCTTGAACAGAAGGGATCCACCATCCTCTTCGTCTCGCACAACATGTTCTCCATCAAGTCGATGTGCGAGCGCGTCATCTACCTGCGCAAGGGCAAGGTTGTGTACGACGGCCCGACCGACGATGGCCTGCGTATCTACGAGAACGACAGCCGCCTCAAGTCGCCCCCCTGGTTCGACGACGACAGCGCCAAGGGCGCGATCACGATCACCGACGTCAAGCTGATGGACGACCAGGGCCATGAAACCGGCATGTTCGACTACGGCCAGCGTATGCGCGTGCGTTTCGAATACGAGACCACGCGCGAAATCGTGCAGCCCGACTTCCGCATCGGCATCAACCGCACCGACGATGTCCACTGCTCGTCCTTCTCCACCATCGCCGACCAGGTCGATATTCCCTCGGTCAACGGCAAGGGCGCGATCGAGCTGCGCATGCCGCCGATCAATCTGGTGTCGGATCTCTACAGCCTCACCGTTTCGGTGCGCGAGCGTGGATATGGCCGCGTGATTTGCGCCCAGATCGGCGGGCACTTCCATGTGAAGCACGCGGTGTTCGCCTCCAATGCGTTCGGCGTCTACCATGAGGCCGGCCAGTGGATTCTCCCCGGCCAGGCCGAGCGCGCCGCGCCGAAGGCGGAGGCTGCAAGTGAGCGCGGCTGATCGCGCCCAGGCCAGCCGCGCAAAGCTCGCCCGCACCTCGGCGCTAACGCCCGTTTCGGCGCCGGCGAACGACAACCTGCCTCCGTTCACGATCGCAAGATCGGGCGACGACCCGGATTTCGACCCGGTGAACACGTTCCGCCAGTATGAGCACTGGCTCAACGTCGCGCTGGACTATCACAGACGCGGCAAGCTCGAAGCCGCCGTCGCCTATGGCGGCGTCGCCGCGATGATGGCGACGCGCCCGCATGCCGGCTTCTACGCCAGCCCGCGTCTCGAGCGCATGCTGACCGACATCGGCCGCCGCACGGCGAAGCCGACGACATACCGCCGCCAGACGGGCCGCAAGATCGAACACATCCTGCACGTCGCCACCGAACTGATTCCGGTCGGCGGTCTGACCAACATGCTGACGCGCTGGATTTCCGAGGACAAGGACCGCGTCCACTCCCTCGCGCTGACCCACCACTACACCGCCATTCCCGAGGCGACGCTGAAAGCCGTCGCAGCCGCAGGCGGCAAGATCTACCGTCTCAACAGGACGACGGGCCACCAGATCGCCTGGGCCGGGAAGCTGCGCGAGATCGCGCGCGAACATGACGGCGTGATGCTGCACGTCTACGGCCAGGACCCGATCGCCATGGTCGCCTTCGCGGAGCCGGAAAAGCTGCCGCCGATCATGTTGCTCAACCATGCCGATCACCTGTTCTGGCTGGGCGCATCGACAAGCGACATCGTCATCAACCTGCGCGATGCGGCGCAGGACCTGTCGATCGCGCGCCGCACCGTCGAGCCCCGCCGCAACATCATGGTGCCCACCATGGTCGCCCCCGCCGTGCGCACGCGCACGCGCGAGCAGGCCAAGGCCGAGCTGGGCATCGAGCCCGATACGCTGCTGCTGTTCTCGGCCGCGCGCACGATCAAGTACCGCACGATGGGCGGCGTCACGTTCACCAAGCCGCACGTCGAACTGCTGAAGAAATACCCGAATGCCGAACTCTGGGTTCTCGGCGCCGGCGACCGGCCGGACTGGGCCGACGACATCGCGGCGGCTGGCGGACGCATCAAGGCGCTGCCGGAATCGCCCGACACCAAGGTCTATTACGAAGCCGCCGACATTTACGTGGACTCATTCCCGTTCGTGTCGTCGACCTCGATGATGGAGGCTGCCGGCCTCGGCACGCCGCTGGTCTCGCGCTTCTATGGCCCCAAGGAAGCCCGCATCTTCGCAATCAACCACCCCGGCATCGACAAACCGACGCTGCACGGCTGGAGCGAGCCGGAATATATCGCCAACCTCGACAGGCTGATGTCCGATCCGGCGCTGCGCGAAGCCAAGGCCAAGGAAGCCCGCGAGTCGGTGCTGTACTATCACACGCCGCCGAGCTGGCTCAGCTTCATCGAGCGCGCCTACAGGCTCGCCGAGGAGCTTCCGCCGATCGATCCGCAGAAGCACTTCGCGCCCGACGCCATAGAGACCTATTCGGACGGCGAGCCCGACCGGCGCATCTACGAGATATTCGGCTACAACGAGGACGATCCGGTGCGCGTGCTGCGCTGGTATGTCGGCCTGTTGCCGTTCGGCGAGCGCATGAAGCTGTGGAGCACGCTGCGCAAGCATGGCGCATACGACAGCTGGAAGCAGGCGCTACGCCTCATGGCTCCCAACTGGCTGATACGCCAGCTGTTCAGCCGCTAGGCAGAAGCTCTCAATTCTTCTCGACGAACACCGTGCCGGCTGAATAGCCCGCGCCGAACGAGCAGATCAGACCCTTCTCGCCCGGCTTGAAATCCGCCGAATGTTTGTGGAAGGCGATGATCGACCCCGCCGAGGACGTGTTCGCATACGTGTCCAGTACGGTCGGGCTCTCGTCCTCGCTCGCTTCGTGACCCAGCACGCGCTCCGCGATCAGGCGGTTCATGCCGGCATTGGCCTGGTGCAGCCACATGCGGCGCAGCTCGGCCGCCTTGATGCCCAGCCGGTCCATCTCCTCATTGATCATCGCGGAGACCATCGGCACCACTTCCTTGAAAACCTTCCGCCCTTCCTGGACGAACAGCTTGTCGGACTTGCCGACGCCTTCCGGGGCGCCGCGATTGAGGAAGCCGAAATTGTTGCGGATGTTGTTCGAGAACACTGTCTTGAGATGCGTGCCGAGAATCGACCAGCCCCCCTTTGCGCGATCGTCCGACTCGACCAGCACGGCCGTCGCCACGTCGCCGAAGATGAAGTGGCTGTCGCGGTCGGTGAAGTTGAGATGCCCCGAGCAGATTTCCGGGTTCACCATCAGCACCGTCTTGGCATTCCCCGCGCGTACGAAATCCGCCGCCGTCTGGATGCCGAACGTGGCCGAGGAACACGCGACGTTCATGTCGAACGCAAAGCCCTGCGCACCCAGCGCCGCCTGCACCTCGATCGCCATCGCGGGATAGGCCCGCTGCATGTTGGAAGCTGCACAGATAACCGCGTCGATCTCCTTGCCCTCGCGCCCGGCCTTGGCCAGCGCCTCCTGCGCCGCCGTCACGGCGATCTCCGCGAGGATCGAAATCTGCTCGTTGGGCCGCTCGGCGATGTTGGGCGTCATCCGCGCAGGGTCGAGCACGCCGTCCTTGTCGACCACATAGCGGGCCTTGATCCCCGAGGCCTTCTCGATGAACTCGACCGAGGAATGCGGCTTGGGCTGGACCCGGCCCGCCGCGATGTCCTCGGCATGCTCGGCATTCCACCGATCCGACCAGGCGTTGAAGCTCGCCACCAGCTCCGCATTGGAAATCGAGTGGGGCGGCGTATAGAGCCCCGTAGCGGAAATCACCGGACGCGACATGAAGCACCTCGTTCTGAGCGCGAAGGTTTAGACCCGTCCCCTGATACCGTCGAGTAGGCAGATGCGGCCTGACGGCGGTATGGTGCGCCGCAAGGAAGGAAGACGGGAGTCATGGCGAAGAAATTCCGGTTGAAAGCCGAAGAGATCAAGCCCCTGGCCACCGGCCACGGCGCCTGCATCGCCACCGACATGATCACCGTCAAGGGCAAGCCGGTCGGCTTCATGTACCGCGCCGCGCCCGACGCCGACGGGGACAGCGGCTGGCGCTTCATGGCCGGCACGGAAGACCAGGACTATATGGACGAAGCCGACAATCACGGCATCTACGACGTCAACACCATCGCCAATTACGACCCCAGCATCATTTCCCTGCTCGATTCGCCGGAGGGAAGCGTCTTCGAGCGAACGCCGGGGGCGAAGAATTTCAGGCCGGTGGAGGATTGGCAGCCGGAGGAATAGGACCAGCCCCCGTCCCGCCCTCGTGGTTCGACGGACGTAGCGATGCTTGGCGCATCGCTACTGCTCACCATGAGGGCTCAAACTACTGTCGTGAGCGAGAGGACC
>CAZGWV010000072.1:0-15812 GCA_964529555.1 uncultured Rhizobium sp.
GACCAAATCCCCGCCCCCTCGGCGTGAGCGCAATATGCACTCATCGCTCCGCAAGGAGGGCAGCCGATCACTGCCGGCGCGGGGCGATGCGTGTGGAGCAATCCATGCGCGGGGACGCGGGTCTTCCGCTCTTCGGACTACGGACCACGAACTACGGACTAACCTCGCGGAGCCATCCGCGTCCCCGGCCCTCCATTCTCTCAAATGGGCCAGAACGACAGCATCCCAGGCGGCATCGCACCGGCCTGTTCGAGGAAGCGCGTTCTCCAAGCTGGCCCCGCTACCTCGATAGGCTAAGCTGACCTCTCATTTGCGCCTGCGCGCACTGCGGCGAGGATCTCGCATGACAAGCTGGACGCTTGGCATCATCGGCGGCTCGGGGCTCTATCAGGTTCCCGGCGTCGAGGGCGGGCGCTGGGAAGCCATCGCCTCGCCTTGGGGCATTCCGCGCCGCCACACTGGTTGCGCGCATCGCCGCCCGGATGGCCGCCGGCCCGCGCGCGCCGGACCTCGACGGCATCGACACATGCCTCGACAATGCGATCATCGCCGCGCCGCAACATCGCGATCCCGCGATGCCTTCGCGCCTCGATGCGGTCGCCGGCCGGGTGTTAAGGGGTTGACGGATCAGAAGTTCTCAGACGACATCCGACCCGCGCGCGGGAAACGAGGTCCATGATCCCTGACAACTTCCTGTTGTTCATGGTTCTGACGACGTTCGTCAGCATGGCGCCTGGGCCGAACGTGATGTTCATCATGTCCCAGGCTGCTCTGCGCGGGCACCGCGCCGGCGTCATGGCGGGCTTCGGCATCCAGATCGCCAACCTCATCTATTTCGGGCTGACGGCGCTCGGCCTCGGCGTGCTGATGCAGACGTCGGAACTTGCCTTCTTCATCGTGAAGTGGGTGGGCGCGGCCTGTCTCGCCTTTTTCGGCCTTGCCGCGATCTGGCGTTCCTTCCGTGGCGAGCCTCTGGTGGAACCCGGCCAGCCTTCGCCGGTCATGGCGGTGGGGCGCGGCGCCTTCATCGACGGTCTGGTGATCGGCTTTGGCAATCCGAAGACGATCTTCTGGTTCATGGTGTTCCTGCCGCAGTTCATCAACGCGCAGGGCAATGTCCTCACGCAGACGCTGGCGCTGGGCACGGTCGGCGCCATCATCGATCTTGGCGTGCAGTGGATCTACACCCATCTCGGCGGCCGGCTCTCGCGCTTTCTCGGCAACCCGGATATCCGCAAATGGTTCGAGCGCGGCGTCGGCGTCGTGTTCATCGCACTCGCGCTGCTTGTGGTCTTCACGTTCCGGCAGGGCGCGCACTAGGAGCAGGGCATGACGAAGCCGCAACTGCATATCGGCGACAGGAACTATTCCTCATGGTCGATGCGGCCCTGGCTGGCGCTGCGCCATGCCGGCGTCGATTTCGAGGACGTCCCGCACCTGCTTCCCGAGACGGGCGGCAAGCCCAGCTTCGGCGCCATCTCGCCCAACGCCCGCGTGCCTGCGCTCGATCTGGGCGGCGGCGCCGTGATCGCCGAAAGCCTCGCCATCTGCGAGTGGGCCGCCGAACGGCAACCCGCGATCTGGCCGAAGGACGCCACCGCCCGCGCGCTCGCCCGCGCCGCCGCCGCCATCATGCATGCGGGCTTTGTCCACCTCCGCAACGACGCCCCCATGAACATCCGCCGCCGCACGGACGCCGCCCGCATGACCGCAGACGGCCTCGCCGACGCCGCGCGCGTCGATGCGCTGTGGCGCGAATGGCTGGCCCGTTCCGGCGGGCCGTTCCTGTTCGGCCAGTGGTCCATCGCGGACGCGATGTATGCCCCCGTCGTCACGCGCTTCGTCACCTACGCCATTCCGCGCTCAACGGAGGCGCAAGCCTACATCGACCGCATATGGGCCGAACCGCATTTCGCCGCGTGGGTGAAGGGCGCGGAAGCAGAGACGCGCGCACTGCCGCGGTCGGATACGGCATAGGGCGCCATCGATTCGGACGAAAGCGGCTCACCTTGTTCCGCTCATGCTGACGAAAGTCAGCATCCAGGAACGGTCGTGCAATTCGAACAGGCTTGAAGCGCCAGGCCAGAGCAAGCCTCACCGTCAGCCCTGGGTCCTGACTTTCGTCAGGACGAGCGGGGATGGACCGTTGAGTCCAGTCAAGTTGATCGCGCTCTACAGCAACAAGCACGCCCTCGTCTTTCGACGGATGCCGGCGATGGTCGTGCGCTCATCCTGAGCAGGGCCGCATCGCGGCCCGTCCGTCGAAGGACGAGGGCGTGCTTCCGTTCCCCGCCGCCTAATCCAGCGTCACCATCACCGGCGCGCCATAGCCCAGCGCGGTCAGGCCCTGCGCCTGTGTCGCCGCGTCGCCGATCACGACGAAGTACATGGCGTCCGGCTTGATGTAGCGCGCAGCGATGTCCTGCACCTGCGCCAGCGTGAGCCCGTCGAGCGCCGCCGTCTCCTGCGCCACATAGTCGGCCGGCAGGCCGATGTCGCCGATGTTGGCGAGCATGCCGAGCTTGGCGTTGAGGCTCTCGAACGAGCGCGCCCGGCTCTTGGCGAGCGAGCCGCGCGTGAGGTCGAGGTCGGCCGCCGTGAACGTCGCGCCATAATCGCGCACGATGTCGCGCATCAGCGTCGCCGCCTCCAGCGTCACGTTGGAGCGCACCGGGCTGAACACACGGAACTCGCCCGTTGTCTTGCCGCCCTGGAAGTTCGAGCGGACGCCATAGGTGTAGCCCTTGCCTTCGCGCAGTTGCTGCGTGAGGCGCGAAGCGAAGCCGCCGCCGCCGAGGATGAAGTTCGTCGCCGTCGCCGGATAGAAAGCCGGGTCGGTGCGGGCCGGGCCGGGATTGGCGAACAGCAGAACGGACTGCTTTGCACCGGGCATGTCGTAGAAATGGATCTTCGTCGGCCCCGGCGCTGCGGGCGCGGCGAGCGTTACGGGCGCTGCCGTTCCGGCGGCCCACGCCTCGGCAAGGCTGGCGAGCGCTGCTTGCGCATCCGCCTGGCTCACGGCCCCCGCAATGCGCAGGCGCGCGTTCGAGGGGAAGAGGCCGGACGTGTGGAAGGCCGCAAGATCGGCAGGCTGGAACGAGGCGACCGACGCCTCCGTCCCCAGCGGTCCCTTGCCGAGAATGTGGTTCTCGCCCCAGATCAGGCGCGACATGACACGCTCGGCGATCACGTTGGGCTCGGCGCGCTCGCCCTGAATGTCGGCCGTGACGGCGGCCTTCACCAGTTCGAGTTCGTTGGGATCCCAGCGCGGATGAAGCAGCATCTCCTCGACGAGCGCCACGGTGGCCGGGAAGTTGCGCGCCAGCGTGTTGCCGGCGACATGGATGCGCTCGTCAGCCGCAATGACGCGCACCTGCGCGCCAAGCGTCTTCAGCGCGTTCTCGAACTCGGCGCGCGTCTTCGTCTCCGTGCCGCGCGTCAGCATCTCCGCCGTGACATTGGCGAGGCCGGGCCGGGCGATGTCCTCGCGCAGGCGGCCGCCATCGATGGCGAATTCGAAGGCGACGATGGGAAGCTCGCGGTCCTCGACGCCCATGACGGCAAGGCCGTTGGAGAGTTCGACTGTCCACGGCGCCGGCGCTTTCACGACCGGCGGCGCGCCGAAGGGCGGCTCGACGGTACGGTCGAAGCTCGACGGCGTCTTCGCAATCTCGGCGGGGCGATCGGCGGCGGCATTCACCGGGGCTTCGGCGCCGGCGACGATGGGCTCCTCGACCACCCTGGCGACGCTGGAGCCTTCCAGCGCAAGCGCGCTCTGGCCCTTGGGCACGAAGCTCGCGGCGACGTGCGGCTTGCCCTTGATGTAGGTGTCGTAAACCCGCGTGAGGTCTTCCGCCGTCACAGCGCGCAGGCGCGCGAGGTCTTCGCCGGCAAAGTCCGCGCGGCCCAGCATGCCGTCATAACGGGCGAGGGCGGCGCCCTTGCCGTTCACGGTGCCCAGCGAAGCGAAGAACTCGGCTTCAGCCACGGCCTTCACACGCTCAAGCGCGGCAGGCTGCACGCCGTCCGTCTCGAACGCGGCAAAGCCCGCATCCATCGCGGCCTGCACCTTGTCGAGATCGACGCCGTTGAAAGCGGTGACGATGAAAGCGGTGATGCCGGCGAGTTGCCCGTCATTGACGAACGCTCCGACCGAGCCGGCCAGCTTGCCGTCCTCGACCACGGCCTTGTTGAGCGGGGCTTCCTGTCCTTCGCTCAGCAGCGTCATCAGGATCGACAGCGGCCACACATCCTTGTCGAACGCGGGCGGGCCGGGCCAGGCGAGCGTCAGCTGCGGCAGCGTGGCGAAATTGTCCTCGTGCGAAAGCCTGATGGTCGCGGCCAGCGGAGCAGGGCGCGCGGCGGGGCGTTCAACCGCTTCGCCCTTCGGGATGTCGTTGAAGTATTTCTCGACCCAGGCCTTCGCCTGCGCCGCGTCGAAATCGCCGGAGAGAACCAGCGTCGAATTGTTGGGCACATACCAGCGGCCATGAAAGCTCTTCACGTCTTCCAGCGTCGCGGCGTCGAGATCGGCCAGCGAGCCGATCACCGGCCAGCTATAGGGATGATCCGCCGGGTACATGGTCTCGGAGAGCACGGTGAACAGGTGGCCATAGGGCCGGTTGTCCACGCTCTGCCGCTTCTCGTTCTTGACGACCTGCTTTTCCTTTTCGAGCACGGCGGGCGTCACCGTGTTGATGAAGTAGCCGAGCTTGTCGGCCTCGGCCCAGATCATCTTCTCCAGCGCATCGTTGGGCACGGTCTGCAGGTAGACGGTCTGGTCGTTGTTGGTGAAGCCGTTTGCGCCAGAGCCGCCGACGCGCGCGCTCAGCTTGTCGAGACCGCCCGTGCCGAGGTTCTCGGAATCGAGAAAGAACAGGTGCTCGAACATATGCGCAAAGCCGGTGCGGCCCGGCGTCTCGCGCGCAGAGCCCGCGTGAGCGGCCAGCACCACGGACACCACCGGATCGGAGCGGTCGATGTTGAACACGACGCGCAGCCCGTTTTCGAGCGTGAACGTCTCGACGGGGACCAGCGGCGGCTCCTTCGCCGCCGTGGAGCCGGTGTCGCACGAGGCAGCCAGAAGCGCTGCCGCCGCAGCAAATGCGGTCCTGAAAACAGTGAACATGGCGCCGGGCTCCTCAAACGAGGCCGGAGATCAGCACGCGGCAGGCGGAGGGTCAAACGGGCCCGCGTGAATGCTCCTTCGGGCGTCATCCGGCCCGCCATCCTGCGCAACGGCCGGGCGCCGCCGGGGATCGAAGGTCGCACTGCGGGGCGCCCCTCATCTTTCGCCCGTCACAGACATGCTCTACTCAGGCCGGACACTGACCGAGGACAAGGCATGGAACTCAAGGACGCCATCCGCACGATTCCAGACTTCCCGAGGAAGGGGATCATGTTCCGGGATGTCACCACGCTGATGGGCAATCCGCGCGCCTTCCGTCAGGCCGTGGACGAGCTGGTCCAGCCCTATGCCGGCGCCAAGATCGACAAGGTGGCGGGCATCGAGGCGCGCGGCTTCATCCTCGGCGGCGCCGTCGCGCACCAGCTTTCCGCCGGCTTCGTGCCCCTGCGCAAGAAGGGCAAGCTGCCCCACAACGTCCTCACCGAGAGCTACGAGCTGGAATACGGCGTCGACGCGATGGAGATGCACGCCGACGCCATCGCGCCGGGCGACCGCGTGCTGCTGGTCGACGATCTGATCGCCACGGGCGGCACGTCGCTGGCGGCCATCAAGCTGCTCCGCAAGGCCGGCGCGAAGATCGCCGGCGCCGCCTTCCTCGTCTGCCTGCCCGAACTGCATGGCGACAGCAAACTCGCCGCGCAGGGGATCGACGTCAGCTATCTGGTCTGGTTTGCCGGGCATTAACCTCGACGTTTCAAGAAGATAGCGTCCCCATTGACCCGGGCCGCCCGGACCGCCACCTATGCTGGGCACGTTCCATCGGAGTTTCCATGACGAATCGCCCCGACTTCTTCCACCTCGACGAGGATGACGAAGACGACGCCCCCGAGGCCAAGAAGGAAGAATCCGCTTCCGGTCTGATGGAAAAGGCGCTGTTCGATTCGCGCACCATCCTCCTGACGGGCGAAATCAACGACAAGGCCGCGCGCGCGGTCAGCGCCCAGCTGCTCGCCTATTCGGCCGTCAGCGACAAGCCGATCCTGCTCGTCCTGTCCTCGCCCGGCGGCCACGTCGAAAGCGGCGACATGATCCACGACATGATCAAGTTCGTCCGCGCGCCCGTGAAGATTCTCGGTACGGGCTGGTGCGCTTCCGCCGGGGCGCTGATCTATGCGGCGGGCAGGAAGGAAAACCGCTTCTGCCTGCCCAACACGCGCTTCCTGCTGCACGAACCCCGTGGCGGCGTCGGCGGCCAGGCGTCGGACGTCGAGATCCAGGCCCGCGAGATCATCAAGATGCGCGAGCGCCTGAACAAGATCTTCGCGGACGCCACCGGCCAGACGCTGGAGCAGATCAAGAAAGACACCGACCGCGATTACTGGATGAGCGCGGAAGAGGCTCTCGCGTACGGGCTTGTGGGCAAGATTGTGACGTCCCACACGGAAATCCTCTAGCGTCCTTCCAGTTTAATGCTTTCAAGCCAGACGTCGCGACGGGCATAGTTCGCCGCGATGACATGGCTGCAGAGGGCACGGGAACTGGCGCGATGGCCGGGCTGGCGCAGACACGCGCCGGCGGCGGCTGGGTCGGCTGTTGCTCACCTTGCCATCGTCGGGATCATCGCGCTGGGCGTCGCCGCCGGTTCTCCGGCCGAGGTGGATGCGCCGCCGGAAGAACTGTTCCTCGCGCTCGACCTGATCCCGCCCGAACTTGAGCCCGTCGAGGTCGCCGCAGGCGTCACGCCAACGCCGCGTGCCGCCACGCCAAAGCCGGACGACGTCACGCCGTCCTCGCCCCCGCCCGATCCGCGCAAGCGCGCGCAGGAACAGCCGGGCGCGCCGCCGCTGGGCGCGCCATCCGACCCCTCGGGCGCGTCCGATGGCGACAGCGTCTACATCCCGCCGGGCGTCACGACGGGCAGGGGGCCGCCGGGGCTGGCGAGCCTCATGCAGAATGACCGCTGCAGCAGCCGCATCGGGCCGAGGCCCCGCGACTGTCCCAGCGATCTTGGCGCGCGCGTGGGGACGATGGACACCGTGATGCCGCGATCCGAGGCTGACCTTGCGCGGCACTATGGCGACTTCATGCCGACATGCGCGCTGCGCGTCGGCTGTGGGCCGGACGAACACAAGACCATCCTTGGAACGGCAGCGGCAGCCCGCCCCGCGCCCGGCTCGGCCAACGATCGCGGCGCAGGCACGCCCCACGCAGGCGGCGCCTCAAGCCTTGGCGGCCTGCATGACAGCGTCGGGCGGCTGGGCTTCAACCCGGATCACAGGGATCCGGGGTTTGGGGATTAGAGCGGGATCGCTTTCGTTGGCGCCAGGCGTTGCGGTCAACTCTTCCCCCGTTTACGGGGGAAGTGGATCGCGGACGCAGGCCGCGAGACGTTGGGGGCGAGCCACAAGCGGCTTGTATCCACGAGTCCCCTCGTGGCTCGCCCCCATCCCGGCTTCGCCGTACTTCCCCCGCACGCGGGGGAAGAGTTTGTCGACCGCATCGATCCAGCTTGATCACGCTCCAGGGAGAAGATCCTGAATTACCGTCACGCCTTTCACGCGGGAAACTTCGCGGACGTGGTGAAGCACGCGGCCCTCGCCCTGTGCTTCGACCGGCTGAACGCCAAGCCCGCGCCGTATCGCTACATAGACACCCACGCGGGTATCGGCGCCTACGATCTGGAAGGCGACGAGGCCGAACGCAGCCCGGAGTGGAAGGACGGCGTCGGCCGTATCTGGGCTGCCGAACGCGGCGCGCCGCAGGACGTGCGCAATGCGCTTGCCCCGTGGCTGAATGTCATTCGCGGCATGAACTCCGACGGCCTCAAACACTATCCCGGCTCGCCCTTCATCGCCCAGCGCATGCTGCGCCCGGACGACGCGCTGCGCCTGTGCGAGCTGCACGAGCCAAGCGCGGAACTCCTGCGTGAGGCGATGGGGCGCGACAGGCGCGTGAAGATCGAACAGCGCGACGGGTTCGAGGCGCTGCCCGCTTACCTGCCGCCGCCCGAGCGTCGCGGCCTCGTGCTGATCGATCCGCCGTTCGAGGTGGGCGCGACCACGCGCAAGGCGGATTTCGACTGGATGCTGAAAGCCGCCCGCGCCGCCATCAAGCGCTGGCCGCAGGGAACGTATGTGTTCTGGCGCCCGATCAAGGACCTCGAGCAGGTGGCCGCCTTCGACGCCGAACTTGCCTCGATGCTGATCGAAGACGGCGGCGTCGAGCCCGCGAAGGTGCTGGCCGCAGACCTGTGGGTGCGCGCCATCGGCGAAGGCAAGCTGGCCGCCGCCGGTATCGTCATCGCCAACGCGCCGTTCGGCGTGGCGGACCATCTGCGCGCGGCGCTGCCGTGGCTGTGCGAGCTGATGAAGCAGGGCGAGGGGGCGGGATGGCGGCTGGAAAGTCCGTCGGCGGGTTAGCCTCAGCCGATCATCGCGAACCACACCGCCACACCCGCCAGCAGGATCGCGAACACGCGCCGCACGACCAGTTCCCTCCCCGGATTGGCAAGCGCTCTGCTGAAGCTGCCGGCGAAGGCAACGATCAGAAGGTGCGCCAGTGACGCGATGAGGAGATAGATCACCGTCATGGCGAGCTGCAGCGGCCATCCGCCCGCGCCGGCAAAGCCGGGGATCATCACAACGAAAACCGCCCCCGCCTTGGGGTTCAGCAGGTTCACGACCAGCCCCCGGCGGAAATGCCGTTGGTGGTCGGCCCGTTCCATTCCGGGCTTTTCGCCGACCCATGTCTCCCACGCGAGGTAGAGCAGGAAGGCGACGCCGCCCCAGCGGAGGGCTTCGTACAGCGGCGGCCAGGCTGCGATCAGCGCCGCCGCGCCTGTCGCCGCGACAAGCGCCAGAAGGGTGAGGCCGGCCGTGATCCCGGCGACAGCCTGAAATCCCGCGATGCGTCCCTCGCGCGCCGACAGCAGAGCGAGCCACGTCATGTTCGGCCCCGGCGTGATTTCCATCACGACGGCGGCGATCAGGAATTCGACGAAGCCCGCCGTCATCGCCCTCAGCTCGCGTAGTCGTAGGGCCCGCCACGTTTGAGGGCGTCCTGATATTCACGGCGCGCGTGGATGCGGTCGAGAAAGGCTTTCACCATCGGGCGGGATTTGCCGTCGGCGCGGGCGGCGGCGGCTTCGAGCGGGAAGCTCATCATAATGTCGGCGGCGGTGAATTTCGGCCCCGCGAACCATTCGTCGCGCGAGAGTTCAGCGTCCCAGTAGTCGAGATGCGCCTTGATCTGCGGATCGGAGAGGCGCTCCTGCGCCTTCGCCATGACGGATTTCACGATGCCCTTCATCAGACCCGGCGCGTTCATCGGAATGCGCGTGAACACCAGCTTGAGCAGCAGCGGCGTCATCGCCGAGCCTTCGGCATAGTGCATCCAGTAGGTGTAGCGCAGGCGCTCCTGCGATCCGGCGGGCGGGATCAGGCGGCCGCTGCCATAGCGCTCCATCAGATAGTCGATGATCGCGCCGGTCTCGGCCAGCGTGTGGTCGCCATCGGTGATCACGGGGGATTTGCCCAGCGGGTGGATCGCCTTCAGCTCCTTCGGCGCCAGCATGGTTTTCGCGTCGCGCTCATAGCGCTTCACTTCGTAGCGGCAGCCCAATTCCTCCAGCAGCCACAGCACGCGCTGCGAACGGGAATTGTTGAGGTGATGGACGGTGATCATTCGGGCCCCCGAGGCAGCAGGCAGCGGTGCAGCTGCCTTTGGACGGCAACCGTACCAATCACCATTGCCTATTGGCTACTGCCTACCTGCGGGCGCTTCGTGCGACTGGAACAGCCTGCCGCGCTCGGTGATGAAGATCGTCAGCAGGGCGGCGGCGCCGAGGACGAAGTGGCCGATGAAGATCGGGGTGACGGTGCCGTCGAACTGGTGCGCGATAAAACCGCCAATGGAGGCGGACACGAACGAGGAAGCAAAGCCGATCAGGGCGGCGCCAGACCCCGCAAGAGCGCCCAGCGGCTCCATCGCGATGGCGTTGTAGTTCGGCCCCTGGAAGCCGATGCAGAAGAAGGCCATCAGCACCAGCGCATAGAACAGCTCGAACGGCACCGGCCCCTGCAGCGCGATGACGGCATGCACGGCGCTGATGATCACGAAGGCGATCAGGGCGGTGTGCGAGATACGCCGCATGCCCAGCCGCTCGACCAGCCGCGAGTTGATCAGGTTCGACACCGACATGGCGATGGCGGCGCCCGCGAACCAGAGCGCGAACCAGTCTCCCGTGACGTAGACCTGATGGTAAAGCTGTTCGGAGGCCGAGATGTAGCTCATCAGGCCGCCGAACAGGAAGCCGGAGGCGATGGTGTAGCCGAGTGCGGCGCGCGTGCGGATGACCTTGCCGTAATTGCGGAACATGGTGGGCAGGTTCAGCGGAACGCGGCGCTCCTTCGGCAGCGTCTCGGGCAGGCGGATCAGAACCCAGAGCACCATCGCCGCGCCGAACATGCCAAGCGCCCAGAAGATGCCGTGCCACGGCATGACCTTCAGCATCATCTGTCCGAAGAAGGGCGCGATGATCGGCGCCGACATGAAGACGATCATCACGAGCGACATCACCTTCGCCATCTCGCGGCCGGCATAGAGATCGCGCGCGGCGGATACGGCGATAACGCGGCTGCCTCCGGCGCTTGCGCCCATGAAGGCGCGGATCCAGATCAGGCTCTCGAATGTCGGCGCATAGACGCAGGCGACCGCCGCGACGATGTAGAAGAACAGCGACACGAACAGCACGGGCCGCCGGCCGAAACGGTCGGTCAGCGGTCCGTAGAACAGTTGCGATACGCCGAAGCCCAGCATGTAGGCGATGATGATCAGCTGGCGGTCATTCTCGCGAGCGATCTGGAAATACTCGCCCATCTGGGGCAGCGCCGGCAGCATGATGTCGATGGCGAGCGCGTTCAACGCCATCAGCATCGCCGTCATGGCGACGAATTCCGCCAGCGGCAGGCGGCGTACAGGCGGAGATGCCGCCGGCGGGTGTGGTGCGTCGGCCAAGGGAGTGAGCGCTCACATTGGATTGAGACGGGGGGTGTAGCGGTGTTCTTACGCGCTGGGTAGGGTTTGGCGATGCACAAAGCTATGGAAATTTGCGCGACGGCTGCCTCTTTCGGGCCTTGCCGGGGCAGGTCCATGCTCCGAGGGACAAGCCCGAGTGGGGGGCATGGAATACCGCCCTGGTGTTGGCGCGGCATGGTGCGGAGACGATGAACGGGATCGGCGCGGGGAATGCGAAGAAGCCGGCGTATTACCGGGAGAAGTAACGGGCGCCTGTGAACACGCGCCTCGTCCTTCGACAGGCTCAGGATGAGGCGCTTCGCACTGGCAGTGGACAGGCCTCATCCTGAGCCTGTCGAAGGGCGAGGCCGTGCTTGCCAGCGCTACACGTTGAACCGGAAGTGCATCACATCGCCGTCCTGGACGACATAGTCCTTGCCTTCCTGGCGGGCCTTGCCGGCTTCCTTCGCGCCGCTCTCGCCCTTGAATTTCACATAGTCTTCGTAGGCGATGGTTTCGGCCTTGATGAAGCCTTTCTCGAAGTCGCCATGGATAACGCCGGCGGCTTGCGGCGCGGTCTGGCCGCGCTTGATGGTCCAGGCGCGCGCCTCTTTCGGGCCCACGGTGAAATAGGTCTGCAGGCCGAGCAGGTCGTAACCGGCGCGGATCACGCGGTTGAGGCCGGGCTCTTTCAGGCCGAGGGACTCGAGGAAGTCCTTCTGCTCGTCGTCTGACAGCAAGGCGATCTCGCTCTCGATCTTGGCGGAGATCACGACGGCGGCGGCGCCTTCCTTCTTCGCGTGCGCCATGACGGTGTCGGAGAATTTGTTGCCGGTCTCCGCCGAGTTCTCGTCCACATTGCAGATGAAGAACACCGGCTTCGACGTCAGAAGCTGGAGCATCTTCCAGGCTTTCTGATCCTCGCTCTCGATCGTGGCGGCGCGGGCGGGCTTGCCGGCGTTGAGCTGTTCCAGCGCCTTGTTGACGAGCATCAGCGTCTGGACGGCTTCCTTGTCGCCGCCCTTGGCCTTCTTCTCGACGCCCTGCTTGCGCTTTTCCAGCGACTCCATGTCGGCGAGCATCAGTTCGGTTTCAACAACCTCGAAGTCGGCCAGCGGATCGATCTTGTTGGAGACGTGCGTGATGTCGTCGTCCTCGAAGCAGCGCAGCACGTAGGCGATGGCGTCGCATTCGCGGATGTTGGAGAGGAACTGGTTGCCCAGGCCCTCGCCCTTGCTCGCGCCTTTGACGAGGCCTGCGATGTCCACGAAGTTCATGCGCGTCGGGATGATTTCTTTCGATCCCGCAATGCTGGCCAGCACCTCAAGGCGCGGCTCGGGCATGGCCACGTCGCCAACGTTGGGCTCGATAGTGCAGAACGGATAGTTCGCCGCCTGCGCCGCCGCCGTGCGCGTGAGCGCGTTGAACAGGGTCGACTTGCCGACATTCGGCAGACCCACGATTCCAGCCTTGAAGCCCATCAGTCTTTATCCTTGGTCGCAGGTGGGGAGGAGTTGCGCGGGTCGCTCTTCGGCGCCGGCGCAAGGCGCATCACTTCGGTCTGGTAACGCTCGTCATTGGTTCCGGCGACGAGAAAAGGCAGGGCGTCGACGCAGGCCTTGATGAGAGCATTCACGGATGGGCGTTCGTCAGGGTGAAAATCGGCCAGCACGGCGGCTTTCACGACGCTCTTGTCGCCGGGATGGCCGACGCCCATGCGCCCGCGGCGCACTTCGGCGGAGGCGAGCGAATAGATGGAGCGGATGCCGTTGTGGCCGGCGGCGCTGCGGCCCGTGGCCATGCGGAAGCGGCCGAGCGCCATATCGATCTCGTCGTGGAAGACCACGATGTCGGACGGCTGCAGATAATGCTTGCGCATGATTGCGCCGACCGACTTGCCCGACAGGTTCATGTAGGTCTGCGGCTTGGCGAGCATCGCCTTCACGCTCGTTCCGTCGGGCGTTTTCAGCGCGCCTTCGCACACCTCGGCCTCGAACTTCGATTGCATCTGCCACGGCGAAAAGCGATGCGCGTCGGCGATCGCCTCAACCAGCCTGAAGCCGATATTGTGGCGGTTGCCCGCGTACTGGGTTCCGGGATTTCCAAGGCCCACGATGAGTAGCATCAGAGCCGTCCAGCCATGAAACTCGGGAAGGCAGGATGGGCCGGCGCGTATCGGCGCGCCGGCCTCGGATCCTTACTTCTTCTTCGGCGCGGCGGCCGGAGCGGCAGCCTTGGCGCCAGCGGCGGCGGGAGCAGCGGCAGCGGCGTCGGCAGCCGGCTTCTCTTCGGCCACGTCGTCCTTGGCCTTGCGGCCGGCGATGGTGATGATCGTGAAGTCGCGGCCTTCGATGGTCGGGCGCACGCCTTCCGGCAGCTGGATCGCGGAGATTTTCAGCGTGTCGCCGATTTCCATCGTGGAGACGTCAGCTTCGATGTGCTCGGGGATCGCGTCCGCCGGGGCGTACAGCCAGATTTCGTGGCGGACGATGTTCATGGCGCCGCCGCGCTTCACGCCGGGCGAGACGCCCTGGCCGGTGACCTGGACCGGAACGGCGACGCGGATGACCTGGCCGGGCTCGACGCGATAGAGGTCGAGGTGGGTCGGCTCGTCGGTGACAGGGTGGAACTGGATGTCCTGGGCGAACACCAGTTGGCGCTCGCCTTTGTGTTCGAGCGTGACTGTGTGCGACAGGAACTTGCCGGACTTCAGCGCGGCGTTGACGGTCTTCTTGTCGACCGAGATGGCGACAGGGGCCTTCTCGCCGCCGTACAGCACAGCGGGAACCCGGCCTGCATTGCGGACTTCACGCGCGCCGCCGCGGCCCGTGCGCTCGCGCACGTCGACATTGAGGACGATATTGGATTTGGTCATCTGACTCTCCGTTTCGCCCTGATGACGCCCGATCCCGCTTCGGGGGGGCTCACCCTGGCTACACAGGCAGCGACAATCGCCGCCTTTTTGGGGAAGCGGGCCTATACACAAGGGAAACAAGCCCGGCAAGCCCGCCTCCGGGCCGGATATTCGCGTCTGACGGGATGGTAATCGGCAGAAGCGGGCGGGATCGGCTATGGTCGGGTGACCGGATATTAGGTCCGGCGGATTGGGACGGCCGATGACGCAGGATGCGCCAGCAACGGACGTGGTTAAGGGCGGGGCAAAACCCGCGCTCGCGCCGGCGCGATTCCCGTTCCTGCCGTGGGGCCTGGCGCCGCTGGTCGGGCTTGGGCTGGTGCTGGTCGCCGCCCTGTTTCCCTTTGCATTCGGCGAGATCGAGGGGGCGACCGCCGCCGCCACGCGCAAGGCGCTGGACGATGGCGGGTACGCCTGGGCGCGGGCTTCCGTGTCCGGCCAGTGGGTCACGGTGGAGGGCAAGCCGCCCAGCCGCGAAGCCGCCGACGAGGCGATCGCCGCGATCAGCCGCGCCCGCGCGCCGGCCCTGTTTGGCGAGGCCGAGCCCGCCACCTGGGTCATCGACCGTTTCACGTTCACGGAGGAGCCGCTCCTTCCGCTCGATCCCACCCAGCCGGGCATGGAGCGCGACGATCCGGCAGGGCGCGACCCGGCCGCCTCGCCCGCCGCTCCGGTTCCGCCGCCGACCGTGGCCGATGTGCGGTGCGATCAGTCGATGGCGGACCTGCTGGGCGGGGCCACAATCGAGTTTGCGACCAACAGCGCGGTGATCCGCGCGGCCAGCGGCTCGTTGCTCGACGGTATCGCCCGCGCGGCGGACGCCTGCCCCGGCCGGCTGCGCATCGAAGGGCACACCGACAATGTGGGCCGCGACCGCGCCAACATCACGCTCAGCCTGCGCCGCGCGGAGGCGGTGCGGACGGCGCTCATCCGTCGCGGAGTGGAGGCTGGACGCCTCACCGCCGAGGGGCGCGGCGCGGCGAGCCCCGTCGCCAGCAACGACACTGAAGCGGGCCGCGCCCGCAATCGCCGCATCGAGATACGCGCCATCGGCGCTTCACCCGGTTAATCGTCAGGACGCGCCATGTGGTTTCTTCTTCTCCAGATCGCGGCACTCATTCTGCTGGCCGCCGGCTTCGGCGCCTGGCTGATGTGGTGGTGGCTCAATCGCCGCTTCGAGACCATCGCGCGCAGCCGCGAGATGCTGGTCACGCAGGTGAGCCGCATCGACGGACTGGTCACGCGCGAGGATCTGGAGAAGGAAGCGGCGTTGCTGGCCGCCGCCCTGTCGGCCCAGAAGCCGGTCGATCTCCAGCCGATGGAGGAGCGGCTGCAGCGCCTCCAGTCCAGCCTTGGCGATGTGGAGCGCAAGGTTGCAGGTTTCACGCTGGAGCCGGTGATCGCGAAAGTGTCGGACGTGGGCGTTGCGGTGGCGGGTATCCGCCCGACGGATACGTCTCCGGTCGAGGAGCGCATCGCGAAGCTGGAAGCGGCGGTGCGCGACATTCGCATGCCGGACGTCGATCTGGGGCCGGTTCACAGCGGCATCGCTTCGCTCGGCCTCTCGGTCAATGCGCTGGAGCCGGCCACGCGCGGGATCGCGCCGCTGGCCGAGCGTCTTGCCGCGATGGAAGCGCGCATCGGCGACCTCGGCGGCAAGATCGAAGGCGCGCGGCGCAACGACATGGATGTGATCGCGGGCCGCTTTGCGAGCGTGACGCAGGCGATCGCCAACCTGCGCATGCCCGATGTCGC
>CAZGWV010000073.1:0-15787 GCA_964529555.1 uncultured Rhizobium sp.
CGAAGCGGGTTGTGACAGGTGCGCGAGGCGGGGGCAACTGGCGCGGCGCTGGCGGCGCGTTGAACGCATCCTTCGAGACGATTGGCCCTCCGGGCCAATCCCTCAGGATGAGGCCGGCGGGCGCTGATATGTTTCAAAGCCAACAGACCTCATCCTGAGGGATCGCGAAGCGATCGTCTCGAAGGATGAATGAGTAGCTCAGATCGCCGGCTGGATCGGCCCATCCGCGCGGCCGTTCACGAACTGGTCGATATGCGCGTTGCCGGAATTGTCGAGCGCCGACACCGGCCCCCGCCAGATGATCCTGCCCTCGTGCAGCATCGCCACTTCATCCGCGATCTTCCGCACGCTCGCCATGTCGTGCGTGATGGTGATCGCCGCCGCGCCCAGCGCCTTCACCTGCTCGACGATCAGATTGTTCACCGCGTCCGCCGTGATCGGATCGAGGCCCGTGGTGGGCTCGTCGAAGAAGATCAGTTCGGGCGAAGCGATAATCGCCCGCGCCAGCGCCACGCGCTTCTGCATCCCGCCCGAAAGCTCCGCCGGTCGCAGGTCCGCCGCCGATGCGGGCAGGCGCACCTTGGCCAGCGTCTCGATGGCGCGCTTCTTCGCTTCGCCGCGGCCGACATGATCGCGATAGAGCAGCACGAAAGCGACGTTCTCCCAGACCGTCATGCTGTCGAACAGCGCGCCGCCCTGGAACAGCATGCCGGTGCGCCGGCGCAAGCCGTTGATGGCCTTGGCCGACTTCGCCGGCTCGCCATCGAACAGGATTTCGCCCTTGTCCGGCGTGATGAGCCCGAGCGCGCACTTGATCGTCACGGACTTGCCCGTGCCCGAGCCGCCGATGATGACCAGCGACTGCCCCGGCGCCACGGCGAGATCGACGCCGCGCAGAACCTGCTTCGGGCCGAACGCCTTGTGGACGCCGCGCAGTTCGATGATGGGAGCGGGTTTCACGATCACAGCCCGATCCTCACGAAGATGGAGGTGAGCACATAATTGCTCGCGAGGATCAGCACCGCAGCGCCCACCACGGCCAGCGTCGCCGCCCGTCCGACGCCGCCTGCGCCGCCCTTGGAGCGGTCGCCCTGATAGCAGCCCATCAGCGTGATGATGCCGCCGAACACCGCCGCCTTGATGAGGCCCGACAGGATGTCGCCATCGGTCACGAACGACCACGAATTGCGCAGGTAGAGCGAGCCGTTGAAATCCAGCGCGCCAACCGCCACCAGCCAGCCGCCCATCACGCCGATGATGTCGGCGACCAGAACCAGCAGCGGCAGCATCAGCACGCCCGCGATCACGCGCGGTGCATAGAGGAAACGCTCGGGCCGGCCCGACAGCGTCAGCAGCGCATCGATCTGCTCCGTGACGCGCATCGCGCCGACCTCGGCCGCGATACCCGCGCTCACGCGCCCCGCCAGCATCAGACCCGCAAGCACCGGTCCAAGCTCGCGCGTGATGCCCAGCACCACGATGTTGGGCACGAACTGCTCCGCGTTGAAGCGCGACCCGCCCTGATAGATGTTGAGCGCCAGCGCCGCGCCGATGAACACGGCGGTGAGCCCGACGACGGGCAGGGAATAATAGCCGATCTTGAGGCACTGCCGCAGCAGCTCGCGCAGATAGATCACCGGCGTGATGCATGCGAACAGCACGCGCGCCGAGAAGGTCGAGATGCGTCCGATCTCGCGGAAGCCGCCGATCACCGTCCGCCCGATAAGGCGGAAGGGACGCAGCAGCACGAAATCCCGCTCAGGCGCGGGCGAAGTTGCAGGCGAGCTTGTCATTCACCCCCCGAATAACGCCGGTCGAGCCGGGCGCCCAGACGGGTCAGGATCTCATAGTCGATCGTGTCCATCCGGCTCGCCGCTTCTCCGAGTGGGATATTGGGTCCCAGGAATTCGACGTCATCCCCCGGAAACACGGAAAGTCCGGTTACGTCGACCGTTATCAGATCCATCGACACGCGGCCCAGTATCGGCCGTGTCTCGCCGCTGACGTGCGCCTTGCCCCGGTTCGAAGCCGCGCGCAAGAAACCGTCTGCATAGCCAAGCCCCACCGTGGCCACCTGTGTATCGGCCTGCGCGGTCCAGGCGGCGCCATAGCCAACGCTCTCGCCCTTGCGAACATCGCGCACCTGCAGGATCGGCGCAGTGAGCGTGACGACGGTATGCGGCGGAGAGCCTTCCGCCGGCGTGGGGCCGCCGCCATAGAGGCCGATTCCCGGCCTTATCTCATCGAAATGGAAGTCCGGCCCCAGATACGCGCCGCCTGTCGCCGCAAGGCTGGAGGCCACGCCGGGCCACAGGGCGCGGGCGCGCTCGAAAGCTTCCAGCTGCTCCCGGTTGCCGGGGCTGTCCTCGTCTGCGCGGGCAAGGTGGCTCATCAGCTTGCGGGGTTTGGGAAGCATCCGGGCCGCCGCCGCCCAGTGGGCTTCCGACAGGCCGAGCCGGTTCATGCCCGTATCGACATGGAGGGTCGCAGGCCGCGCCTCGATGTTGCCGCTGAGCCACAGGTCGATCTGTTCGAGATGGTTCAGCACCGGCACAAGCTGGTACATCGCGAACAGGTCCATCGTGGCGGTGCTTGGGCCGTGGAAGACGCCGATCTCGGGCGTGCCTCCGAGGATACGGCGAAGGTTCGCCCCCTCCTGCGGCCAGGCCACGTAGAAGCGCGAGCATCCCGCCTTTGAAAGCGCCCGTGCAACAGGCTCCATACCAAGGCCATAGGCATCCGCTTTCACCGCTGCTGCGGCGTGAGCGGCGCCGGCCCGCCGCTGGAACATCCGCCAGTTCGCGACCAGTGCGTCGAGATCGATATGGAGCTTCGGTCCGGCCATTGCCGTTGGCTAATCCGAATTCAGGGCGAGGTGAAGGCGGCTTATTCCTCGCCGTCCGGCAGGAAGGGCTTGCTGGAGCCGCCGCCCCCGCCGCCACCGTGGCCCCCGCCATGTCCGCCCCCGCCGCCCTGCCAGCCGGACTGGGCGCGGCCGGGCGTGTGGTCGAGATTGGAGAACTTCACGCGGGCAGGGTTGAAGCCGACCTCCACCTTGCCGATGGGGCCGTGGCGCTGTTTCGAGATGATGATCTCCGCCACGTTGAACTTGGCGGCCATCGCATCTTTCCACTCGGCATGGCGCGGGTCGGCGAGATCGGGTTCGAGACGTTCGAGATAGTACGACTCGCGATAGATGAAGATCACGACGTCGGCGTCCTGCTCGATCGAGCCGGATTCACGAAGGTCGGCGAGCTGGGGCCGCTTGTCCTCACGCTGTTCGACCGCGCGCGACAACTGCGACAGCGCGATGATCGGGATGGCCAGTTCCTTGGCCAGCGCCTTCAGCGATTTGGTGATCTCGGTGACTTCCTGCACGCGCCCGTCAGACTTGCGGCTGCCGCCCGGCGTGATCAGCTGGAGGTAGTCGATGATAAGCAGATCGAGGCCCGATGTCCGCTGCAGCCTGCGCGCGCGCGCCGCCAGCTGCGAGATCGAGATGCCGCCCGTATCGTCGATGTAGAGCGGGATGCCCTCCATCTCCTCGGCCGCGTTGCGGATGTCTTCGTAGTCCTTCGGCGACAGCTCGCCGCGCCGCATCTTGTCGGATGGCACGCCCGACACGTCGGCGAGAATACGGCTGGCCAGCTGGTCTGACGACATCTCGAGCGAGAAGAAGCCGACGACGCCGCCCTCCGTTGTCTTCATCTGCCCGTTGGGGCCAACCGAGCGCCGGTTATTCTTGGCCGCATAATAAGCGATGTTGGTCGCCAGCGCCGTCTTGCCCATGGAAGGGCGCGCGGCGAGGATGATGAGGTCGGACTTGTGCAGGCCGCCAAGCTTGCGGTCGAGTTCGGACAGGCCCGATGGCACCCCCGCAATCTTGCCGTCGCGCTTGAAGGCGGCGGTTGCGGATTCGATGGATGTCGTCAGCGCCGAGTTGAACGTCTTGAAACCCTGCGCGCCCGAGCCGCGCTCGGCGAGGGTGAACAGCTTGCGCTCGGCGTCCTGGATCTGCGTTTCGCCCGGCTCTTCCAGCTCGCCCCGCGCGGCCTTCGAAACCATTCCGGCGCCGATATCGATCAGCTCCCGCCGCAGCGACAGGTCGTGCACCAACCGGGCATAGTCCACGATCTCCGGGCCGAAGGCGGCTGAGTCCAGCAGGTCGGCCAGATACCGGGCGCCGCCGATCTCCACCAGCTTGCCGTCGCGCTCGAAGTGTTCCTTCAGCGTCACGCCATCGGCCACCCGGCCGTTGGAGATCATCCGGTCCAGCACCTCGAAGATTACGGTATTGGCGGGGGCATAGAAATCCCGAGGCTTCAGGATATCGGACACACGCTGGTGAGCGTTGTTATCAAACAGGATAGCGCCCAGCACGGCCATCTCGGCCTGCAGGTTGTGCGGCGCGACTGTCTGCGCGGAGTTGTCGTGGTCCTTCGCCATGACCCTTCCTTAGGCCAACTGGCCCTGGGAATCGCGTGGGGATTCTAGTTATCCTCAGCTCGCTTGTCGCTGTTGATGGACAGCTGGATTTTGGCCTCCAGCGGGCTTGGTTGTTTGCGGTCCCGTAACGTGAGACAATCGGACATGCGCCGCGAAGAACTCCTGAAGCGCCTGAACGAGTTGCGGCCACTCCTTGCGCGGAGGGGCGTCGAGCGGCTGCGCGTATTCGGCTCCCATGCCCGCGACGATGCCAAGGCTGGCAGCGATGTGGACCTCGTGGCGCGGTTCTCCGTGCAGCCGTCTCTGGTGGATCTCATCGCCATCGAGCAGGAACTCGGCGACGCGCTCGGGGTCGCGGTCGATCTGGCGACCGAGGCAGGCCTTCGTCCGCGTGTGCGCGCGCGAATTGAGGCCGAGGCCATTGATGCCTAGCCGCCTCGATCAGGACTGGCTTCTGGATATCCTCGAGGAAGCAGATCTGATCTCCAGCGCCCTTGCTGGACGCAGCCACGCCGACTTTCAATCCGATCCCGTGCTGCAGCGAGCCATCCTGCACATGCTGCAGACAATCGGGGAGGCTGCTGGCCAGTTGTCTCCCGAGGCTATTGCAGCAATTGCCGATATACCCTGGCAGCAGATCAGGGGAATGCGGAACCGCATTGTCCACGGATATTTCGGATTGGACATGGCCGCTGTCTGGCTTACCGCAACGACTGATGTCCCTCATCTTGCCGCCAAGGTTCGCGCCAGCGGCCTGACCTGACGCTTGACCCCTGTTCCTGCCCCGCCTAGGCGGTCTGGCAGGAGTTTCATCATGTCCGCCGCCGATATTGCTCAAGCCGCAAAAGCCTGGCCGTTCGAACAGGCGCGCGAACTCAAGGCGCGTATCGAGAAGCTGGAAAAGGCAGGCCGCCCCAAGGACGCGCCGGTTGTCTTCGAGACGGGCTACGGCCCCTCGGGCCTGCCGCACATCGGCACGTTCGGCGAAGTCGTGCGCACCACTATGGTGCGCCGCGCGTTCGAGGCGCTGACCGATGGCCGGTACAAGACACGGCTCATCTGCGTGTCCGACGACATGGACGGCATGCGCAAGGTGCCCGACACCGTGCCGAACCCCGAGCGCCTGCATGAATACATGCAGAAGCCGCTGACTGTCGTGCCCGATCCCTTCGGCACGCACGAGAGCTATGGCGCGCACATGAACGCCCGCCTGCGCGCCTTCCTCGACAGTTTCGGCTTCCAGTACGAATTCGCCTCGGCGACCGAACTCTACAAGTCGGGCCGGTTCGATGCGATGCTCAAGCGCGCCGCCGAGAAGTACGATGACATTATGAAGGTGATGCTGCCGACGCTGGGCGAGGAACGCCGCGAAACCTATTCGCCCTTCCTGCCGATCTCGCCCAGCACCGGCCGCGTCCTCTACGTTCCGATGAAGAAGGTGGATGCGAAGGCGGGAACCGTCACCTTCGTTGACGAGACTGGCGAGGACGCAATGCTCCCCGTCACCGGCGGCCATGTGAAGCTGCAATGGAAGCCGGATTTCGGCATGCGCTGGGCGGCGCTGGGCGTCGACTTCGAGATGTTCGGCAAGGACCACCAGGCCAACGCGCCGATCTACTCGAAGATCTGCCGGATTCTCGGCGCCGAACCGCCGCAGCAATTCGTCTACGAACTCTTCCTCGACGAAAAAGGCGAGAAGATTTCCAAGACCAAGGGCAATGGCATATCGGTCGAACAGTGGCTGGCTTACGCGCCGGCTGAATCCCTGTCGCTCTATCAGTGGCAGAAGCCGAAGACCGCGAAGAAGCTCTATTTCGACGTGATCCCGAAGGCGGTGGACGAGTATCTGCAATTCCTCGACGCCTACGCGAAGCAGACGCCGGAGCAGCAACTCGAAAACCCCGCCTGGCATATCCACGGCGGCGCGCCCCCGGCAAAGTCCTCGCCCGTGTCGTTCGCCATGTTGCTGAACCTCGTCTCGGCCGCCAACGCGACCAACAAGGATGTGCTCTGGGGGTTCATCCGCCGCGAAGCGCCCAATGCCTCGCCGGAAACCGATCCGCTGCTCGACCACCTCGTCGGCTACGCGCTGAAATACTACGCCGACTTCGTGAAGCCGACGAAGCAGTACCGCGCGCCCGACGAGAAGGAACGCGCCGCGCTGGAAGACCTCGCCTCGCGCCTCGAAAGCTGGGACGGCGCCCTCGATGGCGAGAGCCTGCAGACCATGGTGTTCGCCGTGGGAACCGAGCGCCAGTTCGATCCGCTGCGCACATGGTTCACCGCGATCTACGAAGTCTGCCTCGGCCAGAGCCAGGGCCCCCGCTTCGGCGGTTTCATCGCGCTTTACGGGGTGAAGGAAAGCGCCAGGCTGATCCGGGACTCACTGGCGCGGGCGTAGCGTTGAACACATCCTTCGAGACGATCGCCTTTGGCGATCCCTCAGGATGAGGCCGGTTGACTTTGAAACAGATCGACACCCACCGCCCTCATCCTGAGGTATCGGCGCGCAGCGCCGATAGTCTCGAAGGATGAGTGAGTAGCCCCGCCTAGAACGCCAACACCGAAAACACCGCCACCAGCGCGTGGCAGAACACCGCCAGCGGCCCAAGCGCCAGCAGCAGACGCGCAACCTTCGGCGCGCCGCGACGCGCGCGCTCGTACACCATCTCGATGCCGATCGCGGCAAAGGTCAGCAGCGCCGCAAAGCCGATCTTCATCCAGAACATCGTGTTGAAGGTGATGTCCGGGAACGTCACAGCCATCACGAAGCCCGATGGCCACAGCAATACGAGGCCGAAGATCGACAGGCGCGCGAACAGCGGCCCGGCCCCGCGCACCGGCCCGCCTTTCTGCTTCTGCGCCGGCGGGGCTGCGACCAGCATCGTCAGCCCGCCAAGGCTGCCGGTCACGGCCAGCATCAGGCCGAAAAGATGGAAGATCGAGAGAACGTCGCTCATTCACATAGGCAGATGCCAGCGACCTGTTACCCGAAGGTTTCAGGTCCGCGTCGGGCAGCGCACCAGTTCGACCGAACGCTGGTCGTTGATCGTCACGCGCATCTGCGACTGGTTCGGCTGCACGCGGAAGAACAGGAAGTCGCGGCTGGCGCGGCCCTCGGAATGACAGCGTGCGCTGGCGGACCAGCCCTGGCCGTCCTCGGTCGCCGATTGCAGCATGGGATCGAACACGCAGAAGCGCTGCTGCTTCATGCCCATGCGGCGCGCCTCGATGGTCCACAGCTCGCGCGCGTTGGCGCAGAGTTCGGCGTTCCCGGCCCAGTCGCCGGCATAGGCAGGCTCGGCCCCCGCGCGGAACGTGTCGGGATTGACGGGCAGCTCGGCCGCCGGCTCCCTGTCCGCGTCGGAAGGCGCCTCGCACCCCGCAGCGAGCAGCGCCAGGGCGGCCAGTGCCATGCGCATGGAGTTATGCACGTCCGATACTCCTCAAGTCATGTCAGTAAGCGCCCAAGTTCGGCGCGTTGCGCAAGAGGAAAGCGCTGCAAACCGGAAGATTTCAGGCGCAAACCCGTGGTGCGCTCCCGATTTCTCTGGCTTTTCGTGCTGCGCGGGAGGCCGTGCAGGAGAGGTGTCGCCAATATGGATACATGGAAAGCCAACGCCGCCGCCATCCGCCGGGTCCTGCACCAGGACTGGGACCCGATCGGTGGCGGCGTCCCTGAAGACGAATACGACACCTGTCTCTGGCCCGTGTTGCGCTTGCTGCAGGATGGCGCCCCGCGCGAGGCGATCGGGGATTATCTCCGCACAACCGCCCGCGACGCGATGAGCTGCACTGTGCCGGAAGAGCGCCTGTGCCTCGTGCTGGACAAGCTGATGGCCCTTCGCTCCGCTGGATAGCCCGACAAAAAATCCCCCGGCGCGGGGCCGGGGGCTGGGGAGGAAAGGCGGCTGGATGGCTTGGGTCAGGCCGTCCGGCGTCCGCGGCGCAGGCTCATGGCCTGCAGTTCCGCCAGGAGGAACACCACCGCCGCCTGCGCGCAGACGAACAGCTGGCCCAGCAGAGTCGGCGCGAAGCTGGGTCCGAACGCGACGTAGAGGCTGGCCGCAACCCACGCGAAGTTCGCGCCGACAAGGGTCGGGACGAGCGCCGTGGAATTGCTGCGGAGGATGCAGGCCAGCATCGCCACGAACGGGATCAGCGCGATGCCCGACCAGAACAGCAGCTCGGAGGGCAGGCCGAACATGGCGTGCGTCAGGTCCGCGCCGGCGATCAGCGCCACGCCCGCCACGACGCCCGTGGCGGCGTCGGCGAAGATGACCTTGCGGAGGAAGGGGGAGAGGGTCTGCATGTCTTTGCTCCTGTTTGCGGCTCGATGGAGCGAACATGGCCGGGGCCGGGGAGGGCTGGCGATTACGCCTGAGGTAATGGAAGCGCCGAGCCCGGCCCGCTATTGATGGGGCATGACCCAGCAGATCATCTCCAGCCCGCCCCACCGTGTCGGCGAACTCATCAAGGACTGGCGCACCCGCCGCCGCCTCAGCCAGCTCGATCTCGCCCTCGAAGCGGGCATTTCCCAGCGCCATCTCAGCTTCGTCGAAAGCGGCCGTTCCTCCCCCTCGCGCGACATGGTGGAGATGCTGTGCGAGCACCTCGATCTCCCGCTGCGCGAGCGCAATGTCGTGCTTCTCTCTGCCGGCTTCGCCCCGTCCTATTCCGAGCGGAAGCTGTCCGACCCATCAATGGCGGTCGCGCGCGCGGCGGTCGAACTCGTGCTCAGGAGCCACGAGCCGAACCCTGCGCTGGCGGTCGATCGCTGGTGGAATCTCGTCATGTCGAACGCCTCCGTCGCGCCCCTGCTGGGGCTGGTGGAGGACAAGACGCTGCTCGAAGGCATGCCCAACGTGCTGCGCCTGTCGCTGCATCCGGGCGGTCTTGCGAAGAACATCGTCAATCTCGGCATGTGGAAAGCCCACGCGCTCTGGCGTCTCGGCCAGCAGATCCACGCCACGCACGATGCAAAGCTCATGGCGCTGGAGAAAGAACTGGCCGCCTATCCGGCTCCGCCCGCGCCCAGGCGCGAACGCAACGAGGCGGATGCCATCGCGCTCAACCTCGAACTGAAAGTCGGCGACCACATCCTGTCGTTCATCACCACCACCACGATCTTCGGCACGCCCGCGGACGTGACGCTTTCGGAACTCGCCGTGGAAGCGTTCTTCCCCGCCAATCCGCAAACAGCCGCAATCGTTCAGGCGATGGCCGCTGCGGCGGCGAGCTGAACGCATCCTTCGAGACGATCGCCTTTGGCGATCCCTCAGGATGAGGTCTGTCGGCGTCGAAACATATCAGCACTCACCGGCCTCATCCTGAGGGATTGTCGTGAAACGACAATCGTCTCGAAGGATGCGTTACATAGCCCGGTCATCCGGCTGCCTACTGGCTCGCCCACAAGATCCGGGCCATCCACGCCAAATTCGTGCGCGCCACTTCGCGCGGCGCATAGCTCGGATTGAGCGACAATAGCTCCACCGTGCGATCCGTCTGCTTGCCCAGCACCTTGGCCAGCACTTCGCCATCGCGCGTGCGCGCCACCACGCGGTCTCCGCGCCGCACAGCAACGCCGGGCGCGATCACGATGCGGTCGCCATTGCGGTAGACCGGCTCCATGGAATCGCCGGTCACCTCCAGCGCATAGACCGCCTCATTCCCCAGGCCCGGAAAGCGCACTTCCTCCCAGCCGTCGCCGGTCGGGAAGCCGGCATCGTCGAAATACCCCTCATTGCCCGCCTTGGCGAAGCCCAGCAGGCGGGCCGAATGCCCCTGCCGCCCCTCGGCCAGCGCGGCGAAATCCTCGAGCGATGACCCCACAGCCGCCAACGCCTTGATCAGGCTCTCCGTCGACAGCCAGCGCGGCGAGCCGTCCGCCGCCACCCGCTTCGACTTGTTGAAGGCCGTGGGGTCCAGGCCAGCGCGGCGGGCAAGGCCGGAGGGAGAAAGCCCATGCCGTTCGGCCAGCTGGTCCACGGCTTTCCAGAATTCGGCGTGGCGCATGAGCGTGACCTCGAATAGGACTTTCTACCTATTATAGGATTTCATTCCCATTCTCAATAGAGCTTTCGACTGCGCATTCTGCCCCTGCGGCAACTCCAGACAGGAATTCCTGGTGTTAACCGCCCATGCGGCCTTCCGGGCCGTTGAATGGAAGCGGCAAGTGTCGCAGAAGGATTCCCGCCGGGTCCCCGGCCTGAATACACGGCTTTTCGAGCCGCGGAGTCGATGGAACTTCTGATCCTCGTACTGCTGATCCTGCTCAACGGCGTTTTCGCGCTGTCCGAGATGGCGATCGTTTCTTCCCGCAAGCCACGTCTCAAGGCCATGGCCGACCGGGGCAATGTCGGCGCCAGGACCGCCCTGCGCCTTCTCGAAGACCCGTCCAAACTGCTGTCCACCGTCCAGATCGGCATCACGGCCATCGGCGTTATCGCCGGCGCCTACGGCGCCACCTCGCTGGCCGACGACATGACCCCCTGGGTTGGGTCCCTTCACCCAAGCCTTGCGCCGCACGCGGCTGCGATCGCCTTCGGCTTCGTGATCGTGATGACGACATTCCTGTCGCTCGTGCTGGGCGAACTCATTCCCAAGCGCGTCGCTCTCGCCGCGCCCGAGCCCATGGCCGCGATGATGGCCCCCGTCATGGCGTTCATCGCCGTGGTGGCGTCCCCGCTCGTGTGGCTGCTGCGGCTGGTGACCGAGACGCTGCTCGCCCTGTTCGGTCTCAACAAGGCCCGCCGGGAGGACGTGACCGAAGAGGAACTCCACTCGCTGATTGTCGAGGGCGAGAAAGCCGGCGTCATCGAGGAAGAAGAACGCGACATGATCCAGAGCGTGATGCGCCTGGGCGACCGCTCCGTGAAATCGATAATGACGCCGCGCACCGAAATGGTGTGGCTCGACCCGGCCGAGACGCGCGAGGAAATCCTGAAAGAGATCGCCGACAGCGGCCATTCGCGGTTCCCGGTGGCGCAGGGCAATCCAGACCAGGTCGTCGGTGTGGTTCAGACCAAGGAACTCCTCGCCCACCTCGCTCGCACCGGCGCGGTCGACATCGGCGCTGTGATGCACAAGCCGACTTTCGTGCCCGAGACGATGCCGGTCCTCAACCTGCTCGAAGCCATGCGCGGCAATCCCGTGCGCATGGTCATCGTGTCGGACGAATACGGCGGCGTGCTTGGCATCGTCACGGCGGCGGACCTTCTCGAAGCCATCGCGGGCGATGCAGCTCTCGCTGAAGACGAGGCCGTGTCCCCGCCCGTGAAGCGCGACGACGGCAGCTGGCTGATCGACGGCATGACCCCGGTGGATGAGTTCGAGCAGATCGTCGGCGTGCGCGGCCTCGACGAGGAAGAGGGCTATTCCACCGTCGGCGGCCTCGTCATGCACCTGATGCGCGAACTGCCCAAGGAAGGCGACAAGGCCGAACGCCCGCCGCTGACCTTCGAAGTCATCGACATGGACGGCCGCCGCATCGACAAGGTGCTGGTCCGCAAGGCCGAACCCGTGGACGACGATCCGAGCGGCTGATGTGAAGGGGCGAGTAGCATGAAGCCCGTTGTCCTGAGCGTCCACGCGGCAGCCATGCTTGCGGAGCGGGACCTCGATCTCGCCTGGGTCGAACGGACAACACGCTCACCCGAATGGGTAGCCCCCGATACCGACCCTTCTCTTGAAAGAAGATTTTGCACTGTTCCCGAACGCGGGAACCGCATCATGCGAGTCGTGTGCTGGGAGACAATCGATGCTATATATGTGGTGACGGCGTTTCTGGATCGCGGAGCAAGGAGGCCGTAATGAGCGTCAAACTTCTTTACGACCCGGCGACGGATGCGGCCTATCTGCGCTTTTCGGATGCCAAGATCATCGAAAGCGAAGAAGTGTCGCCCGGCGTCATGCTGGACTACGACGCCGAAGGGCGAATGGTGGGCATGGAAGTGCTCAAGGCCAAGGGCAAGCTGCCTGCTGACGCACTCGTCGCTGCCGAGTAGACGAGCCGCCTAAACCTCGACCCCGGCCCGCTTCAGCCCCAGCGCCACGATCCGGTTCAGCAGGTCGGCATAGCTGATGCCTGCATGCAGCGCGGCCTGCGCATATTCCTGGCTCTCGGCGATCTCGGGGTTCGGGTTCGCCTCGATGAAGTAGGGCACGTTGCCCTTCGACAGGCGGAAGTCGATCCGGCAATAGCCGTCCAGCTCAAGCGTGTGGCAGATGCGCTTGGCCAGCGTGCGGATCTTGGTCACCACGTTCGCGGGAAGTCCTTCGGCGGGGCCCTGAAGGATGCCGCGCTTTTCCTGATAGATCGGGTCGTGCTTCACCTTCTCCGTGGCGATGGCGTGCGCGCCCTCGGCCAGGTTGGAGAAGGACAGCTCCCACACGGGCAGCACCTGCAGCCGGTCATTGCCCAGCACGCCGACATAGATCTCGCGGCCCTCGATGAACTCTTCGGCGATGGCCGGCGTGTTGAGTCGCTTGTGAATGAACGCCACGCGCGCCGCCAGCGTCTCGTCCGAGTCCACGATGGAAGCCTGCGCGATGCCCAGCGAGGCGTCTTCCCACAGCGACTTCACGATCAGCGGATATTTCAGGCGGCCCGGCCGGCGCACTTTCTTGCCGATGGGAAACACGCCGAACGCCGGCACCGGCACGCGGTGATATTTCAGCAGCTTTTTCGACAGGTCCTTGCCGCGCGCCAGCATCAGCGCCCGCGGGTTCGCGCCCGTGTACGGCACGCGCAGCAGTTCGAGCAGGCCCACCACGTTCTGCGCATACAGCGTCTCGCCGTGGAACTCCTCGAGCAGGTTGAACACGATATCCGGCTTCCAGTCCTCGACCGCATCGCGAATCGGCGCCAGCTCGGATTGCACGCCCAGCATGCGCACTTCATGGCCGCTGGCCCGCAGCGTCGATGCGACGTCGTACTCCGTCTTCCAGACATAGGTTTCCCGCTCCGACAGACCTTCAATGGTGTCGGGCGGGATGAGGTCCGGGTGGGCAAGCGCCAGAATGCGTAAGGGCCTCATACAGCAAACCACTGCCTTCGCGATGCGTGGAGCTGGTGGGCGACCTTGTTGTTGATCAGGCGGACCATGGCGCGACGCAGTTCATGTTCACGCCCATAAGCCCGCAGCTTGAGGGCGCGGGCGCGCGCGATCAGCTGGTCGATCGTGTTGTCGAGCGCGATCTGATAGGCGCCCGAGATGCGCCATGCCGACTCACGGATGGCGACGCGATTGCTGCGCATGAAGGACGAAGCAGGCGGCCGGTGCGCATGGCGCGGATCGGACGAGAAGATGCGCTGCAGGTCGCGGTCGTACCGCGTGTCGGTGTCCACCGTGTACCAGGCCAGCTTCTGCTCGTAGTGATCGGCCAGCGTGCGGTTCAGGCGGCCGACAGGATCGACCTCCATGCGGCGCGTGAGCCCGGCCTTGGCGCCGGCAATCTCGCCCATCAGCGTATCGACATATTCGAGCTTCGCCAGCGCGCCCGGCCATTCGGCATATTTCCGCCGCCAGTTCGAGCGCGGCGTCAGCCACACGGCGAATGTCTCGGCGAAATCCTCGTCCGGGTGGCTCTGCGCATACCAGCGCGGCAGGTGGTGGACGAAATTCCGGCTGTTCGGATTGGGCCGATAGCTTTCGGGATAAGCGGTCGAAGAACGGCCGAATGTCTCCTGCCACTTGCGGCGGCGGTGCAGCGCGTAGGCGTGTTGAACGATGTGTCCCGACTCATGCCGCAGGATCTGCAGGCACTCGCGCTGCGTGCCGCCTTCCACATGCTTGAACATCTTGCGCTCGAGCCGGGCGAGGCGAGGGTGGGCGAGATAGAAGGGAATGGCGATGCCGGGCGTCGTGTCGGGGCTGAACCACTCGTCCGAGATCCACGCATGCGCCTGCACCAGGCCCTTGCGCTTCAGCTCGTTGTTCAGCTCCTTCATCGAGCCCTGCAGCCAGGTGCCCTCGATGGAAATGTTCAGGTCCTTGAGCCGCATCTGCAGCAGCTCGTCATCTGGAAGGTACGACCACCAGGGCTGTCGCGCCTTCGTGCGCATGGACCAGAGCGTGCCGCCGGAATCCCCCATATCAGGCGGCTCCCCACAGGCATGAGGCAGTCTGGCAGCTTGGGCCGGAATGCAGGCGGATCACGAAATAACCTCTCACCCCTCGATGTCTCGGGTGGAACACTTTCTAAAGCATAAACTCCGGCCGGCGCAGCGGGGAAATGCTGGCCTCGAATGTAATTCCTGGGCCCCGGATTTAAACCGGATCGTAGGGAAATACGTCGGCGGATGCGTCCAGGGCGAAAAAGTCCGGCGTCATGGCCGGCAGGCAGGTGTCGAGGATTTTCCGGGGATTCCAGCCCGAAAGGTCCGCCATGGAGCGCACCGGGCGGGGCTGGTCGAACAGCACGATTTCGTTGCCGCGCACCCCGAAAATCTGGCTGGTGACGTGTTTTGCCCCGTCCGCGCACAGCGCCACGGCCAGTTGCGCCACCTGGTCGGCCCGCATCGCGTCCCGCATCCGGCCCACCCGCTGGGCGCTGGCTTCGTCCTTCACGGGGATCGAGGCGATCATCCGGGTCCACGCGAACGGCGCGATCACGTTGGAGCGTACGCTGTTCCGCGCCCCCTCCATGGCGATGATCCGCGACAGGCCCACAATCCCCATCTTGGCGGCGGCATAGTTCGCTTGCCCGATATTCCCGATCAGCCCCGAGGTGGAGGTGAACAGCACATAGGCCCCGTCCTTCTGCTCCCGGAACAATTCGATGGAGGCTCGGGTCACGTTGAACGAGCCCCGCAGGTGGACCTCGATCACCCGGTCCCAGTCCTCTTCCGCCATCTTGTGGAACATGGTGTCGCGCAGGATGCCCGCCGGGTTCACGATGGCGTGCAGCCCGCCGAACGTGTCCTTCGCCTGCTCGACCATCCGCTGCACGGCCTTGAAGTCCGTCACGCTGTCCGAGTTGGAAGCCGCCTCGCCGCCCGCCGCCCGGATCTCCTGCGCCACCTGCTCGGCCGGCCCCGCCGATCCCTCGTCCCCGCCGGTCAGCCCGCCGCCCAGATCGTTCACCACCACCTTCGCGCCCTCGCGCGCCAGCAGCAGCGCCGTCTCCTTCCCGATCCCGTTGCCGCCGCCGGTGATGAGAACGACCTTCCCGTCGAGAACGCCCATGAGATTTCCTCCTGATTTTCGGGAAATCCAGCACACGGCGGGCGGAGTGGGAAGCGGGGCGCCGAACACATCCTTCGAGACGATCGCTTCGCGATCCCTCAGGATGAGGTCTGTTGGCTTTGAAGCATATCAACTCCCGCCGGCCTCATCCT
>CAZGWV010000074.1:0-15615 GCA_964529555.1 uncultured Rhizobium sp.
TCGCTGGGCGCGTTCGGCGTCAAGGGGCTGACGCTGGAGGTGATCGGCGAGGCCAACGACTATGTCGGCAAGGGGCTGTCGGGCGCGACCATCATCATCCGCCCGCCATCGACCGCGCGCTACCTGGCCAAGGACAACACGATCATCGGCAATACGGTTCTCTATGGCGCCACGTCGGGCAAGCTGTTCGCGGCGGGCCAGGCGGGCGAGCGCTTCGCCGTGCGCAATTCAGGCGCGACTGTCGTCGTCGAAGGCGTCGGTTCGAACGGCTGCGAATACATGACGGGCGGAACCGCCGTGATCCTCGGCGCGGTCGGCGAGAATTTCGGGGCCGGCATGACGGGCGGCATGGCCTTCCTGCACGACCCCGCGAGGCGTTTCGAGATCGTCGCCAACCCGGAGACGATCATCTGGCGCCCTGTCGTCACCGCGCACTGGAGCAAGGTGCTGCGCGACCTCATCGAGGAACACGCACGGCGCACGAAGTCTCCGCACGCCCAGTCCATCCTCGACAACTGGCAGCACGAACTCCGCAACTTCGTACACGTCGTGCCGAAGGAATCCGTCAGCCGCCTCGCGGCGCCGCTGGAACTGGCGGCGGCAGAGTAGCAGTTGCCGCTACTTCACATCCTGGCCGTACTCGCCGAGCGGCGGGTACGGTCCCGGCGCGAGCGGCGGGATAGGCTCAGCGGCGATTTTCCGGGCGAGGTATGACAGCGCAGCTTCCAGCTGACTGTCTTCCCCAAGATAGGCCGCGCGAGGCATGTTCTCGACGGGCATGTCCGGGAAGACGCCCTTGCCTTCAACGAGCCAGCGGCCGTCGAGACCGAACTGGCCGTTCTCCGCAACGCGAGCCTGGCCGCCATCGACGAGGGAGTTGCGATCCGACAGCCAGATGCCTGCGCCCGCTGTCTGCATGCCGATGAGCGGGGCGAGATCGAGCGCCTTGACGCCGGCGGCGAAGGTTTCGCCGTCGGAATATGTGCCCTCGTCGATCAGAACGGCGAGATGGCCGCGGAAGGTCTGCTGCATGTTGGTCGAGGCAGGGCCGCCCGCGATGGCCGACGGCCAGTAGGCCCACACTTTTCTCAGCAGCGTGCCGATGATCCAGCTGTCGATATTGCCGCCGCGATTGCCGCGCACGTCGATGATGAGACCGTCCTTGTCGTAGTGTTCGAAATAGTCGCGCGCGAAGCTGGCGACATCGCCTGCGCCCATAGCTCTCAGGTGGAGATAGCCAACGCGGCCGCCCGACGCAGCGGCGACAGCCTCGCGGTTGGACTGCACCCAGTCGGCATAGAGAAGGTTTGTCTCCTGCCCGCGCGAGGCGGGAACGACGAGACGGCTGAGCTGTTCATTGCCGCGCCGGAAGTCGATACGAACCTGCTGGCCGGCCTTCTGGATGAGGCGCTCGCTGAGGCCCGCTGCGGTCGCCACGCCGATGCCGTCGATGGCTGTGATGATGTCGCCGGGCCGCACGCCAACGCCGGGCTTCAGCAGGGGGCCGAGCGTATCGGGGCGGTCGCGCTCGCCATCGAGGATGGAGACAATGCGCAGGCCGCCTGCAACCGGCTCGTAGGTGGCGCCGAGGAAGCCGGGCTCGCCGCTTTCGCCATCGCGCGGCAGCTCGCCGGCGCGGATCTGGCTGTGCAGGATGCCGAGTTCGGCGGACATCTGCGCGAGCAGGTCGTTGAGTTCGGCGCGGTGTCCGACGCGCTGGGCGAGCGGCACGAAACGGTCGCGCACCGCATTCCAGTCGACGCCGCGCAAGCCGCTATCGAAAGCGAAGTCGCGGTGGAGGCGCCATGCGTCGAGCGCCATCTGGCGCCATTCGTCGCGCGGATCGATGGAGAGGCGCCAGTCGGAGATGCGGATGGTGAGGTCGGCCTGCTCTTTCGGGAAATCCTCGCCGGGATTGACGATGAGGAATTTCGCGCGGGCTTTCTCGCCGGTCTGCAGGAACAGCTTGCTGCGGTCCGCCGACAGGGAGAAACGGCGGACGTCGCTGGCGTAGTCCTTTATCTCGGGCGATTTGGACGTGATCTTGATGCGCTTGAGCGACGGACCGTCGCCGCTGCCCGCGCCGCGTTCGAGAACCAGCAGGTTGGAGCCCGTTGCGGCGAGCCCGATGTACTCGCCGGGACGGATGGGAACGTCCCACAGGCGTTCCTGCACCCCGGCGAGAACGATGGCGGCCTGCTTGTCGGCCTTGGCGG
This sequence comes from uncultured Rhizobium sp., assembly GCA_964529555.1. Classification (GTDB taxonomy): domain Bacteria; phylum Pseudomonadota; class Alphaproteobacteria; order Caulobacterales; family Hyphomonadaceae; genus UBA7672. The sequence continues at coordinate 2,217 of CAZGWV010000074.1, forward strand.
CGCCGGTCTTGTCGTCTGCAGGCTTCTTGCCGGCGTCGGGCTTGTCTTCGGCCTTCTCCGCTGCGGCTTTGGCGGCGGAGAATTCGTCTTCCGGCGCGAAGGGGAAATCTGCATTGGGGTCAAGCTGCAGCGCATAGAGCTTGGTGCGCGCACGGAAGGCGGGGCCCATATTGCGGTCGCCCCACGGCGCGCCGGGCGTCGCCTGGAAGTTGCGATCCGACAGGAACCACAGCCACGCGCCATCGGGCGAGAAGGCGGGCGCGTAGGATTCATATTTGCCGGATGTCATCACCGTGCGCTGGCGCGACTGCGTATCGTAGAGCGCGACCTGCGCAATATCGCGCGCGTCGGCGAAGGTGTAGGCGACGTAGCGCCCGTCCGACGACCACTCGAAGCCGCCGAAGGCCGAGTCCGAACTGCTCTGCGTTGAATCGATCTCGGTGCTGCGGCCCGTCTTGGTGTCGAGGTGGAACAGCTTGCCGCGTTTGTCCGAATAGAGGATCGCATCGCCCTTGGGCGCGGGGAAGATATCCCAGATATGCGATGTTGCGCCCGAGGTGATGGCGCTGCCTGCGCCTCTGCCATCGGCGGGGAAGCGCCAGATTTCGCCGCGCACGTCCGAGTCGATGATGGCGTAGAGCGATTTGCCGTCCGCGCTCATGGCGGCTGAGCGGGCGCGGGCGCCATCGGGGATCTGGAATTCGACGCGGCGGCGTGTGCCGGTGAAGGCCGTCACGAAACGTCCGCGCGCCGTGATGGTGACAGCATCGCCGGCAGGGGCGAAGCGCGCGTCGGCAAGATAGTCGAGCGGGGACCGCAGCCAGCGGTCGCGGGAATAATCGCTGTCGGTCGCAAGGCTCAGCTGGATCGGCGTCGTGGCGCCCGACGCGATCTCCCATGCGAACAGGTCAGCGCCGCTCTGGTAAACGATCTTGCCCTGATAGAGATAAGGCGTGCGCATCTGCCAGGCGGCCGATTGCGTGTGCTGGCGCGGATCGCCGCCATTTTCGTCGACGGACCAGATATTGTCGGAACCCGACTTGTCGGTGACGAAATAGATGCGCCCTCCCCACGCCATCGGCGACTGGATCGGCGCGCCGAAATCGGCGGCGAGTCGAACGGCTTCGGCGTCCGTGCCGGGCGTATAGCGCCACAGCTGACCCATCTGGCCGCCGCGATAACGCACGGCGTTGTCGTTCGACATGTTGAGGCCGTAGCGCGTGAAGGCGAGCGTACGCCCATCGCCAAGCACGGTTGCCTGATCCGCGTCTGCGAGCGGGATGTCTTCGGTCTGCGCGATCGTGCGGTTCACGGTGCGCAGGAGGCGCGCGGCGGCGCCGGGGATGTTCGATGTGCGGTAGAGGACGCGGTTGTTGTCGAGCCAGCCGCGCACCACGACGCCGCCGCCTTCATGCGTCAGCCGCGTCGGAGGACCGCCTGCAACCGGCATGATGTAGACTTCGCGCGGGCCGTCATAGCTGGCCTCGAACGCGATCCAGCGTCCGTCCGGCGAGATCGCCGGCGCGGTTTCGGCTTCGGGATGGGTGGTGAGGCGCATCGCCATGCCGCCGCCGGGGGCCGAGCGCCAGAGATCGCCCTCGCTGGAGAAGACCAGCGCATCCGGCCCGAGCGCGGGCGTCTGGTAATAGCCGTCCTGCGCCGCAGCGCTGCTCCAGCCAAATCCGAAAACCCCTGCGAGGAGGGACACTGTAAGTTTGCGCATGAAAGTCCCCATCGAGGCGGCTCGACAGAGTTACGCGGTCTGACGAATGATTTGCAAGCGAATGGCTTCGGCTCGCCTCATTGGCGTACCGAAGCCCGGCAAGGTCGCCTCGCCTACTTCACCTCTTCCTTCGACCAGGGAGACTTGATCGTGTAGCCGCCTGGAACGGGGGGCGCGGGCTGCACGGGCGCGGACTGCGTCGAGAAGGTATCGGCGCCGGGAACCTGCAGGCCCGGAATTGAAACCGGGAAGTTTTCCGGCGGCACGATCTGGAAGCCGAGCATATGGAACAGGCCGATGAAGCCGGCGAAGGAGAGAACGGTCGTCGCCACCACCTGTGCGATCACGCGCGTGATGAGGCCGCGGAAGAAGAAAGCCGCGCTCAACGCCGCCACCGTGCTGGCGCCGAGGCCGGTGAGGCCGGCAACCGTCGCAAGATCGAAATCCAGTCCCATGTCGTTCTCCTGTTTCGAGGCTTCCCCGCAGGCGTCGCCAGCCTGACAACGCGCGGAGTCTAGTGCAAACTGGCGCGACAGGGAAACCCGCCCCGGAACCGGCATCCAAGACCCTCGCCGATGCCGATATATCATGGCTGGCGCGATTGCGGGGCTGCGCGAGACCTGACCGGCAGCGCCCTTGTCGCCTCGGGACAGGCGGCCTAAATCTCGCGGCGCCAACCGGCGTTGCGGAACCTTGCGAAGAAAGCGGAGGCGCGGCCTCGACTTATGCCACGCCTGCCACCCCTGCCCGATCTCGACTTCGCTGAGCTTGCGCCTCACTCGCGGACACATGGCGATGTCTATTTCTCCGGCGACGGCCTTTCGGAAAAGCGCGAGGTGTTCCTGCGCGGATGCGGCCTGCCGGAAGGCTGGGCCGGGCGCGATCTGTTCGTCGTCGGTGAGCTGGGATTCGGGACGGGGCTGAACCTTCTGGCGTTATGGGACCTGTGGCGGCGGCATCGGCCATCGCCGCGCGCGCGGTTGCATATGGTATCGTTCGAGGGCGCGCTGATCCCGCGCGAACACGCGGCGCGCATTCATGGAGCGTGGCCGGAGCTGGCCGAACTTTCAGCGATCCTGCGCGCGAACTGGCCGGATCGCGCCTATGGCATGCAGCGCATCGCCCTGCCCGATGGTGTGACGCTGACGCTAGCGATCGGCGACATCGCGGAGACGCTGCCGCAGGCGCGGCTGTCTGCGGATGCGTGGTTCCTCGACGGGTTTGCGCCGGCGAAGAACCCGGCGATGTGGACGCCGGAAGTGCTCGGCCATGTCGCGCAGAGATGCGCGCCGGGCGCACGGGCCGCGACCTACACCGTTGCCGGACACGTGCGGCGCGCGCTGGGCGAACTTGGCTTCGATGTCGCGAAGGTTGCCGGGCATGGACGCAAGAAGGAGCGGCTGGAGGCGCGGCTACCGCCGGGAGCTGCGCGCGCGGCGGGACCGCGCCGCGTTGCGATCATCGGCGCCGGCGTTGCGGGCGCGTGGGCGGCGCGCGCGTTCCTGGACCGGGGCTGCATCGTCGACGTGCATGATCGCGCGGCCACGCCTGCATCGGGCGCCAGCGGAAATCCCCTCGCGCTGGTGATGCCGCGGCTGGATGCAGGCGACAGCGCAGCGGCGCGTGCGCTGATCGCGGCGTGGCTCTATGCGCGGCGGGCATGGCCAGTCGCCGGCGACGCGGTGCGGACGCTGGAGGCCATCCACCTTCCGCGCGGCGAACGGGAGCTGCAGCGGTTCGCGAAACTGAGGGCCGATCCGCCACTGGATGAGAGCCTTCTGCGGCCGGAGGGCGAGGGATTGGCGCATCTGGGCGCGATGGCGATCGATCCAAAACGTGCGCTGGCGCGCCTGCTGGATGGCGCGGCGTTTCATGCGAACAGCGAAGTTGTTTCTGCAGATGATTTGGACGCCGATTTGGGCGCCGATCTTGTCGTGGTCTGCGCGGGCATGGGCGCCGCCGCGTTTGGCGCACCGCCGCTTGAGGGGCGATTGGGCCAGGTGGAGTCCCGCGCGGATGACGGGTCTGTCTTCGCGATTGCAGACGGCGGCTATGCGGTGCGCGCGCATGGGCGGCTGGTGTTCGGCGCGACATTCGAGGCGGCGGATGGGGAACCGCGCGTGAGCGAGGCGGCACGCACACATAATCTTGGCGTACTGGCGCGGTTGCGGCCCGACATCGCAGCAGACGGGCTCTCATCGCGCGCGGCGATCCGCGCGACGACGCAGGACCGGATGCCATTCGCGGGTGCGCCAGAACCAAAGGAACAAGCACGAAAGGAAAAGGCGCCGGACGGCACGCCGGCGCCTTCAGGTCGTCTCCGCCTTATCGGCGGCCTCGGCTCACGCGGCTTTCTGTGGGCGCCGCTGCTTGCCGAGATGATCGCATCGGATGCCTTCGGAGAGCCCTGTCCTGGCGAGGAAAGGGTGGCCGCAAGTCTCGATCCAAGGCGATTTCACGCGCGCGCCCTGCGGCGCGGTAGTTGAGGGCGCCTAGACGCTGGCGCCGGTATCGCGTCGTCGGAGGCGGTCGATCTCGTCCGCGAGGCGGCGATCGTCATCCGTAACCAGCTTTTCCAGAACCTGAACGCGCTCCTTGAGGCGGGCGACATCCTGGTGCAGATCGCCGACGACGCCGTTCAAGGCATCCCCCTCGGCGGACAGGCCGCGCGCCTTGATCTTCTCGCGCTCAAGATTGTGCTTGCTGGTGAGCACGCCGCTCACGCCGCCGACGATGACAGCGCCCAGCAGGAATTCGAACACCCCGATCGCCATCGGCCTATCTCCTCATATCGTCGCCGCGCAGGCGGTCGATTTCGCCCGCGAGTTTCCTGTCGTCGTCGGTCGCCAGCTTTTCCAGCACGGCGACGCGATCCTTCAGGCGTTGCAGCTCGCGCATGACCTCGGCGTCGGATGCGCCGGACGCGCGTTCCTCGCGCATCATCTCGATCTTCATCTTCTGCGAGCGCAACAGCGCATTCGCCACGATGGCGATCAGACCGCACATGATGCCGAGGATCGGGATCAGGATGCCCATATTGCTCATGTCGTCTTTCCGTTCAGGCTGGCGCGTGCGGTCATGGGTCAGATCCGTTCTTCGCCACGCAGGCGGTCGATGTCTCCGGCGAGCCTGCGGTCGTCATCCGTGGCAAGACGTTCGAGAACCTGCACGCGCTGGCGCAATTTCTCGATCTCGGCCTCGTTGGCGGCGACGATCTGCTCAAGGCGCGCCGCTGCTTCACCGCGCCCGTGTTTCAGCGCCAGGCGCTTCTCCTCGTGCGCAATCCCCATCTTGATGACCTGCAGCGTGAACGACAGCACGATCCCGAGCCCGACCACGATGGCGACGCCGATCCATCCCCAGTCCATCACTTGCCTCCGTCGGGCTTGTCGCGAAGCCGGTCGATCTCGCGCGAAATGCGGGCCTCGTCGTCGGTCACCAGCTTCTCGAGCACGATGATGCGCTGGTGCATGGCTTCCATGGTCTTCGCCATTGCGTCGATCCTGGCGTTGAGGGCGACGATCTCTGCGTTATGGTCGGGCGCCTGGCCGTGCGCGCCCTCGCCGAAGCCCATGCCCCAGCTCTTCATGCTTTCGGCATCCAGGCCCCAGAATTTCGGATCCTTGAAGTGCTCCCAATCCCCGCGCGAGGCGCGGCGGGCGGCCCAGCGGGCGCGCCAGGCGGCGCGCTTGGCCTGACGCTCGGCGCGCGAAGCATCGCGGCCTTTCCGGTATCCGCAATTCTGATCGTACATCGTGTGATCCCCTCGGTGTCGGCGCCAGTGAACTAGTCGCGCAGCTTCTCGATCTCGGCTGCGAGCCTTGCTTCTTCATCGGTCTTGAGATTGCCCAACGGCACGCGGCGCACGTCGCGCATATCGGTGAAGCGCGGCGGCTTCTGTGTCTCGGCGCGATCGTCGGGGGCTGGCCGGGTCGGGTTGGTCATTGGCGTTTCTCCGTGGCCTGCTCTTCGTCAGGCTGTGTCAGGCTGGCGGGCGGCCGCGATCGCGAAGCCCGTCGATTTCGCGGCTGAGGCGGCGGTCGTCATCCGTGACCAGGCGCTCCAGCACGGCGACCCGATCGGTGAGCCGGTCGATCTGCTGCTGCATCTGGCCCACGATGGCGTCGTCCCTTCGCGAAGCGCCGCTGAGCAGGTTGGCGCGCTCGTTCTTGCCCTTCTGGACCAGCCAGACGATGGCCACGACCATGACGAAGGGGGCGGAGACGGCGACGAGACCTGTGATGTCCATGTGCCTAGCCGCCCGTTCCTGTCTGCAGCGTCCCGAGCGGACGCCAGTTGATGTCGAACCCGCAGTCCGGCGGGCAGCCGCGAGCGGCCATGCCCATCGTAATCCCTTTTTCGCCGGGACCGAAGACGAACGTCATGTCGCCTGCATTGAGGTGGACGACGCCGAACCTCGTTCCGGCAAACAGGCCGGCAAAGCTGAGGCAGAGAAGTGTAGCGGCGCAGGCGAGCCTGATCTGGAGTCCGCGAGCCATGGTGTCCCTCTTGTTTGTTATGGGGCTCAGTTGGTTCGTCTTTTCGGGCGCTGCGGTGCGGGAGGAGGAGGTTCACCGCAGCGCCCCAGGCGTATTCCGTAGTCAGTGTTCGGCTAGCGGCCTTCCAGGTCGCGGAATTCGCGGCGGAGTTTCCACTCCTCGGAGGTGACCGCGCGTTCCATCCGGGCCAGCCGGTCGTCCATGTCCTTGAACTTGTAGCGGATGTTGGAGAAGGTTTCCTTCGGGCGGTCGGAAACCGAGGTCCAGAAGCGCTCCTCGTCAGGCGACAGGTTGCGGGGCCGGTAGGGCTGCACCGGCGTGATCGCCCAGACCACGAGGTAAACCGGGAAGATGAAGCCGACGCCGGCAAACATCAGGACGGCGGCGCCGATGCGGGTGATGGTCGGGTCCCAGCCCATGCGCTCGGCAATACCGCCGCAGACGCCGGCGATGACCTTTTCCCGCGAGCGATAGAGGCGCTTGGGGTTCGGAGAGGAGATGTAATCGTCGCGCATCAGTTGATATCCCCACGGGTGGACTGCGTGGGCCTGGGGCGAACCGGCACGGCGTCGGGTTCGATCAGGCGTTCGAGGGTTTCGATCCGGCGCTCCATCGTGCGGGCCGAGCGCCAGAGGTCTTCGAGCATGCGCTCGTCATCCTCGGTGAGGTTCCGGTTGGAGCGCGCCTTCGAGATGTAGTGGAGGATCATCCACGGCAGCACGACGAAGATACTGACGATGGCCACAAGGCCAAGGCTCATCCCGAAGATCGCTTCCGTTTCCATCAGGCGTCCTCACCCTCAGCTGTCTTGCGGCGGACCGGAGCGGACGCGGGAGCAGGCGAACCGCCGCGGCGGCGCTTGATCTCGGCCAGTTCCCTCTCGATCGACTCTTCGGCGGCCAGTTCCTGGAACTGCGCTTCGAGCGAACGGTCGCCGACATTGATGAGGTCGGCATAGGCTTCCATCTCGTCGACCTTGCGCTCGACCTGGGCGTAGCGGCGCATGGCCTCGTCGACCTTGTTGACCTCGATGCGCGAGCGCATCGCGATACGGTGTTCGGCGGCTTCGCGGCGGACGACCAGCGCACGATGTTTCGTTTTCGCTTCGTCGAGCTTGGCCTGCAGCTTTTCCAGATCGTCCTGGCGGCGGACCGAGACTTCCTCGATCGCGGCAAGCGCCTGGCGGCGGCTGTCGATCTCGCGCTCGGCGCGCTGCTTGGCGGAGAGTGCGCCGCGGGCGAGGTCTTCGCGCCCCTTTTCCACGGCGAGTTCGGCCTTGGCGGTCCAGTCGAGACGGGTCTGTTCGAGCGTCTTGATATCGCGCTCGTATTCCTTCTTGTCCGCCATCGACCGCGCGGCGGCGGAGCGAACCTCGACGAGGCAGTCTTCCATCTCCTGGATGATCAAGCGGGCGATCTTTTCGGGATCCTCCGCCTTGTCCAGCATGGAGTTGATGTTCGAGTTGATGATGTCGGAGAGACGGGAGAAAATGCCCATATCAGAACCTTTCGCAGTGCCTTCTCGGGTTGCAGTCTTCTTGTGGGTGGTCTTGTGCCGATGAAGTGGAGGATCAGGAGAAGAAGATGCGCGCGATCAGGAAGCCGGCGATGAAGAAGCCCCAGCTTTCAAACCGTCTGTTGGCCAGCCAGCTTCCAAAACGTCCCAGTGGGCTGGGCTTCTCGTAGGGATCGCGGCTGTCGTAATAGCGCATCTCTCAGCTCCTGTTTTCGCCGGTGTAGCCCCGGCATGAACAAGAGAGTGCAACCGGCGTGCCAGTTTTTGATTAAACATTCATACAGTTGTTTTTACTTGATTTTATGTATTTCGACCGCGGCGAGATTCACGATTTTGGTAAAAACCGCCACGGGGTGTCTGGCGAAGTTCGCCAATATAAGGTATTTCTCGCCACATGGCTGCGCCCTCACCTCCAGAACTTATCGGCCAGTCGGCGACGTGGCTGGAGACGCTTGAGCGCGTCTCGCTCGCAGCGCTGGTGGAGCGTCCCATCCTTGTGATCGGGGAACGCGGAACGGGCAAGGAGCTGATCGCCGAACGGCTCCACTATCTGTCGCCGCGCTGGGACAAGCCGTTCGTGAAGGTGAATTGCGGGGCGCTCTCGCAAGACCTGCTGGATTCAGAACTGTTCGGCCACGAGGCGGGCTCGTTCACCGGCGCCACCAAGCGCCGGCAGGGCCGTTTCGAGCAGGCCGATGGCGGCACGCTGTTTCTCGACGAGATCGCGACCGCCTCGCTGCAGGTGCAGGAGAAGCTGCTGCGTGTGGTGGAATACGGCGAATTCCAGCGGCTGGGCGGCGAGGACACCATCAATGTCGACGTGCGCATCGTGGCGGCGACGAACGTCGATCTGCCCGCGCGTGCAGCCGATGGCCGCTTCCGCGCCGACTTGCTCGACCGCCTCGCCTTCGACGTCATCACCATCGCGCCGCTGCGGGCGCGGCCGGAAGACGTGATGCTGCTGGCGGATTATTTCGGGCAGCGCATTGCGCGCGAACTCGAAGGCGACTTCCCCGGCTGGGCGCGCGAGGCGCTGGAGGCGATGTGCGACCATGAGTGGCCCGGCAATGTGCGCGAACTGCGTAACGCCGCCGAGCGGGCGACGTTCCGCACGATGGCGGCGCAGGCCAATGGCGCGCAGCTTGGACCTGTGACGCTCTCTGCCGAAACGCTCGACCCGTTCAACTCGCCCTGGCGGCCAGCGCGGGATCTGTCGGCGCCGCCGGAGACGCGCACGCCTGTCGCTCCCGCGCCTGTTGCAGCGGCTCCACACGAAATGGCCACCCCCGCGCCCGCGCCAGCCGGGCCGGTGGATTTCAACGCCGTCGTAGCCGAATTCGAGCGCAAGCTGATCGCCAGCGCGCTTGAGGCGTGCGGCAATCACCAGAAGAAGGCGGCGGACCAGCTGGGTCTAAGCTATCACCAGATGCGGGGCCTGCTGCGCAAATACGGCTATGGCCGGGAGGGCGCTGAAACCAATTCTTCAGGTTCCGGTAACGAGACGCCAACCGGGAAGGGTTAAGGTGCGGGCAAGGATATCCGATGCCTGCACGCACGCGCCTTTCATTCCTCGACCTCGATTTCGACCCGCTCGATGCGCCGATGGCCGCGCAGGCGATGGCCGATCGCGCGCGCCGCGGCGAGGCGTTCGCCTATGTCGCAACGCCCAATGTCGATCACATGGTCCGGCTGGAGCACAACCCCGAGCTGCGTTCGCTGTATGACGAAGCGTGGCTCAACCTGTGCGACAGCCGCATCCTCGAGGTGTTCGCGCGCGTCTCGAAACTGGCCCTGCCCTGCGCGCCGGGCGCGGACATTGTCGAGCTGCTGTTCCGCCAGCACATCAAGGCGGACGACACGGTGCTGATCATCGGCGGTTCTGCGCAATTGGCGGAAAAGCTGCGCGCGGATTTCGGCTTGAGCGACCTACTCTGGTTCGATGCGCCGCACGGACTGCGCACCAATCCGGCGGCGCGGGCGGCGTGTGTCGATTTCATCCACACAAACCCTGCCCAATTCATCTTCCTCGCCGTCGGCTCGCCGCAGCAGGAGATGATCGCGCGCGAGGCGCGCGCGGCGGGCTGCACCGGCGTTGCGATCTGCTGCGGCGCGGCGCTGGAATTCCTTTCAGGGGAGACGCAGCGCGCGCCAAAATGGATGCGGCAGGCGCGGCTTGAGTGGCTGCACCGGCTTGGCTCCGAGCCCGGACGGCTGTGGCGGCGCTATATCATCGACGGACCGCGCATATTCAGCATCTGGCGTCGCTGGCAGGCCGAGCAACGATCTTCCGCCAAAACCGCAGACATGGCAGTGTCCTCCCGCTAGCGGGGGACGACATGGCGGGCGAGCGCCGGCTTCATCTCTATTGGGACCCTGAAATCGACGGCGCTTTCCGCCGCCGGCTCGAACGCGCGCTGGGCGAGCTGAAGGTCGAAACGGAGGATGCGAGCGCGGTTGACCCCGATCCCGAAGACCCGCCCATTGTGATGGCGTTGGTCGCGGCGGCTGGAGCTGGCGCGATGCCGCCGCGCTGCGATCTCGCGGTGCAGGCCGGGCCGGGCGAGTTTCCGCCGAGCAGCCAGGCGCTGCGCCTGACCACAGAGGATATCGAGACGGGATCGCGGCGATGGACGCGCCTGGTGGAGAAGCTGCGCGCCAGGCTGGGTCGTGCGAGCCTCGCACTGGCGCCGGAAGATCTGGAAGTCCGCCTCGACGAAGCCAGCCGCCGTGCGGACGAAGCGGAACGCGCGCGCAACAGTCTTGAACTGGAGCGCAACGACTACGAACGCCTCGCGAAGAAACTCGAAAGCGCGCTGGTGGCCGAGCGCAGCCGCGCGGATGCGCTGGCGGCGCGGCTGGGGCAGATGGATGCGGTGAACCAGATGAGCGCGTTTCCGCTCGCTTCCGTCGATGCGGGCCTGCGCGATACGGTGACACTGGCGCGCGAGCACGCATGGCAGGCGCAGCTTGCAGCACAGCGCGCAATCGAACTGGCGGCACAGCATCCCAATGCGTTGGCATGGGGCAAGGCGACGCTCTATTCGGGCGAGACGAAGAACGGACGTCCGCATGGCGCGGGCGTGATGTCGTTCCTCGATCGCGATGGCGAGATGGCGGCGTCCTATCGCGGCGAGTTCACGGAAGGCCGGCGCAGCGGACATGGCGTTGGCCAATCCGGCGATGGCATGACGTGGTCAGGCCAGTGGAGCGGCGACGAGGCTTCCGGGCTCGGCGTGCTCGAAGCGGAAGACGGACGGCGCTATGAGGGCGAAGTCGCGCCGGGGCCCGATGGCGCGCCGGTGAAGATGAGGAAGGGCGGCTGGCTGTGGACGCCGGATCGCGCAGCGCCCGCCGAACTGAAAGTGACGCCGCACCCCGCCCTGCCCGCGCCGGTCAAGTGACGGCAAGGCTGACGCCTCAGCCGCAGAGCGCCATCAGGACCTGCGCGTAGCCCTTGATCATCCGCCCGAGATTATCGACCGACAGGCGCTCATTCGTGCCGTGGAAGCCGTTGAGATCGACGTCGTCATAGATCGCCGGCGCGAAGCGATAGATCGCATCCTTGCTGATCGCAGAGGCGTAACGCGCATCGGTGGCGCCAACCACAAGCGCGGGCGCCACGGGAACCTCGCCGCCGCCGGTCGCGCGCGCAACCGCTTCGAGCACGCGATAGGCTTCGTTCGTCGTCGAGGACACGGGCGACGGCTCCGAGCCGATGCCGTCTTCGTAGGGCGTAATTGTCAGTCCCTCGATGTGCGAGGTGACATCCTTGACGTGCTGCGTGACCGAAGCGACCGAGTCCTTGGGATGGATGCGGAAGTTCACCACGGCGCTCGCGCGCTGCGGCAGCACATTGTCCTTGATCGAGCCATTCATCATCGTGGGCGCAGTGGTGGTGCGGACGATGGCGTTGGCGGTGGGGTCGGCGGCGATCTGGTCGGCGATGACGGAGCCCAGCAGCCACTGGTTGGCGAAAGCCAGGCGCATGGTGAAAGGCAGATCGGACGCGACGCCCTCGATCATCTCGTTGAAAGGCGGCGCCGAAAGGTCAGCCGGCATCTGGTTTTCTTCCAGCGCGACGAGCGCGCGTGCAATGCGCACGGCGCCGCTTTCCGGCGGCGGACGCGACGAGTGACCGCCCTCTGTCGTCGCGGTGATCTGGAGCGAGATATAGCCCTTCTCCGCAACGCCGATGAGCGCGGCAGGCTTTCCGGTGAGCGGATAGGTGTCGAGCACCGCATAGCCTTCATCGAGCACCATGGCCGGCGTCACATTGCGCGATTTCAGCAGCGCGAAAATCGCCTCGGCCCCTGCGCCCGAAACTTCCTCGTCATGGCCGAAAGCGAAGATGACGGTGCGCTTCGGCGTCCAGCCGGATTTGACGAGCGCTTCGCCCGCTTCGAGGATCGCGATCAGCGAGCCCTTGTCGTCCATCGCGCCGCGGCCCCAGATATAGCCATCGGCGACCACCCCGCCGAAGGGACCGTGGGTCCAGTCGGCGTCCGTGCCGGGGTTCACGGGCACCACATCCTGGTGCGCCATGAGGATGACGGGCGGCAGCGACGCATCGGTCCCGGTCCACGTCATCAGCATGGCGTGGGTGAGGATTTTCTCCATCGTCATCGCCGCGAAGATGGCGGGATAGCGCGCCTTCAGCGTGGCCTCGAGGTCGATCCAGGGCTGGTCGGCGCCGGGCTTGGGATCGCCGGACGCATAGGTGACAGTCTGGATGCGGATGGCGGCGCCGAGACTCTCGGCGGCGGCGGCGACATCAACCGCCGGCGGCTCAGGCAAGGTGATCGCGGCCTGCGCATCGGTCTTTGCGCCAAACTCGTTCGCGCGCCACAGCACGACGCCGGCCACGATGACGAGAACCACCGCCACCCCGGCAAGGATTTTCAAAGCCAGCTTCATCTGCACATCCCGCCCATCGTTTCGCCCGGCAAGATCAAGACAGCGTCAAGCAGGCGCGGTCAACACGCCCGAGCAATTAACATGAATGGCGGGAAGACAGAGAGAAAGGCACCAAAAGCCCTTGCAGATATGCATCCGCATGACACTTAGGCGAACAGTCAAGTGCTGGAGCGACCAAGGCATCCGCCGTTATCGACCGGACGTTCCACGGCCTGAACCGGCCACGGCCTGAACCTGAAAGCGAGTACGACATGGCGTTGCGGCTCTATTATCACCCCCTGTCGTCCTACTGCTGGAAGGTGCTGATCGCGCTCTACGAGGCGGATATTCCGTTCGAAGGCGAGATTGTCGATCTTTCCGACGCGGACGCGCGCGAGCGCTTCGTGCGGATGACGCCGCTGGGCAAGTTCCCGGTGCTGGTGGACGAGGAGGCCGGCAAGGGCTTTCCAGAATCGAGCATCATCATCGAATATCTCTCGATGCATTCTCCAGCCGCCGCGCGGCTGATTCCGGCTGACCGCGACCTTGCCCTGCGCGTGCGGTTGTCGGATCGGTTCTACGATCTCCATGTGCACGACAAGATGCAGAAGATCGTCGGCGACCGGCTGCGCCCCGAAGGCGCGAAAGACCCAACCGGCGTCGAGAAATGGCGCAACGAGCTTGAAGTGTCGCTATCGCTGGTCGATCGCGACATGGCGGAAGGCGGCTGGGCGACGGGGCTCACCTTCACGCTGGCCGATTGCGCGGC